>JAUIAO010000121.1 GCA_030425425.1 Bacteroidia bacterium | reverse complement strand
AACTATCATAACCATAAGAAAGGTCTTTGGCAGCATTCATGAGAATATTCATATTATAATACAATGTCACAGCCGTGTTGTAAGGAGGTGTGCTTTCCCGTTCATGGATCAGCTGTCCTACCGTTTTGAACATTTCAGACGTGAAGCTTGTGAAGAAATCCTGTGCCTGATATAATTCTGCTGCTTCGAGTAGAAATTTCTGACTCAACAAACTTGTAGCCTGATTACTTTGGGTAAGGTCCCAAGCCGCGCTTGTGAGTAGGTCCAAATCATATTGGAATTGTACGAAAGTGACCTGCTCTTTATCCAACTTCACTAGAGAGTCCAGGTAATTGAAATAATCTTGGTTGACCAGTATGATTGAATCAATTTTCACTTTGTTGGTTCTAAACTCATTCAATACTGCTGCTCTAAGTTTCTGCGCTTCCGAATTCATGGATTTGGTTTCCTTGTAAGAATTAAGGCCCAAGGCCAGTAAAACGGCGAATACCACTGAAATAAATTCAATGATAATCTGAGCAGGAGAGATGTTGTTGAAGATTTTCTTCATTTACTGAGAGTGTATTCTTTTCAAAAGAGTAAGAAATGCAATTTTTACCAAAATAAATCAAAATAAATATTACACTTATTTGACTTGAAATGCACTTCGCCATACTTTATCTATACTTCATCCATGCTTTATCTATACTTGAACTATGCTCTTTGGGGACTCTACATTATTCATTTACAATTTCAATTGTACCTTTTTGCGTTTACTTGTCTAGTCATCGAATTGTTCATTCTTGATTTTCTCATTGAATCATTTTACAATTATGTATTCATTGATAAAGACATAGAACTTAATATTGTATTTATTTAAAAAGACAATATAATTATATTTGTCTTTGTTAATAAAGATAAAAAATAAATGATAGAATGGGTTTGACAATAGGAAAAGCTAAAGAAATAGTGGCTGATGCTGTTTCAAAATCACTGAATCATATCATCGACCGATCAATAGACATTCCCATAGATGTTAAAAAAATTGTGAGTTTGATTGGTCCAAGAAGGGCTGGGAAAACATCAGTTTGCTTTCAACTAATCAAGCAACTCAGAAATGAGGTAGAGGATCATAGATTACTGTACGTAAATTTTGAGGATGATCGGTTCTTCCCAGTAGAACTTTCAGATATGGATACTCTTATACAAACCTATTATTCAACTTATCCAGAGAATAAGGAGGTACTGGTTTGGTTTTTCTTTGATGAGGTACAAGAGGTGCCTCATTGGGAGAAATTTATCCGGAGACTCAATGACCAGGAAAATTGCCGAATTTATATCACTGGATCATCATCCACCTTGCTGAGTAGAGAATTATCCACGACTTTGAGAGGGCGTACACTTACATACGAGATATTCCCGCTTTCATTTCAGGAGTTTTTGAGTTTTAAAGGGATTCAAGCTGATTCCCATTCGTCCAAAGGAAAGAGTATCCTTCAACATCAATTAGCAAAATATATAAGGCAA
>JAUIAO010000029.1 GCA_030425425.1 Bacteroidia bacterium | reverse complement strand
TCAGACCGTGATTGATAAAATGGGAATTGGGATTGCTGAGTTTTAGTTTCTTCAGGATATGAGTTGAAGGTGTTAGGCAGATTGATGCGCTTTTTGCTGCTTTTACAAATTGAAAATTCTGATTGAGATCGACAATATGACAGATTTTAAAAACCTGATCAGGTAGAGCATCAAAATCAAAAAACACTGAATTATCAAAAGACCAAATTAAATCAAACTTTCCTCCAATCATTTTTTGGAGTCGGTTAAACACACTTCGTATATTGATTTTTTGAAGAAACCGAGGCATATGACGCAACCCTGGCCAAAATCCTTGGTAATCAAGCTGAAACAAGTTGGTGTAATCAGTTGCGGTGGATTTCCAACTATGAGAAGGTGGATTCAGAAAAAACACATTATTGCTGCGTTTTGCCAGATGAACCGCATATTGATGCTTGGAAACAAAAATATGATTCCAATTTTCGGGCGATATTAATAGAATGTTCTTATTTCTAATCAACATTTGATTTTATCTTATAAAACTGGTAACGAACTCATGTAGTTCTTTACCAACCACCGCCGAATCAAACCTATTATTCGCTTCTGTAGCAATAAACCTTCTATCATATTTGATAGGGTCGAATCGCCTCAAAACTGCTAACCAATCCTTATCAGAGTCAACCAATATTCCGTTTTGATCATTTATAAATTCAGTAATCGCCTCTAATTTCTTTACAATCACCGGACAGCCACAAGATATTGCCTCAGCACAAACCACCGAAAAAGTCTCATAGTCTGCTGTATGAATAAAAGCACTCGACTGATTCAGTTCTTTTGATATCGACGTTTTATCCAATGGGCCTAATAGTTCAATATTGTTTTCTAAATGATTGTCTCTGACAAATTCTTCCATTTTCTGCCACAGTGGGCCAAACCCCCCAATTCGTAATGAGACATTTGGATTCTCCTGAACATACTCCTTAAAAGCCCAAAGGATTGGAAATGGATCTTTTATTTCTCTCCAATAATTGAGCATAAAAAAACGTGAAAAATCTTTCCCCATTATTTTTTCAGGACTGAAATGGAAAATATTTTTTCGAACAACGTTTGGGATTACTTCAGCTTGAATTGTGGTGTCACAAAACTCTTGAATATCTTTCTTTAGCCTATTGGAAACAGTAATAAGGGGAATTCCCTGTGAAAAAATGTGCTTAACTCTGGATAGTTTATTAGTTTCTCTTGGCAGGTTAAAATTATAATGAAAGGCTGTCCAATGTTCGATTATTACTAAAGGTGTTTTGAATAGCTTCTTCCAATAATGGTAAAAAGTAAGAAGTGGATAGGCTTCATGGACTATTATTACATCAAAATGATGGGATCGCTTTTTGAACAAGACATAAATAAGCAGAAAAGTCGTCAACAATTCTTTTACAATCCATCTCTGCAAGCGAGATTGGATCACAAAACTTTCTTCATTCGAGGATAATTTATCGTAATTGATTGAGAACCAAACGTCCTGAGAGTCCTGAACCTCTACATGCACTAATTCACCATCACTATACAGATTCAATGCTTTAAAGTGCTCTTTAATAAAAGGAACTCGATGATGGTTAATGTGAGAAAAATACCAATTTGTTACATGTAATACCTTGTGATTCTTTTCGCTTATCATCTTTTCTCTCAAAATTTCAGTAATTCAAATGGTTGTTTATCCAAACAGCTTCATGCTGATTTTCTCTATTCAGATACCAGATGCATATATGTAAAACTTTCACCTTGGATATTTCCTGTGCTTAGTGTTGAATTTTATATGACGAGCCGGCACGCCACCCACTACTTCAAAATCCTGAACATCCTTATTTACCATTGACAAAGCTCCAATAATTGCATAATTTCCGATTGTTACTCCCGGGCCTATATATACATTATCCCCAATCCAAACATGATCACCAACAACAGTATCAGCTTCATCATGCTTTATTACGGGATTTTCTTCTGACAATGTAGGAAACTCCAGTGAATGAGTTTTGCCAGTTATATGCACACGTCTGCCGATTGCACAATATTTTCCAATTTCGACTTTAGAATTTTCACCACTATCTATTCTACAACCATCATTTAAATAGGTATAGTCTCCGATAGTGACATTTCCGTCTAGAGAAAGGTTATCAAACCTAATTGTATTACCTAAGGAGAAATTCTTCCTCAGCTCAATTTCCTGATAATGAAGATAATTCCAGTAAAACCTCCTAAATATCAAGTAAATGAGCTTCTTCATGAGAAAATAATTTTTCGAATGCAATATAAAAGTGTTCTAAGATTCACCAAGTCAAGTGGGTTATTCTTAATAGCTACAGCCGAAGCAAGAATTGCTTGACGATTTAAACGCCAATATAAATAATAGGCTGCTGCCTCGCGATGGATTTTCGATGAGTCATTACGATAACTTTCGGTTACAGATTCAAAAAATTCATCCACCTTCTCTACCTGCCCCGATTGTAAATCATCCTTCCCGTATTCTTTTCTCTGGGTTAATAAATGGTAAACCACCTTGTAAAGATTTCGATTTCTGACTGTCACATTTTTTCGACATAATGAATCCGGAAGAATACGATAATAGTATAAGTGCTCGGTCAAATTCGCCACTTTACCAAATGAAAACAAACGATATAAAAAATCTATATCCTCAAAATTATCTTGAAAATAGGAGCGATAAATGCATTCAAGCCTAGCCGCTACCTCGGTTCGAAAAACTGCCGTAGGGCCGTGCATCTGACTTTGCAAAGCAATTTCGCCCCATATCGTTTCGTTGCTTACATTCATTTTGGATCTACCAAATTCATCTCCATTTTCCAAAATCGTAATGAAATTCACGCCGCAAGCGACATGATCGGGATTGTTAGACAAAAACTCAACCTGCTTTTCCAATCTCTCTGGATCAGAAAAATCATCCGCATCATGGATGGTGGCAAATTCTCTAGTGCATAAGGTAAACAGCCGATTGATAGTTGCAGTTTTTCCTTGATTTACCTCATTATGCGAAATCCTGATCCGGGGATCTTCAAAAGAATCAATAATTCTCCTTGTCCTATCCTTTGAACCATCATCAGCTATCAATAACTCAAAATCTGTAAAAGTCTGATTTAAAATACTTTCAACAGCCTCCCTGATATATTTCTCAGCATTGAATGCCGATAACAGAACAGACAACTTAGGATTGGCCATATCTTAGTCGGTTGAGCAATGAAGTTGGTACCAAATTCAACTTCACAAAATAATTAAACAACTTATAAGAAAAAGCAGCATGTTTGAAACCTAAATTAACTGCTCGTCTTGCATTTTTGTATTCGAAATCCCGATAGAACTCATAGCAAAGTTCCTCTACCATTAATGTCAGAATTCTTTTTATTTCAATTTCTGTTCTTTGTGATGGCCATGATTGTTCGGTGAAAATGTCAGTTTTCAAAGAAATAAAATCATCTAACCACAATAGCTCAGGATCCAATTCTTTCAAAAGCTGATACCTCAATTTCCATCGCTCCCTGACAAATTCATCAGGAAGGCCTACAGTTTTAGAACTCTCATGAAGGCGAAACTTTGCCAGTGTATTTTCAATTTTCCTAATACCTGAAATTCCGTTCGAATAAATATACTTAACCCATAACAGGGTATCCATTAAATAATGAAAATCCTCATTAATCGGAAGTAAAGGCTTTAAAGCGGACATTCGCCAGAAAGTAGAAGGTTGATAAATTACTCCGTGAATTAAGTTTTGCTCAAGCTCTGGAAAAATAATTGACCCATATCTCTGTTCTTCGTTTGTACCTTCAAAATAAATTTCCTGGCCAGATACGATTTCAATTTGCGGACTTTCGAATTCCTTTGCAATCACGCTCAATGAACCTGCAGCAAGCAGATCATCACTATTCAACCAGTTGAATATTTCTCCGGTACAATAATTCAACCCTTTGTTGAGGGCATCACTTTGACCTTTATCTGGTTTAGATTCCCAAAAAGTAAGGTGCTTTTGGTACTTTTTGATGATATCTATTGTTTCATCTTTACTCCCTCCGTCAATAATGATATATTCAAGATTATCATAGCCCTGATCCAAAACTGAGCAAATCGTTTCTTCGATAAACTGACCCTGATTGAACGAAGGAGTAACAATGGAAATTTTTGGATGCTTATTTTTCATTTTTTGAAACTAATGCTAACCAATAAAACGGCATCATAGGAATTTTGTACCGCATCAAAGTGCCAAAATTGAAAGTGCTCACCCCCACTGCAAATGCAAAAAGCAATGAAAACGCCAGGCAAAATACCAAAAATGGATCTTGAAGAATCAATCTAAATCCGCCATTAAAAAGCATTCTAATTGTAAGGAAACTTATAAGAATAGCTTCCAAAGCACTCAAAAGCATCAATGGATTCTTTACCTCCCATGGAAAAGGCCTGAACAAAGTCACTACTATGGCTTGTGGCATCAATCGAAGCATACTCTGCCAGCTACCATCAAGTTCTCCTAAATCGTAACCTCCGTCTCCACCAGTCCTTGCGCCCCATCCATACCGAATATCATAGGCGGTTACTGCTGCAGTTTGAGCTATTGCATCTATTGAATACTTTTCACTGTAGTTACTTATCTGATTCAAACTCAAATATCCGATTATTAAAAATAATCCACCAAGCACTGGTACGATCATAATTCTAAGAGCCCAATTTTCGATACTTATGATGTTTTTCCAAAAAACCCAAACCACCATCGTAGGTACTGCACTTATAACGATATAAGGTTTAATGGATAAAATCAACAAACTCGAAAGCCCGATGATTGACAAATTAAGGAGATTGATTTTTTTCTTTTCTATGACTTGGTAAGTGGCAAAGACAAACCATCCTAATGCACCCAAAGTAATTGTATCCTTTAATATCCCTGACCCCCAAAATATGACACTTGGAATAAAAAGTATTGCTATGGGAATCAATACATTATGGCGTTGATACCTATTCGAAACTATTGTAAATAATGCCCAAAGTCCAGAGAAACTAAAAAATGCAAAGAACAATGCTGTGGCCGAATAGGTATGGAGAGTGAATATGTCAAATATTGCTGCAATTCTAACTACTAGAAATGATTGAGGGTCTTTATAGTACCATATGTATTGGCTATATTGAAAAGTCTCTGGCATACGAACTTTTCCACCGGATTCAAATAGCATCTTTATTCCCAGCCCAGGATCTTCTAAAAATGCCTCCCATATCCACTTGCTTCCATGAGTGAAGTAGTTGAAAGTATCTCCGCCATCATAGTAAAACTGGTAGATGACCCCCAGCATAATCGCGCCAAAAAAACGAATCAATAACGCAGGAATAAAGTAACGGGCAGTCTCTTTTGTGGTAACCATAGGTTTGATCAGGAAAGCCAACCCTATGAATAAAAGCAGGTAAATAGGTGTGATGATTAAATCCTGAAAGGTCATGTATTCACTATAATCCGTCTAATAGATGATTAAAATTCACTGTAAATATAAGGTTCTGCATCTGAGAGCAGTTAATTTTAAACCATGATCTCAAAGAGAATCCATTTTATTCTAGCAACTATCATTGTTTCGATTATTGGTGCTTGTTCTTCGACAGAAGAAAAAAAGGCCGTTGAAACCAGTATTGACACAGTATTTATAGAAACAGAAGAGGATAAAATAGCCAGAACTGAAGTTTTAAGGCTTGCTGAACAGATAAAAGTTTATGAAGATTCATTATCTATAATGCAAGCTAAACTATCCAATCCCGCTTCAGATAAACCCAAAGTCATTTTCAAAACAATCCATAAAACAGATTCTGCCTCGATTATTGAACTGCAGATGAAACTCGATGAAACCAGAAACTCTTTGAGAGAAGCAGAAGAACTAATTAAACAGAGCGAATTAGCAAATAACAAATCAAATGCTCAAATCAGCCTATTTCAAAATGAAATTAACTCACTACAGGAAGAATTAGAAATGCTTGAAGATTCTTTGGTTGCAGTTCAATCTGAACTGACCATTGCTAAGTCAAAATCCCCAGAAGTTATTTACAAGACAAGCACAAAAGAAGATTCTGCAACTCTTCTGAAACTCCAAAAAGAGCTGAATCAAACAAAAAATTCCCTAAAAGAGGCTCAGGAGCTTGTTAAGATCACAGAAATAGCCAATAGAAAATCAACCAATTTTCTTCAATTTAAAGTTGACTCTTTAACTAGGGTACTCAGTTTTTTAAATACTCAAAGATTTGATACAACTCGAAATCCAGAAATCTCAATGCTTGAAATCGAGTTGGCAAAAACAAAAAATGAATTGATAAAATCATCCAAGAGACTTAACGCAAAGATCGATAGCTTAAAATACCAGTCTGACTCACTGTCTCTTTCTTTGACAAACCTGATCGCATCTAATTCTAATCAAGAAACTGCCCCGGCAGAAAAAAATAACACTTCATCTGAAAATTTATCCGAAGCCTTCAGAATATACTTAGAAGCCAAATCTGTAGAGCGCAACGACCCAACTCTGGCAGCCAAACTAATGAGGTACGCATCTTCACTTAGCAAAGACTCCATCATCACCAATTATTATCAATCTTTACCCAAGCAAAATATTTTTTATGAAAACGTGATCGAAAACGTTGCTCCTATCATACAAATGAGCATTGGTTCGGATCGATTAATCAATATTTTCAGTTCGGGTGTGGCGCATTATTATGTATTTGAAGATGGAAATGTCATCAATGAAATCTCATCTTTTGATGGAATAAGTTCTGCTGAAATCTCTGAAAGAAATTCCATGATCCTGGGTAGAAAAAATGGCACGATTGCCATCTTTAATATCAACCGGGAAGCAATCACTAAGAACCTTACTTTGAGCGATGGCCCAATATCATCAGTGGGATATATTGGCAATGCACTTTTCTTTTTGGCAGTGGGTACGAGCGAGAAAACTGTCCTTGTCCTCGACAAGAGATATAAAGAAGTATCAACTTTGGTTGGAATGAAGTTCCCCGTTTCAACTATCTCCGTAAATCAGTCTACGGGCTACATGGCAACTGCTTGTGGAGATATGAATCCAAGGATATGGAGTCCGAAAGGAAAACTTTTACTTAAACTCGAAGATCAATCCGATAGTGTAAGAAGTGTAGCGATTTCACCTTCAAGTAAATACTTGCTTACTACGAATGCTGATGGGAAAACGAAAATATGGACTAGTGAAGGAATGCTAAAGGTAAAAGGCCCCACACATCAAGCCGCAGTTTCAGCTTCCTTATTCTTAACAGATCAGCTCTATGCCACAGGAGATCAATCAGGAATTATTTTCATTTGGGATAACAATGGAGATGTGATACACCGCTTGAGCGGTCACAGAAAAGAAATTACCTCTCTTATATTCAAAAACGGAAACACCTTGTATTCTTCATCGCTAGATGGTAGCATTAAAAAATGGGAGTTGAAATTGCCTCAAGATACTGGTCTGCTTCCACCTCTTTCTGATGTAGAGCAAAAAAGATTCAAAATCAATTGAAACGAAAACTCCTTATTCTCGCTCCATATCCATTAGGTGAAGCACCATCACAGCGGTTTCGGTTCGAGCATTTTTTACCAACACTAGATTCAGAAAGAATTGAATGGAGTTTTCAATCATTTTACTCAGTAAAAGGATGGAAAAACTTGTATCTGGAAGGCCAGCAGTTAAAGAAAATAATTGCTATCGCCTCGGGATATCTTCGAAGATTTCTAATTCTTTTTAACGTAACAAAATATGACTATGTGCTCATACACCGTGAATTGACTCCACTCGGTCCGCCGGTTTTTGAATGGTTGATTGCAAAAGTCCTTCGTAAAAAGATCATCTTCGACTTTGATGATGCCATTTGGATGAATGATGGTCACGATTCCGGATTGCTTTGGAAATTGAAGTGGCGATCGAAAATTGCCAGCACCTGCAAATGGAGCTGGAACGTGACAGCAGGAAATGATTTCCTAGCTGATTTTGCCAAGAACTATTGTCAACAAGTTGTTTTCTTCCCCACTGTGGTAAATACTTCCATTCATCAAATGGAAACACGCCAACCCAATCCCGGAACAACTCAATTACCCACAATTGGCTGGACCGGTTCACACTCTACACTTTTCTATTTGGATTCCCTCCTCCCTGTCTTACAAAAACTAGAACAAGAAATAGATTTTGCGTTTTTGGTAATTGCCAATAAAAATCCTGAGCTACCGCTGAAAAACTTCAGATTCATCAAATGGAAGCGGGAAACTGAAGTGGATGATTTAAGGAAAATGGACATTGGTGTAATGCCTCTAGAAGATAATGAGTGGTCAAAAGGTAAATGTGGTTTCAAATTGATCCAATATTTATCGATTGGGGTTCCGGCAGTAGCTTCTCCGATTGGTGTAAATCCACAAATAATCAGAGATGGCGAAACTGGATATCTTTCAAATACTCCTGAGGAGTGGGGAGCATATTTGAAGAAATTGCTAGCTGATGAGGTCCTTAGAATTCAGATGGGTAAAAAGGGAATGGACCTCATCGAAAAAGAGTATTCGGTCAATAGCCAGACCGAAAAGTTTTTATCGTTATTTCAATAAACCTGTAGCATCAACCAAGCATTCTTCAGACGAATAGGTTTTAACCGACACCTTAACACCTCTAAATTGGTCTAAAGCCTCATCTTCACTGAGATTTTGCGGTGGAATGATTAACATTTTTTGAGTTTGAACCGCTCGTTCCATTTCGGAACCATTAGCCAGTTTTTCATGTGACTTCTCGAAAGTTCGTGGATCTCCTTCCCGTATCTTGATAGTGGGGTCAAGAGAATAGATCAAATCCTTTACCTCAATGGATTTTAACCGTGGTAAAATCATGTTTCCCCCATTTTTCAGTAACATAGTTTCCTCCAATAATTCCCAGGCACCTTCCAGATTTCCAACAAAACGCGTTGCAAGTGCATCATATAGAGTAATCTCTTTAATTGCGCGCTTTCTAATTTTGTCTGCTATTGAACCTGGCGAGCCAATCAGATTTCCAAGTCTTAGAACATTGGTTTTGATCGATTCACTATTTGCTTTCAGCACCAGCTTTTCACCTGCTTGCTTTGAATTACCATAAACACTAACCGGCTCCACCGCCTTATCGGTAGAAATAAAAATGAATTGACTAACCCCACTGGTTTTGGCTGATTCCAACACATTTCTCGTTCCATCAACATTTGTTTTCAGACACTCGGAAGGATTTTCCTCACAGACATCTACTTGCTTGAGTGCCGCAGAATGAATCACCAAATCTATTCCATTCATCACTTCATTTAGTCTACCAAGATCGCGTACATCACCAATTACAAATTCCACCCTTCGCGCCAGATCACCCAACTCAAGTTTTAAATCAAAATGCTTCAATTCATCTCTGGAATAGACTACCAACCGATCCACTTGATCCGTTTGAAGTAAATTCTTCACGTAATAGCCTCCCAAATAACCGGCTCCTCCAGTGATTAAAACATTCATTTTATGATTCATACATTTATAACTCTTGCAGTCTTTCTCGTGCCTCTATATTGGCCGAATGCTTTCGTTTAGTGAGTTTTTTCACATCCCTAAAGTACGTCCTGGCAATATCCACTTCTCCTTCTTTTTGAGCAATCCTTCCAAGATGTAACACCGAAAATATGTAATAACCTTTGTCCGTAGCATCAATTGCTTCCCCAAACTCCATAGCTAACTTAAAATACTTTTTGGCGTCTTCATATTGATGCTTGATTTCGCTGATATGACCAAGAAAAAAGGCCGCATACCTACCTGAATTATACTCATACCCTTCGTATGCACTGTCCAGCCGATTCAGAATAGATCGTGATTCTTTAGTGGCTAAATCATAATTCCCTGTTTGATATAGCAACCGTGTGTAAAAACGATGAAAATAGGCGTTTCTAGGAAATGTCTGGTGTAAATATTCTGCTACTTGCATGGCAGTAGCCATGTCTTTTTCTTCGTAATAAGAAATCCACATCAGATAATACTGGGCTTCAGTCCTGGTATAAAATGCGTTTCTGGCTACCACCTTCAGTTGCTGAATCCCAAGTTCTTTGTCACCATCCGGAAACAGAGCTACCACAGGCTTTAAAAACGGATAATTCTCGGGAACCCATTCAGCAAAAAAGTTGAATAGCGCATCTCCAATCAGTAGTTCCGGACTCAAATCTCCATTTCCACGGCTTTCTTCCAGATATTTCAAAGCATTTTTACTAGCCAATGCGGCCTTGGTCCACTCATGTCGCTCAGAAAGTAATCTACCCTGAAAGGCGTAAGTCACCGAAAGGAAAAACGCACCTTCTACAGTATTCAGGTCCTGATATAGTCTTTCAGATAGCATCAGACTTGTGTCCATGTAGGCAAAAAACTCCTCATCATATTTTTCTTCATTGAAGTTGGGCATGATCCGCCACCAATAATTCAATCCCATCAGAAAATATGGAAGTGGATGCCATCCATACTGATTTCGGATATATCGAAAGTGAGACATGGAGCGCTCAAAACGGAAATTATACATATCATTGATTGCCTGAGTTGCCTCTAGCTGAATGTAGGGATTGTTCAGCAAACTGTAGCTGCTATCAATCGGCACCTGAGTCATCTGTGCATTCGCAGAAAAGCCAATCATCAAAACTCCTATAAAAAGTAAACGCTTCATAATCTTACCTTTTGATAAAGGCTGACCGACAAGTTTTGTTCCAAAAATGTTTCAATCATAAAGTGAGACGATGAAATCGCAGAATTGTTCGACAAGTCCGGAACTTCAGCAACTCTGTCTATGAGGATGCGTTCACTCTTTGGTGATTGACCGAAACTTTGAATAAATCATTTTCTGATTCATTTTTACACCTATGCAATTGATACAAAAATACAGACAAAGCTTTCTAGATCAGTGGTTCTCTGTAGATAGCAAACTATTTTTTCTGATTGTGTGCTTGTTATATTTCACCTCATTTTTCCTGAAACGGCTCTTTGTTTATGATGAAATAGCGGCTTTCGAAGTGTTACAAGAGCGTGGCGAGATGTGGATCATGGAGTTATTTTTTGGCCTGGAATACCTCGTAGTACCGATTTATCTGGCCTGGAAGTTTACATTAACAGCTTTTATCATTTGGGTGGGAAGCTTTATGTTTGGTTATAAACTTACCTTCAGTGAGCTATGGAAAATGGTCATGATCATGGAACTGGTGTTTATTATCCCGGAGCTGGGAAAAGTACTTTGGTTTTTGGTTTCAGCCGGAGATCCAAATTACCACGACGTAGTAGCATTTTACCCTCTGAGCCTGATCAATTTATTTGATTACGAAAGTCTCAACACGCGCTGGATATACCCACTCAAGGCTATCAATGTATTTGAAGCCGTCTACTGGTTTTTTCTTATGACTGGTATTTTTTGGCTGAGTAATAAGAAATGGAAAATCTCCGTATTTATCGTGCTTAGCTCTTATGGACTATTCTTTTTTCTTTGGCTCATCTATTATTTGCTGGCATATAGATAAGCCATTTAACATTTTTTGCATTAGACCAGGATTGATTTCTACAAATCTTACTCTAAGATTGCTTTCGAATTGACAATAAAAAATCTATCTACAGGATTATTAGCCATAATTGCTATTTTCGCCTGTTGACTCAATATCATCATGATGGGATACCAAAAGACTAATATCATTTTTGGCTGGATTACATTCGCCATAGCACTTATTGTTTATACACTCACGGTCGAACCAACAGCCAGTTTTTGGGACTGTGGTGAGTTCATAGCCTGTTCTTATAAACTAGAGGTGCCGCATCCTCCAGGAGCGCCGTTTTTCCTTTTAGTGGGTAGAATTTTTGCGCTTCTTGCATTCGGAGATTTATCACAAGTCGCTTTTTGGGTGAATATGCTAAGCGTACTGAGTAGTGCCTTTTCGATTTTATTCCTTTTCTGGTCGATAACACACCTTGTAAAGCGTGTATTGAAAATCAAGGCGGGAGAGGAAACCACCGAGCAAACATGGCTGATCATGGGAGCTGGTGTGGTGGGAGCACTTTCTTGTACTTTCTCAGACTCTTTCTGGTTCAGTGCTGTAGAAGCAGAAGTTTACGGTATGTCGGCTTTCTTCACTGCATTTGTTTTTTGGGCCATTCTGAAATGGGAAAACATCAATGATGAAGCTCAGACCAATAAATGGTTGATCTTGATAGCATATATGATGGGCTTGTCTATCGGAGTTCACTTGCTGAATCTCGTGACCTTACCAGCTCTAGGCCTAATTATCTACTTCAAATACCACGAAAAAATTACGAAAAGAGGAATATTCATCACTTTGGCTGCAGCCGGAGCGGGTATTTTGGCCATTATGCTAGGTGTAATCCCAGGACTTCCGTCAATTGCCGGTACACTTGAAATCTGGTTTGTAAATGGACTCGGATTACCGTTCGGTTCTGGAGTGATTTTCTTTGGTGTTGCATTCCTCGGTTCATTGATCTATGGAATTTATTATTCCATAAAAAAGGAAAAACTTACCCTCAACACTATATTGTTGAGCTTTACTTTCATCATCATCGGATACTCTTCTTACACTCTGGTCTTAATCAGAAGCAATTACAATCCTCCGATCGACGAAAATAACCCTGAAGATGTACTATCATTCGTAAGTTACCTGAAGCGTGAGCAGTATGGCAGCCGTCCTCTTTTCCATGGCCAGTATTATACAGCGCAGGTCACAGATCAAAAACAGGGAGACGCCATCTACATGCGAGGTGAAGATGGATACGAGATCAAAGACCACAAGCTCGAATACATCTATGATCCTGCGCATACCACTATCCTACCAAGGATGTACAGCAGCCAGCCAACTCACAAAAGAAGATACATGCAGATCACTGGTCTGAGAGAAGGTGAAAAACCAAGTTTTGTAGACAACATCTACTTCATGATCACCCATCAATTGGGAACCATGTACACCCGATACTTCATGTGGAATTTCTCCGGACGGGCATCGGACATACAAGATGCCGGATGGGTAGGCATCAATGGAGCTTTCCAGACAGATCTACCAGATCTGATCAAGGACAACAAAGGACGAAATATCTACTATTCCTTACCATTATTACTTGGACTTCTTGGCGTATTTATTCAATATAAAAAAGACAAAAAGTACTTTGCAGTGACCCTACTCCTGTTCTTCCTGACAGGTGCAGCGTTGGTACTATATCTCAACTCGCCACCGGTGGAGCCAAGAGAACGTGACTACATTTACTCAGGGTCCTACTATGTTTTTGCAATTTGGATTGGATTCGGCGTTTTAGCGATATACGATCTACTCGGTGCTATCGTCAAAAACAAAAAGCTTCTGGCAGTTATTTCAACCGTACTTGGACTCGGTATCCCAACGCTTATGGCTGCTCAAAACTGGGATGATCATGACAGGTCTGACAGATATTTCTCAGTAGATGCTGCGAAAAACTATCTGGACAGCTGTGCACCGAATGCCATTTTATTCACAGGAGGAGATAATGATACTTTCCCACTTTGGTATGCACAGGAGGTAGAAGGTCATCGTACAGACGTGCGTGTAGTTGTGTTGAGTTACTTCAATACAGACTGGTACATCAGCCAGATGATGCGTGATGCTTATGAGTCTGAGCCACTGCCATTTAGCCTTTCACTCAAAAACTACCAACAAGGAGGATTGAATGACTATCTACCGGTGGTAGAAAATAAGAGTATCAAAGGTGCCATTAGTGCTTCGCGTTTTCTGGATTTGATCAAGCAAGAACATAAAGGTTTGAGAATTCCACTGAGCACCGGAAGCTTCTACAATTCCGTACCATCCAAATCTATGTTCCTGAACATAGACACTGCAAAATTACTATCAATGGGTATCATTCCAGAGTCGCTTCAAGACAGGCTAGTAGACAGAATGTCCTGGGGTATTCAGGGAAGAGGCTTGGAGAAAAATGATTTGGCGGTGATCGATTTGATCGTAAATAGTAACTGGGAGCGACCAATTTATTTCAATACTACGTCGATGAACTCTCTCAACATCAACATTAAGCCTTATGTGGTTCAGGAAGGGATTGCTTACAGACTTTTACCTGTTAAAAACCCTAATCCTCAAGATTATCAGGTGGATACCGATGTGATGTATGACAATATGATGAATAAATATCAGTGGAGAGAATTGGATAATCCAAATGTGTATTACTCAGAAGATTACAGGAACTTCTGTCTCAACCACCGTTCTGCGTTCAACGTTCTGGCAATTTCTTTAATAGAAGAAGGAGATTATGACAGAGCGAAGGAAGTACTGGTAAGAAGTCTGGAATTGATTCCAAACGAGTCTGTACCGTACGACTATTTCAACGTGCAGCAAATCGGACTTCTTCTTGAAGTAGGAGAAAATGAACTAGCAGATCAGATTGCAGAGGTATCGGCGACAGATGCTTCTCAAATGCTGGATTATTATCTAATGAAGGACATCAACAACCGATCAGAAATACAGCAGCGAATCATGATGTTGAATTCAATCATTCAGGCTTACAGGGCTAATAGAATGAATGATAAAGCAGCAGAATATGAAGAACTCTTTGATAAATACTATCGACAGTTTCAGAATTAAAATCTGAACAAAGCATTTAAAAACCGCGGGAAAATATCTCGCGGTTTTTTTGTGTTTCATGATATTTGCCGAGACAAAACTTAACCTCATATGACCAGATCCGAACTCTTCGCTCAAATCCAAAAGAAAAAATCCTTTCTATGTGTAGGTCTTGATACTGATATCAAGAAAATTCCTCAGCATCTTTTGGACACAGAAGACCCCATTTTTGAATTCAACAAGCAAATCATCGATGCGACACTTCCATACACTGTGGCATACAAACCCAATCTGGCGTTTTATGAGTCATTGGGAAGCAAAGGGTTGATCGCACTGGAAAAGACGATGGATTACATTGCTGATGAAGTTTTTACTATTGCAGATGCAAAGCGCGGGGATATCGGTAACACCTCAGATATGTATGCTCGTGCCTTTTTTGAAAACATGAATTTCGACTCGGTGACTGTGGCTCCTTACATGGGCAATGATTCTGTTTCTCCTTTTTTACAGTATGTAGGGAAATGGGTGATTCTCCTTGCAGCTACATCTAATAAAGGCTCTAAAGATTTTCAGGAGTTGAAGCTGGAAACTGGCGAGATGCTCTTCGAAAAAGTGATCGAAACAAGCCTGGAATGGGGAAATGCTGACAACCTGATGTACGTAGTGGGTGCTACACGACCAGAATCACTGGTGAATGTAAGAAAAATTGTTCCTGATAGTTTCCTGCTCATCCCAGGTGTTGGAGCACAAGGCGGCAGCCTGGCAGAAGTGTGCAAAGCCGGAATGAACGATCAGTGCGGTTTGTTGGTCAATTCATCACGAGGAATTATCTATGCTAGTCAGGGAGAAGATTTTGCAGAGAAAGCAGCAATCGAAGCACAAAAATTACAAATGCAGATGGCGGAGTTTTTATAATTGGAATCGCTACTGATCTCTGTTACTGACCCTTTTTAAAGCATTCAGAATTAGATCATTAATCCGAAGTGCTGACAGAATGATCAAAAGAGGAAAAACAGGAACCAAAAACCGACCATCCCAATCAACAGAGGTCATTCCAATGGCGACTGTCTGAAGAATGAAATAGCTAGCAGCAAACACCTTTACGACCAAATCTGATTTCTTCCATTGCCAAAAAGACAGAAAATAAACTGGTAACAGAGTAAGTATATTAAGGGCATTGTGCTCCATCGACCAAAATGGTCTGACATGTAGCAGGAAATAATAGATCTTTTTGAAAAATAGCTCACTCCAGAAACTGAAGTTGTTGAAAATGAAATAACTCATTCGCCAAAGCGGAGAATAGGTTTCAGGCAACATATTCAATTGCTGTGGAACTTCAACCACGAGTCCAGAATACATAGGATTTGAAGGCAAAGTTGTAATTGCATAAATGACCTCTCCTAGCTGATAGTTCTCAATGATCAAGAAAGAATCCAGCATGCGATTGAGCATCAAAACAGACACGCAAATTAAGACAACAGCGACTCCAGCCTTCCCAATTTTCGGTAGTCCGGATTGAAGCCAGAACTTCATAAAAAAAGTAATGAAAACCGCCAATAGAAAAAGTACACCTGTAGGTTTGGAGAGTGTAACGAGTAATATTGAGAATACTACAGCAATTACAGTCCAGACCCCCTTTCTTTTCCCTTTCCATAACCTGCTCAAAAAATAGAGTGCAATAACAACACTATTGAAATAGAAAGACTCACAAAGTATATAGGCATTCCAAATCATGATCTCAATGAATAAAAAGTAAAGCAATGCTCCTATCAAGGGAGAAAACCCTTTTGAATCAAAAATCCGAATGGTTCTGTAGAGTAATATGAATGCTATCCATGAATAGAGATATTGTGAAACTATAAGAAAAACAGGGTCTGAAGAATTGGTAATTAGCCGAACGAAATAAATAAAACCCACATATCCTATGTACCAGAAATTGTGCCTCTCAAAATAAAAACCACCTTGCAGGTTGGTTGCATATTCCAGATATCGATGAGAATCATTGACATGCTTGACACCAAAAACCAAGGCAACTCCAGCAGCTATTACAAAGAATAGTAGAGAAAGTAAAATGAGGTTTCGCGTGTCATTTTTCCGGGAAATAAAAATTCGATCTTTAAAACTCATCAATTCGGTAAAAAACGGCAATTCGGTGGTCATTCGCAATCAGTAAAACTAATCGAGAATAATTTCGGGTCGATGTGAAGAGGGACCTTGGGACTTGATGAATTTAAGAGCATACATTGTAATCACCTTGATTCACAACGGAAGATCATTTAGTTTTATGGAAATTACATGCTATGGACGAACTTTTCATTCAATACTTATGGAGATTCCAGAAATTTGACAGCAGCAATCTTTTACTGACTGATGGTCGTCCGTTGGTTGTTTTCAACACAGGAAATCAAAATGAGCATGCTGGTCCGGATTTTAAAGAAGCCAAACTTAAAATCGATGATTTGATCTGGTCTGGCTCAGTAGAAATTCATTACCGTTCCTCAGATTGGAACAGGCACAATCATCAAAATGACAAAGCGTACGAAAATGTGATCCTGCATGTCGTCTGGATCCATGATCGAGATATCGCTGTAGGGCAACAAATCATTCCGACTTTGGAGCTTTCCCAATATGTAGACGATAGTCTTTCAAATTCTTACCGTCAATATATCAACCAACCTGAAACCATTCTTTGCTCCGATAATTTGAAGAAAATGCCCTCCATTACCATCAGTAGTATGCTTGACCGGGCTCTGACCTCTCGTCTTCAGCAGAAAAGTGAGTTTGTTTTGGATCAACTTTCAGCATGTAATGACGATTGGGAAGAAGTGACATACAGGGTGATGGCCAAGAATTTTGGTTTCAAAACCAATGCAGAAACATTTGAGCGACTAGCCAAATCCCTTCCCTATCGGGTTCTTAGAAAATATCATGGAAAGCCTACTCAAGCCTTCGCACTCATTTTTGGAATGGCTGGCTTCCTGGAAACTCCTCAGGATGAATATCAGGAAAGGCTCAAAAATGAATTTGACTTTCTGAGTAAAAAGCACAATTTATCCCCAGAGCTGATGCATCATCATTGGAAATATGCCAAAATGCGACCAGCAAATTTCCCGTCGGTAAGGCTGGCACAATTCGCATCTATCCTGACAGCAAATCACCAACTTTTCTCGCAGCTGATCGTCACAGAATCAGTCAAAGACATCAAATCTATCATTCATAAACCATTACCAGAATATTGGCAAAAGCATTTTGATTTTGGGAAACCATCGACTCGGAACCAGCAGATTGGCACTAGCTCGATGGAAAACATGATCATCAACTCCGTGGTACCGGTACTGTCTGCCTATTCTATTTATCTGGATGAAATCAGTTATCTCGAAAAAGCCCAGCAAATCCTCGAACAACTCCCTACTGAAAAGAACTCAGTAACCAAAAAATGGATGAAGGCTGGCATCAAAACAGAACATGCAGGAGACTCACAAGCATTGATTTATCAATACAAGGAATTATGCATCAAAAAGCGATGCTTAAATTGCAACATTGGTATTTCGATCCTGCACAATCCATGATCACCATTTTCATTCACGTATTCATTATCGTAATAGCACTGGTCTATTTCCAGCCGGACAGACCAATGCGCTTTTACTATTGGAGTGGTGCACTGATCAAAGTGATGGCTGGGTTGATTTTAGGTTGGCTGTATTGGAAATTGGGAGAAGGCGATACCCTGACCTTTCACCAAAAAGCATTGGAATTATATCAGCTGTTTTTCACAGATTATTGGCAGGAATTATTCACCGCGCACAATCCAGTGTTCAAGTCTGAAGCACGTACTGAGCTTTTCACCAAAATTCTCAGTGCATTGTATTGGACCAATGGAGGAAACTACTGGATTTCGGCAACTTATCTTTCCTTATTGAGCTTTGCCGGAGCCTGGCAGATTATCAGGCAAATTCGAAAATATGAAGCATGGCTAGTCCTGCCAGCCGTAATTGCCTTTTTGTGGTTGCCATCTGCCGTTTTCTGGACATCCGGAGTGCTCAAGGACAGTCTGATTGCCGGTGCACTTTTTTACCTCATGGCAGTAATGATCCAATATTATTGCGAAAACAAGTTCAGCATCTTTCAATACCTCCTTGTTGGTCTCAGCTTGTTAATCCTGTTTTATCTGAAGTTCTATCTATTGGCGACCATTGGCCTGTCCATGGGAATTCTCGCCTGGTGGCAATTATTACAAAAGCTCGATTTATCACTTCAACTAAGATGGACTTTCACCTTTGGTTTCGTCATAATCATGGGTCTGTTGGTGACTCAGCTCAACATGAACCTTCATCTGGATAAGCTACCACAGGCGATCTTTGACAATTACCATTCAATCGCCCATCAATCCGAAACCGGAACTTTTATCACATTCGATAATCTGAAACCTAATTGGACAAGCCTTAGCCTCCACCTTTCACTTGGACTTTGGGCTGGAATATCGAGACCTTACCTCTGGGAGGTCAACTGGATGCTTGTCATACCAGCAACTGAGCATGTCATTTTCATCCTTCTACTTGCATTCACATTCTATAAGAGAGCAATCCCGAAACATCCTTTACTATGGATTGGGATTTTTTATTGTTTCATATTGGCCACATTCTTACCATTAGTTGCTCCCAATTTTGGATCACTCATCAGGTATGAAGCCGCCTATACTTCTCTCCTCCTCTTTCTTTTATTGATCCCGGTGTTTCAATCGAAGTTGCTTAAAGCAAAAAGCAATTGATTTTAAACCTTTCTCCTCTCATATTGGAAAAGGGATAAAATCCTCGATATCAATAAATTCAGCGCTACTTCCTACCTTTGCAGCCTTATTTTCAAAAACGACATGGATAAACCAGTAATAATATTCGGATCAAAAGGGATAGGTAAAGCAGCTTTGGAGATTTTCAAAAGCAATGACGTAGTGGTCTATGGCTTCCTGGATGATGATGAAAAAACACACGGACAAGAAATAGATGATGTGACTGTACTCGGCAACCCGGATGATCATGGGTTCCTGAAACTGATCGGTCAGAAAACAGAAGCATTCGTAGCGACAGATGACAACAGGCTCAGAAAGAAGCAGGTCGAAATGCTTAAAGAAAACCGTAAGGTAATGCCAACTAATGCTGTTCATAAGGAAGCGGTGATTTCCAAATCTGCAGCAATCGGGCATGGAAACTTCATCAATGCGAGAGTGGTAGTAGGCGCTGATAGCACTGTTGGGCAGCATTGTATTCTCAACGCAGGGGTGGTCATCGAGCACAATGTGAAACTGGATGATTTTGTGCAAGTGGGAGCTGGAACGGTTATCAATACTGGTGTGACGATTGGCAAAGAAGCCTTCATTGGCTCGGGCGTAACCATCATCGCAGGAGTAACCATCGGAAAGAAAGCCCGAATTGGAGCAGGCTCGGTTGTGGTGAGCAATGTGGGTGATGGAGAAACTGTCTTCGGAAACCCTGCCGTAAAAGTGGAAAACTAAATTTTAGCATTGAGCAATTGGCTCAATCAGATACATTTATCAAACACCTTGCTTGAAACAAGGCTCATCCCGAAAGCTTCGGGACGCAAACATTGAGAATCAGAGTACGCTGAAAAACAGCTTTCTGATCTCGTAAAATGCGATTTGTTATGAAAAACGACTATCTGGTATTATTGTACTATTGCTATTCTCGGATCGAGGATCCGGAAGCATTTCGTGAGGAGCATCACCTGATGTGCCTCGACCTCAACCTCAAAGGGCGCATCATCATTGCCGAAGAAGGCCTCAACGGAACCGTATCCGGTCTGAGAGCTGACTGTGAGCAATACATGAAAAATGTAAAAGCTGATCCACGATTTGCGCATACAGAATTCAAAGTGGATACTCTGGAAGATCACGCATTCGCCAAACTTCACGTAAGAGTGAAACCAGAAATCGTGCATGCTGGCTTGCCTGGAATAGATCCAAACAAGAAAACCGGTGGCTATGTAGAGCCTGAAGAATTCCGAAAAATACTACAGGAAGAGGATGAAAACACCGTCATTCTGGATGTCCGGTCAGATTATGAACACAACGTGGGTAAATTTAAAAATGCCATCACGCTGGACATTCATAATTTCCGTGAGTTCCCGGAAAAGGTGAAAGAATTGGAACACCTGAAAGACAAGAAGGTAATCACCTATTGCACCGGTGGCATCAAATGCGAAAAAGCCAGTGCTTATCTTCTGGATCAGGGCTTTAAAGATGTGTATCAACTCCACGGCGGGATCATCAAATACGGCATAGAAGCAGAAGGCGAGGACTTTGAAGGAAAATGTTATGTTTTTGACAATAGAATTGTAAAAGACCTGAACAAAGTCAACCCAAAAGTCATCTCAAAGTGCTATGTTACAGGTAACCCGAGTGACAGAATGGTAAACTGTGCTAACCCGCATTGCAACAAGCACATACCGCTCTGTGAGGAAGGAGCTAAAAAATACAATGGTTGCTGCTCTGAGAAGTGTATGAGCGATCCGGATGTGAGACCTTATGACGGTACTGGGTACTACCAGAAGGAATCCAACGGCTACAATCCATACAAAGGCGTGAAGCGGCAGCAGAAAGATCATAAACTGGCTTAATCATATAATGGCGATGATATCCGAATCCGATTTGGTGGTAAATCCCGATGGCAGCATTTACCACCTCAACCTGAAAAAAGAGCATCTTTCAGAGAAAATCATTACGGTAGGAGATCCGGGACGGGTACATCGCGTTTCCCGACATTTCGATAAGATTGATTTCGAGATGAACAAACGTGAGTTCATCACTCATACAGGGACATACAAGGGAAAACGCATCACTGTGATGAGCACCGGAATGGGTACCGACAATGTGGAGATCGTGATGAATGAACTGGACGCCATCTTCAACATCGATCTGAAAAATCGTGAGCCAAAAAAGGAACACACCACATTAAAAATTGTCAGAATCGGCACTTCCGGCAGTATTCAGGAAGCTGTGCCTGTAGGTGCGCATGTCATGGGTGAATATGGAGTTGGGCTGGACCCGATCATTCATTTCTACGAGTTTGAAATGTCGGATTATGAGCAGCAGGTCACAGATTCGATCAGGAAAACCATTCAGCTGCCTTACGCTCCTTATGTGGTGAAGGGATCAGAAACACTGGCCAGCCAGTTTGATGGAATCGCTCTGAAAGGAAATACCCTAACGGCTGTAGGTTTTTATGCGCCGCAAGGCCGCGAGCTTAGGACTGCTATCAAGTATCCAAAACTGATCGATGATCTTACATACTTCCATCATGACGACTTCTGGATCACGAATCTGGAAATGGAAACTGCCGGCTATTATGCCCTCTCCCGTCTGCTCGGACATGAGATGATCAGCCTCAATGCCATCATTGCCAATCGGGTGAAAAAGGAGTTTTCCAAAGACCCTTACAAGGTAGTGGATGAGCTGATTGAAAAAGTGCTGGAAACTATTTAAATCGCTGTACGCCTTCCGCTGATCGCTTTTCGCATATTTTCCGTGTAGTTTATATCCTATCAGGTTCAGGCTCACCCGCCCTACTGAGTTATATTTGACTTCTAGTGAGAATCCAGTAGATTACCAATAGATACAATGCGAATATGTGACTTGGTGGTATATACTCGGTTATTATGGCTAATTACCGCTTCGATTAAATGAAACCATGGGGACTTGGGGAACTGCAATTTCTGCGAACTATACATACGAAGATCTGAAATACCAATTCTATGAACTCTACAACCAAGGATTAAAATCTAAGGAAGTAACCAGGCAACTCCTGACGAACAACCAAGATATCATTAAGGATTTTGAGGAAGTTAATAATTTTTGGTTTGCTCTTGCGTCGTTTCAGTGGGAATGCAAAGCGCTGGAACCTAAACTTCTAGAAAAGGTGACGGACATTATTAACTCCAGGAAAGATGTGGAACTTTGGAAAGAATTAGGCGCTGAAAAATCCGATCTAGCAAAAAGAGAAAAGACACTGAAAAGATTTCTCGAAAAGCTTAATACTGAAAAGAAGAAGCCCAAAAGGAGGGTTAGGAAGAAATTCTATGATGGGTTCTTCGAAAAAGGAACATGTATCTCATTTAAACTTGAAAACGGGAATTATGGAGCAGCTTTTATTTTAGAAGCGGAGAAGCAGACTGAGCTTGGTCTAAACCTAGTTGCAGTCTGTGACTATAATAATTCTACAATACCCGAGCTAGACTATTTCCAACATGCTAACCTTCTCATCCACACGGTGAAGGAAAAAATTCTCTGGTTAGATAGAGAGTCAATAAAGCAAATTGATTACGCTATAGTCGGTCAACTTACTATTTCCAAAAAATACATATTTGACGACTTTAGTACAATGGGTTTATGGGGAACAATTTCTTACTCGGTTATCAACTCTGATGCGTGGATCACAACCAAGAGCAAATTGAAGCAGTATCGATTAGAAACATAGCTATAACAAGCGGAAATGCTTAAAGCAAAAAGGATGTTTTCAATTTTATCAGAAGAAGACTGGCCTTTGAAGATAATCTCGTAAGTCAATTAAGACATATCGACACTGACAGCATTAAGAAAGAACATAGAAGATTTGAAATGTCAGGATATGAAAGTCATCAAGGTGAATGTACTCTTCAAAATTTGAATGTACTGAACAAGTTTGCTGATTTAGGAATCTATGATTACACCGCCTATCTGTATCTGGATTTTTACTTGTATAACGCAATGCTTTTGGATATTTTGCGAGCATATGCTGATTTCATTAGTTTAGTATCGATATCTCAGCTATCGGGCATACAAATAGACCTAAGTGTTGTAGCACATTCCCCGAACCGCATATGACCATTAATAGCAAACATTTGGAATTCGAAGGAACTGATATCAAACTCACTTGGGGAACCCCTATCGAACAATTACATTCCGACTTTGGAACAGGCAAACAGGAGAAAGGAGATCGAACTATTTATGAATGGGGCGAACATACAATTTTGAACGGTCTAACTCTCAACTTAACTTCTATGTTTTGGAATTTTCAGGGAAAGCCCAATGAACGAATATTTAGAAAACTGGATTTCTGGGCTGTTGGAGACAAGCCTGCAATTGACTGGTTTGATCTGATTTCTGGACATTTGCGAACAAACTTCGGAGAACCAACACAAAAGAACGAGGAAAACCTTCCAGACAAAATCTGGACATGGGACATTGACTGTTTAACTCTAACCCTGAACTTCTTCGAGCAACACGCATACAAACTCTGCTTTTCAGTCGGGATATCGGAATAAACATACTACAACATTGGGCATGAAGTCATCTGCTTTGATGCTGTCTATAAGCTGCATCAGGACTCGACCGTGAGTCAGCCGCCAAGAAAATTCAGAGTTTTTTGGACACTTCAGTTCGAATGGATCTCCATCTGAATGATCTTTCAATCATCCCCATTCTTTCATCCAAATCATCAGTATTAAAAAACCTCGCACTGATAACCGATCCCCGGTCACCAAACACCGATCACCTACAAATCACTTATCCTTAAAAAGCGCCTCCACAGCAGCTTTCAGCTCCTTCACAGCAGTATGAACGTGGGTTTTGGCATCCTGCCACTTTTCACTGGATTTATACTCCTCGAAATCATCCTCTATCTTACTCTTCTTAGCTTTTAGCTCTTCTATTTTCTCTTCCAGATCCTCACGAACCTCACCACCAGCTTCTTTCGCCTCAGCTATCAGGTGATCAATCTTCTTACCTAGCTCTGTCAATAGGCTTTCTACTTGTCCTTTGGTTTCGTTTGACATGATTGTTTGGTTAATGGTTACAAACTTTTACATAAAGATATAATCAATGACTGCAAAGCCACGTATGCTATGGCATAAGTTTCATATTTTCGATGTATGAAGTCCAGAGCCAACAAACTCATCCTGACGGTAGCCGGCACCATATTGCTACCAATCATTCTTTTTACGATCTACGAGATTTCCAGTATTTCAGAAAGTGAAAAGGTGATAGAGCGAGCTTACGAAAATCAACTCGATGCGATCATTTTTTCAGTCAACCAATACTCAAATGACAACCTGAGCGGGATCATGGATAAAATAGAGCAGCAGCTCAATGATTCATTGGAGTTACCCGCCAAGTCACCGATCATCGCTTACAGCAATCTTCATGCGCTGCTATTCACCAATCTCAAAACTGGAAGGTTCAAAGCACAAATTTTTCACAATGCGCTAAACGATCTTTCGGAAAACTTCTGGGTGAACCTGAGAGATTCTCTGGATCTCGCACAGGCAAAAACCAAAGACCAGCTAATTAGATACAAGGAAGGAGGATATCGCAAAATTGAACCTACAGGAATTATTCGACTAAAAAATGGCACCTATCAGCTAATCAATGTGGTTTTGGAGCACAACAGCGCTCCTGTTTATTGCATTGGTGTGCTGAGTATTGATGGTTTTGCAAACAATGTTTTAGCTCCACGTTTACAACAAATAGCCGACAATGAACTCATTATAACGCTGGGATATGCCGGAGCTGAAAATTTCATTTACACCACTGATTCGCTTCGCAAAGATGTAATGTCTCAAAAATGCATGTGGTTGCTACCAACTGTAGAAGTAGGGATAAGTTCGAAAAACAAAACTGTGAAAGAACTCGTGCAGGAGCGATTTTATTACAACATAGCAGCATCAATGATGCTCCTATTGTTGTTGATCTTTGGCTTCACGATGGTTTACCGCAACTACCGAAAAGAAATGAGGCTGGCCCAAAATAAATCCGATTTTGTATCTAATGTCTCTCACGAGCTCCGTACGCCACTAGCCTTAATCAGCATGTTTGCCGAGACGCTTTTGCTCGACCGAGTGGCAAATCATGATAAACGCAAGGAATATGAAAAAATCATTCTAAAAGAAACCAATCGACTGACCAATATTGTCAATAAGATTCTGAATTTTTCCCAGATTGAAAATAACAAACGATCTTATCATCCAGAACCTGTAAACGTCTCTGATGTCACCAAAGAACTACTAAGTGACTATGCTTACCACATTGAGAGAAATGGATTTACTTTCGAAAGTCAATTAGAAGCCGACCTCCCGATGGTAAAAATTGACAAAGAAGCATTGTATGAAGCTCTGGTCAACTTACTGGACAATGCCATGAAATATAGTGAAGATCGAAAAGCACTCATCTTCCGAACTGGCATGGCAGGAGATTCGATCTTTGTAGAAGTGCAGGATCAGGGAATCGGCATCCCGAAGGACAAAATCAATCAGATTTTTGATAAATTTTATAGAGTGACTGATGGCAATATTCATACTACCCGTGGTGCTGGCCTGGGACTGGCGCTGGTCAATCACCTCATGGAAGCTCATGGTGGCAAAATCACCGTAGACAGTAAACTGGGCAAAGGCACTAAATTTAAACTCATTTTTAACACAAAAGACAATGGCTCGGATCTTAATCGTTGAGGACGACCCCAACATGCAGTTGGGATTGAAAGACAATCTGGAATTTGAACAGTTTGAGGTAACTGTGGCAGTTGATGGTCAGCAAGGAATTGATTACTTACGAAAGGAAACATATGATCTTATTTTACTTGATGTGATGATGCCGAAACTTTCGGGCTTTGATGTTTGCAAACTGGCAAGAAAAGAGGGTGTGACTACTCCAATCATTTTCCTAACGGCCAAAGGTGAGGAAATAGACAAAGTGCTGGGGCTGGAACTGGGAGCAGATGATTATATCACAAAACCTTTCAGTTTGCGGGAATTAGTAGCAAGAGTAAAAGCAGTGCTAAGACGAACCGTCACACACTCTGACACTCCTCAACATGAAGGTAAAATCACTTTCGGTGCGCTGACCGTAGATTTCAACCATTATGAATCGGAAGACAATGAGGGAAATCATGTAAAAATGTCTCATAAGGAATATGAAGTGCTCCAATACCTCTTTGAGCATAAAAACGAAATAGTCAGCCGATATCAACTTCTGGAAGATGTATGGGGTTATGAATCTACTCCCACCACCAGAACAGTTGACAATTTCATACTCAAGCTTAGACAGAAAATCGAGGAAAACCCTAATGACCCGAGAATAATCCTGACGGTGCATGGAGCTGGATATAAGCTTATTCTTTGATATTGGATTTTTAATTTGGAAATACTTGGTTTGATTTTTTGATTTTTAATATCCTGAGTTAAATTTCGCCCAAAAAACTAACTATGGACGCTCCAAAACCACGGGTAATCAAAGATTTTGAGAAACTAGACACTCACATTCAAGAACAAATAAAGTTGGCTTTTCCCTATGGATTTTCTGAAGATCTTATTCATTTCTACAATAAGGAGGGCAAAAAGGTCTCCGCACTTCCATTCGAAACTGATGAGAAATACTACATGGTCAGAATGACTGTAGCTGAAGCCAAAGCTATCATAGAAGACGATGATGATTTTGATGATGATGGCAACCTGAGAGACAGCATCAAAGATGACTATGAAAACAAATACTCAGATGTGAGCTACATGAGCGATTACATTGGAGATGAAGAGTCTGATGATGATGAAGATGCGTAATCACTTGTTTCTTTTTTGAACGAAACCCTCTATACGAACTCATTTTACAAGGCCATTATGGCCTTTTTTCGTTTTTTGGGAGGCCAAAAAAGTCAGACTCATCTATTTGTTATTTTTCAAAATAACCTACGTTTTATTAATATTAAACCAGCATTTCACCTCAATAACTGTTGTTATTCATAATTTACAACCGTTTTCATATTCGAATTTCATATTTAATATTTAGTTTTGTTGATAACAATAAACATTACTGTGACATCTCGTGACAATCGTTGACTGAGGGGTGACAAACTTTAGTGGATAGCGCCGTAAAATTGAATCATAAACGCTATTAAAAAACTAAAGGTCAAAAACTCATTCATCATGAAAACTTTCACAACAACATTCGCAGTAATCCTAATTGGAATCAGTTCTGTATTTGCTTCAACAGGCAGCACACAAGAATCAAGAGCTACAGTGGTAGAAACCAGAGGTGACATATTCAAAGTCTTCTATACGGACAACAGCACATCCCCTGTTACGATATTGCTTACGGATGAACATGGCAATGTATTGAGAAGAGATGTAGTACGCAATGACAATGCATTCATGAAGCGCTACGATCTATCAAACCTAAAAAGCGGAAAATACGCTTTTGAGATAAAAGATAAGCAAGGCAGAATTACCAAAGATGTTCAGATTCAAGATCAGGCAGATGATCTGGTGGCTATCAGGTGTCTTTGCGAAAATCGCTATCAACTTCTGTTAGAACAAAAAAATGGTAAACCGGTGAGCCTTTGTATTTACAATACCGAAGGTGAGATGATCCACAAAGAGTCTATTAATTCAAAGAAAGGATTTTCCAAGGTGTTTGATTTATCAAAATTCAACTCTGAGAATTACACCTTCAAGATTTCTGATAATTCGTCTACCAGAATCGTTTCTGTAGACTAAAAGATACTTCTTTATACTATTTACAAAGGCCTTCCTGAATCGGGAAGGTTTTTGTTTTTCCAGCACAAAGAATGTGACTTCCAATAAAAAGACATTTTGGTGACAATCATTTACTTTTTTTCTTTCGTCACTACATCCAAACCAATTATCATTGACATTCAAAGCAGTACTCTTATGAAAGCGCTGATTTATCTGTTCATTTTTATTTCGCCTGTGCTCGGCACGGCTAACGACCTCTATCGCTTGATAGACCTCCGAGGGTTTTGGAAATTCTCGATAGGTGATCGCCAGGAATGGGCAGATCCCAACTACGATGACCAAAACTGGGAAGAAATATTCACACCTTCTCGTTGGGAAGATGAAGGATTCGGCGGATTCGACGGCTATGCCTGGTATCGCAAAAAAGTAGATCTAACCGACGTAAAAGGAAGAAACCTATTCTTGATCCTCGGATATATTGATGATGTAGATGAAGTTTACTTCAACGGACATTTGATTGGTTTTTCAGGATCTTTTCCACCGGATTTTTATACTGCCTACAATTCTAATCGCGAATATTTTATACCTGAAGAATGGATCAATCCATCCGGAGAAAACACTATAGCCGTGCGCGTATATGATGCGGTATTGGACGGAGGAATCCTGGATGGTAAAATAGGGATTTATACAGATGGTAAATCTAAACCTAAAACCCTGGTACTGGATGGTGTATGGAAATTCAGAGAGGGTGACAACCGATGGTGGAAAGAGATAGAATATGACGACAAAAGATGGCAGGGCATCATGGTGCCGGGCTTTTGGAGAACTCTGAAAATGACACACATAGAAGGAGAAGCATGGTATAGAAAGTCCTTCAAATTGCCGGCTGATCTTCAAAATGAACCACACTTGGTATTGATATTGGGAAAAGTAGATGATTTTGATGAGACATATCTCAATGGAATTTTGATAGGATCCACAAACGATGGTAGAAGATTTGGGTCCTCTATAAGCTATGATAAGTTTAGAGTCTACCATATCCCTGCCTCTGCTCTCAACAGAAATGGAAAAAATGTTCTGGCCGTACATGTTTACGACATAGGAGGAAATGCCGGAATCTATGAGGGGCCTGTTCAAATTACTACTAAAGATCAGTACAAAAAACAGAATTGGACGTGGGACATTGACTACTGATCGTTAGATAGAGACCTATTCTTACCGTAAAAATCTGTGATCACTTTTTCTGCCTTTTTGCCCTGAGGAGTAAAACTTGTAGGTCGAGTTTCTAAATATCGGTTACCAAAATGCCACTTCCACCAAAACCCACCTGCAAACCAAGGTTCGCTCCAAAATGTATCAAATAGCGCCTGATACGCTATACCCTGAAGCTCCTCGTTAGTCACTCTACCATATTTCTCAATTTCCCAGTGGTTGCCAGTCGCTCCATCTGCAGACTGATATCCATATTCTGTAAATAAAACTGGTTTACCAAGCTGCTTACTGAATTCAGAAATATCAACTTTAAGAGGTTTCCATGCATGTTTCAATTCTTCCAGTGAGCAGTTTGATTGATGTACCAATGGGAAATAAGCATCGATACCGATGTAATCCAACTCATCCCAAAATGTAACCTGTTGGTAGTTATCCCAATTGGCTGCATAGGTCAATTTCCCTGAGTAGACATCTCTGACTTCCTGAATCAGATCCTTCCAAAAGTGCGGCCGATACTTCACCGCCAATTTATACTCAGTACCAATACAAAAAAGCTTCACGCCGGTTTCTTCCGCCAGCTTTGCAAAAGCCAACACATAACTGCGATATTGATCTTCCCAAACCTCCCAGTCTTGCTCATTATCTAACAAAAAATCGCCCACCCACCCTTCACTAATCCAGACATGCGGTTTCAGCATTACGCCGATACCCTGCTGATGCGCAAGGCGAATCATGGTTTTCACGCCATTCAGTTTTTCTCCCCACCACATAAATTCGTGATTAAAATGGACTTGAGGTTTCGTAGCATGAGAAAAAGCATAAGGAATAATCGCCACCCATTCAGTATTCCAGTCATTCAATAATACAAAGTCTGATGAGTGCAATTCGAAGTGTGGACTTTCGAGGCTTGCTCCATTGATTTTTGGTGTTTGTAGTATATCTTTCTCTACTGGTAATGTGGAATAATAAAATCCCGACACCAGAATTGCAATTAGAAAGAAGTAAACAATCCTTTTCATAGCTTATGCTCTGATCGATTAAAATGAACGACCCTCACTACAAATAAGCCAATATTTTGACAGAAACCTTAGAAATAACCAGCCTGCTCGTCAATAAGATGAGAAATAGAGACGTAAAGGCCCTTGATTATATCTATGATCATTATTCGGAAGCTCTGTATGGTGTGATCTACAGAACCGTACGTCACCAGGAAATTGCCGAAGAAACCCTTCACGATGTGTTTGTGAAAATCTGGGACCAGATTGATCAATTCGATGAAAAAAAAGGCACACTATTTACCTGGATGTACCGCATCGCGAGGAATAAAGCCATTGATGTCACGCGATCCAAAGATTTCAAAGCAACACAAAAATCTGATGACATTACGGAGTTCGTAGATATGTTTGATGAGCCTTCTGGCAAGGAAGATTACATTGGACTTTCGGCTGTCCTCAATGAAATCGGAAAAATGTGTAAAAAACTGATCCAGCTCAATTTTTTTATGGGATACTCGCATGCTGAAATTTCCAAAAATGAAGATATAGCACTAGGCACAGTAAAAACCAGATTAAGGAATTGTCTAAAAGACATCAAATCTAAACTGAACAAAGATTTTGAATAAAGAAGAATTATTATCGGAAGGTTACCTGATCCCATACATCACAGGTGAATTATCAGAATCGGAGCATCGGGATGTTGAGTTATTGATCGAATCAGATGCTGAAGTACAGATGGAATATGCCGGATTGCAAAGGACTATCGAGCGCATCGCTTTCAAATACGCTATTACGCCAAGTGAAGCAGTGAAAAAATATGTAATGCAAAACCAGGCTGTGATGAGACACCTTCCTCCTACCTCGGATGATTCTTCCAAATGGAGGTTGTTGGCAGCAGCAAGCATTTCAGCGACAGTAATCGCCAGTGCCTCTGCATGGTATTTTTGGAACAGCTGGAAAGATACAGATCTGAAACTGGCACAAGTAACTTCTCGAAATATTGAAATGGCGGAGCGCTACAGCCAAGCCAGTCAGGAACTGGATGAAATTCGCAATGATCTGGCCGTGATCGTCAGCCCGGAGTTTAGCAGGATCATCCTTAATGGCACTGACAAAGCCAAAAATGCCAATGTTGTCATTTACTGGAATGCTGAAGAAGAAGAGGTCTTCCTAAACTCATCGAATCTAGCTCAACTACCGCAGCACCAGCAGTATCAACTCTGGGCATTGATAGATGGAAAGCCTATAGATGCCGGGGTATTTGATGCAGCCTCAGGAAAGTTCCAAATTATGAAAAACATTGCTGCGGCAGATGCTTTTGCCGTGACTGTAGAAAGTAAAGGCGGCGCAGAAAGCCCAACCCTTTCCACAATGCAGGTCTATGGTGAAACCAAATCCTAGAACATGATCAGAATTTATAAGTGATCGTTCTGGAGTGACATTCCTGGATCACGCGATCTTTCAGTTCTTGAATCTTACGGTTATTCGGACCTTCCAACTCTTCCAATTTTTTAATTTGGGTAATGGAAGCAGTATGGATTTTTGAAACAATTACCCATTCTACTGTTTCCGTATAAGGAGGTGTTGTCAGGGATCCATCATAGTGATAATAGCTTCCAAAATCTGACGGCATTAGCTCCTGACTGATATCTATCTGAAGGTCCGGGTAGTCTGCAACACTGACAGTCTCTGGTACAGCATTCAGAAAATGCTTGATGAATGGATCTTCTTTTCCTTCCTCAAACAACAAACCTATTACTAAATATCGAGGCATAGTGTCTTGCCTGAAATGCACCATGTGCATTTCTAATGGATATTCATCGCCATCCATATGATGCTCTGACGGAGTGTGAAAATGGAATTGCAAAAAATCAAATTGATCCCCGTCAAAAACTATATAACTTCCTGGGTCATAATCCAACTTTACACAATGCTCCTCATGAATCAAATGTTCGTGTGAAGGTTCGTAATGAAGGTCAATAAGGTGTTCTGCTAGTTCACATTGCCCAGTTACGATATTGACAGGAGATTGCTTTGAGCCAAATTCAGTAACACATTGTGCCTGGTGAATATTATTTTGTGCAAATGCAAAAACGAGACTCATTATAAAAATGAGAAGATAGATAAGGTACTTCATATGTGGATAGTTTCCACAAATTTCGCCTCTAAACCTATTTAGTTAAATATCTGATAATGTGAACTTTATTAGTATCGAAGCTGATTTTTATCCATATATACAAGACCTTGAATCTGGAATCAAAAAAATGGGTACCCACCGAATATCAAAATTCATTGTTCTCACCCGGATGCAAAGTGATTATTGCTGAAAGAGAGGAAGATTGACCATAAATGTAGTGCCTTTTCCCTCTTCACTTTCTACTGAAACTGAACCTTTATTGAGCTCAGCAAATTCTTTCACAAGCTGAAGTCCCAGCCCTAGCCCTTTCTCTCCTGATGTACCATAAGTACTTCGCTCACCGCTTAGTTTAAAAAGTCCCTCCATCTTTTCTGGTGACATTCCTACACCATTATCAATTACTTTTAGAATTGCCATATTTTCGAATTGACTAGCCGTGATTTTCACTTCACCGCCTTCATCTGTAAATTTGAGCGAATTATTGACGAGATTTCGAATAATCGTCATAGTAGTATTCTTATCTACAAATAGTTCAATATCGCCGTTCACTTCACTTTTCAAATCAATTTTTTTACCCTTGGCCATATTGGAAAGCGTCTTCACCAAATCATCGGAAATGGATTTTAATTGTATCTTTTCTGGTTCATAAGGTATCCGTCCTCTTTGCTGTGAAGCCCAGTTGAGCAACCCATCCAAAAGCTTGGAAAGTTTATCTACGGATTCATCAATATCATCTGCTATTTCCAATAAAGAATCAGTAGCCTTATTTTCCACCAAAAACTTGATCATCCGGCTAATTCCAAAAAACGAACTCACCGGACCTCTCAAGTCATGTGAAATAATGGAGAAAAACTTGTCCTTCGTCTCATTTAGTGACTCCAATTCCACCTTCTGATTTTCCAATATCTCTTTTTGGTCTTCCAACTCTGTTTTTTGTTCTTCGAGTTTGAGGTTCAATCTGGATTTTTCGCGATATAACCTCAGCAGAATAAGCCCAAAGGAAACAAATACTATCGCAGCGGCGACAACACCGTAAAGAATGATTCTTTCTGTTCTTCTCTGCTCGTTTACAAGATCCAATTCAGCCTGTTTTTGGCCTACTTCATACTCGGTCTGCATATTCCCTATGCGCCGGACTACTTCTATGTCTTTTATACTGTCTTCCAGCGCAACATAGTTCTTAAATGCCTCTAAAGACAATTCATAGTTGTTTTCCTTTTCTCCAATTTTCGACAGTAGGTGATAACTATCGCGTAGTTGCGCTTTCAGATCAGCCAACGATGCTTTATCTATTACGGATTTTACTATAGGAGTGGCTTTGTCATATTCACCACGCTCATAATACACCTCTGCTAAGAGGGATTCAAAGGCTAATGAAGCTGATAAATTATTCGAACCTTTAAACTCATTAACGGCTACCTGAAGCTGCTTTTCTGCTGAGTCCAGACGCCCAAGCTTCAAATTGACCATCCCGATATTGCCTGTCAAAAATTCATCGTAACCCCGCATGGCATTGGATCGTGCGGAATCTCTGGCCATATGAAAATAAAAATAAGCAGAATCATAAATATGATTATCGTAAAAGGACTGAGCAAAGTTATTGTAGGTAGCAACTATATCTGAGGAGGTTTTTGATTGATCTATTGCTTTATGAAAATAGAGACTGGCTTTTTTTACATCCCCTATTTTACCATATACCCCGGCCAATGCTATATCCGCAGAATAGCTACTCAAGTTTGCTGCATGAAAAAAGTTGGAAGACTGAAATAAATGATCAACACTCTTTTCATATTCTCCCTTCAAGTGATACGCCTGACCCAGATAAAAATGTGCAGATGCCAAATGTCTCAGGTCCAACTCACGTGCTTGAAGAAGCTTTTGCCCATATTTAAAGGTAGAATCAGGGGAATACCGAAATTCGGCCAATAACTGTACTAATGCTTCATTTCTTTCTTCAGTACTCGAGTACTTTTGAAGTGCTTTTGATAGGCTATCGGCAAGTACTGTTTGGGCAGAATGGATACGAACCAAGAACAGAAATACTCCCAGAAAAATAAAATACTTCTTGAACATAAAAAAAGCGATTCCTGACAGAATCGCTAATATAATGATCTTTTAAATTAGTCTTGCGGTTGCGGAGGACAGCCACTTGGAGGTTCAGGTGAACAAACCTGAATATCTGGATCTATTTCGATCACTTCTTTCACCCCTGGGATAGTGAGCAAGATGCTGTATTTCAAAACAGACCCATTCTCTACTACAGGACTGACTGCTGCAGACAAAATTCCTTCCAGACTACTCTTAGACTGCTAGAATTCTGAGTCAGCAAATGATACATCTATTGATTCAATAGTGTCATCATATTTCCACTGTACTTGTGTATCATATTGCACCATCGTAGTAGGAGAATTAGGGCCTACTATTCCCCAATTAGTTTTATCCGAACTCCACCAAAGTAAATCTTCGCTGTAAGTAAGATAAATCGTAACAACATTGGATAATGGCACCTCTTCTAATGCAGTACTTTGGATTTCAGGTATAGGTGCCTCTGTTTCCGGGTCATTGGTACAAGCATAAAACAGCGCTGCACTAAGAAGTACTGTCAATACCGCCCAACTGATTCTTTTTACTTTCATAATATATTTATAAAAAATTAAACATACGGATAGGTTACTAACAACTATGTTATTTGCAAATTATTCGATTTATATTTTCAGAGCTTGGATAAGAAGAATTCACAGAGATTTGACCCGGAAAAAAAAAAGAGGCCAATTCAAATTATTATTTGACAGCCTCATTTAATCTTCACTCAATAAATAAATTCCAACTTATTATATTTATTATAATCTGCAATTACAATAAACTTAACGTTATTTAGGAGGTAATGGAGGACAACCTGTTGGAGGTTCAGGTGAACAAACCTGAATATCTGGATCAAAAGATATTTCCTGCCCGGTAGCAGCTACTTTGATGACTACATCGTACTTGCACCGGTCACCTGTTTTTACTTTGTCCTTGATCTTCCCAATCTTGTCTTTTACATTTCCGGTAGGCTTATCCATAACACCAGTATTCTGTGGAATTATATCTACAATCTCTATAGTGCCATCTGCCAACCATTGAATATCCGCATCTTTATCCAGGATAGTAACCGGTGAGCTGGGGCCTACTATCGCCCAATTCATCCCATCAGTACTCCACCAAAGTTTGTCTGCAGAATATGTAAGGTTGAGTTTTACTTTTTTCGCCATGTGTATTAGTTGGTTATGTGGTAAATTCTAGACCGGCACCTACCGGCCATTCCTGATGGAAATTAACTGATGAATGCCAAAAATCACAGTACATTCAATTATTTTTTGGTAAAACATACGAAAGCCGGGTAGTACCCGGCTTCTGTTACCTTTCCTTGCTCTTAACCTTCTGCTTTCGCCTTTCTGGTCGCTTGTTTATTTTCTCTTTTACTTTCTGCAATTCCTCTTTCATCCGCTGCTTTTCTTCAATCTGGAGTTGCTTTTGCTCTATTTGCCTTTCAAGCTCCTCTAGTTTTACCTGCTGTTTAGCCAATAATTTTTGCTGCTCCTCCATCTCCAACTGCTCCAGCTCGAGTTTACTCTGAGCAGATTCAAACTTCATCTGTTGTTTCTCCATTTTGAGCTGCTCAGCAACAATTTTTTCTTCAAGAACCTTGCTCTCTGCTTCACCCTCATAGTTATGACTCGCCAGCCATTTCTGTTCTTGTGCCGGATCGATAGCACCGGTCTTCTTTTCCTCTACCTTTCGGAAAGAATAATCACTGATAAAATCTTCAGGATTTTTATGTCCGATTCCCATTTCGATCACTTCATAGTGCAGGTGTGGAGCTGTAGATCTTCCTGAACTGCCTACTTCACCAATTAATTGTCCTTTTTTCACCAGATCACCTTCCTCTACCATCATCTCGGAAAGCTGAGCATATTTGGTTTGCCATTTGTCTCCATGCTGGATGAGGATATGTTTGCCATACCCATTGGGATGATATTTAGTGAAAACTACTTTCCCATCTGCTGCAGCTATCACCGGAGTACCTTTTGGAGCTGCAAAATCAATACCCTGGTGTTGTTTGAGCTCCTTAGATATAGGATCTTTTCGTTTACCAAACCCAGAGGTTTTCCGGATTTTATCCGAATCTTTTAATGGCAAAATCGATGGCCGATCACTATTCTGGATTAAAATCAAATCATCTGGAAATGAATATTTGGTGTTGGAAAATGGCCCAATAATTCCTGAGATAGTGTTCCCGGCACTTTCTATCGGTTTTACCATCTCTTTGCTGGTAAAAGCAAAGATGACAGACGCCAATAAAGGCAGTATTACAATGTATTTCCAGGCTTCTAATTTATTCTTTCGTTTGTTGATCATCACAATTCTTTTTTTAATCAATGAGAAATTGAAATGACTCACCAAACCGTGAGATATCGGAGATTGGAGCTGTGCAAACAGGGTTTCCTGATAGTCAATTAGATCACCAGCCCGCTTGGCAGCCGCTTCATCTGCCTGATATTCGTGGATTTGAATGAGTGCGTTTCGATACCAATAAATGAAGGGATTGAACCAAAACAGCGAAATCATCAGATCCATCAGCAGCCGATCCACAGAGTGCATCTGCCGCGCGTGCTCACACTCATGATCCAGAATCTGGCTGAATGCTTCTGTGCCGAAAACCTGCTGTGGCATAAAAACATCCTTGAAAAAACTGAACGCATGAGAGCGATTCGTTTTGAAAAGTTTAAACCAATTTTTTGTTACATACTCTGATTGTTTTTTGAGTTTTTGAATAAACAATAAATAGAAAATAGACTTCACCAAAAGCCACATGGCCACTGTCAAATAAATAATCTGTAATAACAGCCCAAAATCCAGCAAATGCCCTATTTGCTCTGTTTTAGGCACCAGCTGCCAGAACTCTTGTGAGTCTTCCACCCACACGGTTATTGAGCTATCTGCCCATTGAGCAGGTAAATCTGGTTTTTGAGTTTTGATGAAGGGAATCGAGAAAGCACCAAAGAAAGCAATCAACAGAAAAAATCTATTAGCAGCATGATACTTCGTTTGAGCAAAGAATGCACTGTATACTCCATAGCATATAGCTTGTATCACGATGACCTTCAACAGATATACAATCATATTTTCCATATCATCCTTTTTTTGCTATTTGATCATCAATCATCTTTCGGATTTGCTGCAATTCCTCCACTGTCAGCTCGTTTTGACTGGCAAAGAATGATGCAAACTTCTGTGTCGAATTGTCAAAAAAGGTATTGATCAGACCATTGACCGATTGCCGCGTGTATGCCTCTTTTGCCAGGAGCGGATAATATTCTCGAGATTTGCCGTGAGTATTAAATCCAATTACTCCCTTTTTCACCAGCACATTTACCACCGTAGATATCGTAGTGTATGCAGGTTTAGGCTCATCATATTCCTCGACAATGTCTTTTAAATAAGCTTTTTCCAGCTTCCAAAGTACTTGCATGAGTTGTTCCTCTGCTTTGGTCAATTCCTTCATGAAGCAATACTATAACTATAATTATAATAATACAACTATTTTTATAGTAATTAATAAAATAAACTACCTCGGGGAAGAGCCATCGAGGTATTTGATGGAGTTTAATTCCTCTCGACCCAAAGGGTCAGGGAATAAAACCCACTAGTGGGATTCAATTGAATCTTGATCCACCAATAATGAATAAATTGCCAACAAAAAAGAACTATGTCAGTACTCGACCTTGCTCACAAGCTACAAGTCATGCTCTCTAAAAATCACCTGTTGGAGGCATTAGAGCAGTTTTACCATGAGGATGTAGAAGTACTGGAAGTACCTACCGGCGAACGCCGTATTGGGAAATCGGCTCAAAAAGAGTCACTACTACATTTCCTGGGCATGGTGGAAACGGTTCATAAGCGAGGCTTGTATTCTTTATGCATCAATGATGATCAGAATATCACAACCGCCGAAACCTGGATGGAAGTAACCTTCAAAGACGGGGAGCACTACATCATGGAAGAGGTAGCCATTCAGCACTGGGAAAACGAACTGATCGTAGAGGAAAAGTTTTACTATAGTTTACCTGAGTGACACTCAAAAGTCACACCTCCATCGCCACATACTTCAGCCTTTTCATGGCTACTACTTCTACAATCACTGCATCAAACTCTTCCACTACTTTACCCACGATCCAGTAAATCCCCTTTCCGGTAAATGGATACTGTTTGGCCACCGGAGGAAAATGAACCGTATCAATAAAAGCACCTTCTTCGTCCAGAAAAGTCCCGAATTGCATTCGCTCCCCTCGTGATGTTCCGGTGTTTTTGATAGTGACCAGATAGCCAAGCATGGTGACGGCCTTACCTTCATACTTCATCAGGTCTCTGACCAGCACGTGCTCATCAGGCCTCTCCATCAGCAAATCAAACGGACTCCTCAGCGGAAATCCTAAAAGCTCCATCTCATCATAAACATCCTCCAAATCATCATGCTCTATCTGAGGTAAGGCATATTTCTTCACGGGTGGATCAAACAAGGAAAGTTTGCTGTCACTTTTGCCCGTATTGCCCAGTAGAAAATGCGCATGCCAGAGCAGAGATTTTTTATCCTTTTCTGTAAACCGAAATGCCCCGATACGGATCAGCAAGCTCAGCTGATCCAGCGACACACTCACACGTTTCACAAAATCATCCACCGATTGAAACGGACCATTTTTAGCTCGCTCCAGCATCGCTTCTCTTACCGTATTGTGCTCCAGTTCTTTGATCATGTTGAGCCCCAGATAAATGGACTTCCCACGAATAGTTGTGATATCTCGTCCACGGTTGATGCAAGGCAGCTGAATGTCCGCACCATGCATCCGCGCCTCATGGATGTATAATTCACGACTGTAAAAACCACCACCATTATTGATCACTGCCACCATAAACTCCAAAGGATAGTGAGATTTTAGAAACATACTCTGATAGCTCTCTATGGCATAGGAAGCTGAATGCCCTTTAGCAAAAGCATATCCTGCAAAGCTTTCAATCTGCCTCCATACTTCACTGGCAAGCTGATCTTCATAGCCCTTCTCCCGGCAATTATTGAAAAACTTGTCTTTTACCTCCTGAAACTCAGCTCGTGAGCGGTATTTCCCAGACATTCCACGGCGCAACACATCAGCTTCTGCCAGGGTAAGCCTGGCAAAATAATGTGCCACCTTGATCACATCTTCCTGATAGACCATGATCCCATACGTATCAGGCATGATCTGCCAAAGTACCGGATGTGCTTCTTTTCGTTTTTCTGGTAAGCGATACCGCAATATATACTCCCGCATCATTCCTGAGCTAGCCACGCCTGGACGAATAATGGAACTGGCCGCCACCAAAGTGAGATAATCACTGCACCGCAGTTTTGTCAAAAGCATCCGCATCGCTGGAGACTCTACATAAAAGCAACCGATCGCCTTGGCTTCTCGCAAATTGATCCGCACCAGTTCATCCTCTTTAAAAAGTTTGATGTTGTGAATGTCGATTGGCAACCTGTCCGGCTGGTTTTCCTTAATGATCTGGATGGCATCTTTGATCTTACCCAATCCGCGCTGACCGAGGATATCAAACTTATACAAACCCACATCCTCGGCTATCAGCATATCAAAATGCGTGATCGGAAAACCTTTTGGAGGCAGAGATGTCGCCGTGAAATAATGTATCGGCTTCTCAGAAATGATCACTCCACCAGCATGCACACTGAGATGACTTGGAAACCCTGTCAGTCGATGACCATATTGCAAAATCAATCTGGCATGACGATCCAGCTCATGATCTGGCTCCTTTTGAATTTTCTCTATTTCATAAGCCGGTAAACCAAAAGCTTTCCCGATTTCCCGAATCACGGACTTTCGCTGAAAAGTGTTGTAAACTGCCAGCAAGACGGCATTATCATACCGATCAAAAATATATTGGGTGACATCATCCCGGTCCCATGAAGAAAAATCTATATCAAAATCCGGAGGACTCTTCCGAAACAGGTTGATAAACCGCTCAAAATAAAGCTTCAAATCAACCGGATCTACATCGGTGATGCGTAGTAAATACGCCACAATGCTATTGGCACCACTTCCCCTCCCTACATAAAAATACCCTCGCGAGCGAGCATACCGAACAATATCCCAGCTGATCAAAAAATAGGAAAGAAACCTCATCTGCTTAATGATCTGAAGCTCCTTCACCACTCTCCTTTTAATCTCCATAGAAGGACTTTCCCCATAGCGATATTTCAAGCCCTCCAGACATAAGTCGTGCACTTTGCGATAGTCAGAGTCTTCACTCCCACTCCATGTAGTGAGATTCTGTGGCTCCACTCCAGATCCAATATCGAAAGAAATGTGACTATTTTCAATCACATGTTTCAGGTTTTCAAAAGCCTCCGGGAGGTCTTCGTAAACCTTGATCAATTCACTTTTTGAATGAAAAACATCTTGCCGGTGACAAGTGTCTGATTCTTCTAATTTGCTCACCAGAGTGTTCATATCAATAGCACGCAGCACACAATGCAACTCAAAATCTTCTTTCCGAGGTAGCGTATAAGAAGGACAAGCAATCAGCTTCCCCCTTGGGATTTTAGAAACAAAACGAACTCGAGTCACTTCATGAGGCTTGACACCTACAAACTCAAAGTCCTTTAGCGACCGATCGGGAACATTCGATTGTGGATAAATAATGAAACAGTTTTCGATCTGATCTGTCTCAGCTGGCATAGGTTTCTCTTCATGTAAATGCGCCGAAAGAAAAGCATTAGCGGACTGGAAGCCGGCATTGTTTCTGGCTATTGCCACAAACTGCTGAGCCGCTCCATTGCGAAAATCAATCCCCAATATAGGCCGGATATCATGTTTCTGTGCTTGACGCACGAATTCCAAACTCCCGGCAGTAGTGTTGATATCCGTAAGCACCAGTGTCTTGAAGCGATTGGCTTGCGCCCACTCCATCAGCTGAATAATCGACATCAGGCCATACTTAAAGCTGTAATATGATTGAGTGTTGAGCACGATGCAAAGCTAATTATTTTAGCTTTACCATTTTTATTAGTTTTTACATAAAGCCTGTAGCATTTTGAATAATTGTCCCTTTTACAATAAAACGAGATAATTTTGAGGTAATAAAAATTTAATATTAGATACACACTATATATTCGCCATTCAGCGAAATAATTAATCCCCCGAACATGTTTAAAAAGAATATTCTTACACTACTACTTGCGCTCATTGCTCAAACCGTATTTTCACAGTCAGATATCGTCATCAACGAGATTTGCAACAATCCACCACTGGAATTTGATACAGAGGACTGGGTAGAACTCTACAACAACGGATCCGGCACAGTAGATCTGACGGGATGGGAGTTAAAAGATGATGATGACACGCATGTCTTTACCTTCCCAAGCGTCCAACTAAGCGCGGGAGCTTACTTGGTAGTTTGTAGAGATCAGGCTGCTTTTGAGAGCTTACAATCAGGCATCACCACCACAGGTGATTTTGATTTTGGTCTCTCTAGTGATGGTGATTGTGTGCGATTATTCAATGCGTCTGGCGCTACCATGGATGAGGTTTGCTATGAAGAGGAAGCTCCATGGAGCAAAGCCAATCTAGGCAGAACATTAGGGTTGAAAGACCCGAATCTGGATAATAGCCTGGCAAGCAGCTGGCAACTGATCAGCAATAATGGCTCACCTGGTTCGATGAATGAATTTTCCACGATTCTTAGCACACCTAAACTTCTGTCAAATCTGGCATACCCGAACCCGGTAAACGGACAGTCAATCAATGTTCAACTTGCAAATCAGAAGTCCGCAAGTGTTGTACTAATCAGCATGGATGGATCTCAAATCAACTTAAGTAGAATAAATGATACAGAATACAGCATCCCTTCTTCCATAAGTAATGGGATCTATTATGTAAAAGTGACTCAGGAGGACATCACCCATCTTCAGAAGATAATCGTTGCGAGATAATTCGTCATCTACCCGACATACCTCATGAAATCATGAAACGAGCTCTGGCCCTATTGTTCCTAAGCTCATTGACATGGCCTGGGTTTTCTCAGGTTCGAATCAACGAGCTGATGGCCTCTAATACAAACACCTTGTATGATGAGGACCAGGACGACCCGGACTGGATCGAATTATTCAACGAAGGAGAGCAAGCTGTAAACCTTAAAGGATACGTCCTTTCTGACTCCAATAACGTTTGGGAATTTCCTAATACGACCATCGGGAGCAAGGAGTATTTATTGGTATTTGCATCTGGTAAAGACCGAAACATCCCTCCACTTACTTGGCAAACAATCATCGATATCGGAAGTGATTGGAAATACACCGTCCCAAACAACACCACTTCCGCCTCGTGGTATCTAGCAGGATATGATGATAGCTCATGGCCATCAGGCCAAAGTGGGTTTGGGTATGGTGATGGCGATGACAATACAGAATTACCCAGCGTGCTGTCTGTTTTTCTGAGGAAAAACTTTCAGATTGAAAGTCTGAATGCAGTCCAAAAGGTCATATTACACATGGACTATGACGATGCCTTTGTAGCATATATCAATGGCGTAGAAGTTGCCCGAGCGAATATTTCTTCTGAGGGCCCACCTGCCTACAATCAGGCAGCGGACAACTACAATCATGAAGCGCAGATTTACCAGGGCAATCCACCTGACGAGTTTCTGATTGACCAGTTCGCTGAAATCTTACAGGAAGGAGAAAATACGATTGCCATACAAGTACACAACCACAGTACTGGCTCCTCAGATCTCACTGCAATCCCATTCTTATCCATTGGCCTAACTGAAGGAGAAAACCAGCTTTCCAGTTACCTGAGTGCGTCACAAAACTACCTGCACACCAACTTTGAACTAAAATCAGATGGGGAAACGGTGCTACTATTGGATACAGAAAATCATATTGTTGACTCAGTGACATTCCCGGTAATGGACGCAGATATCTCCTTCGGAAGAAATATCAACAACAAAGAAGAGTGGGTTTACTACGAAGAACCTACACCCGGAATAGCCAACAACGCGAAGGGATTCAGCACTAAAGCTGGAAATGTGAATTTCTCAATACCAGGAGGTATTTACTCCAATAGTTTACAAATCACCCTCGAATCCAACGATTCCTCAGATAAAATCTATTATACCCTGGATGGCTCTTTGCCCTCCACAGATGGCACACTGTATTCCTGCCCAATTATCATCAACAAAACCACGGTACTAAGAGCGCAGGTCGCCAACCAAAACACCCTGAATGGAGCAGTAAATACGCAATCTTACTTCATCAATACCACACACGAAATCCCAATAGTATCCCTAGCGACAGACCCACACAATCTCTGGGACTATAATGAGGGTATCTATGAACTAGGACCGGATGCAGAGCCAAACAACCCTTTCTTCGGGGCGAATTTTTGGCAGGACTGGGAAAAACCAGCCCACCTTGAAATGCTCAGCTCAAACGGCGAAACACTTTTATCCCAGGATGTAGGTATCAAAATTTTTGGAGGGTGGACCCGTGCTTTTGATCAAAAATCTCTGGCTGTACATGCACGAAAAAGTTATGGAGACGATACATTTTCTCATCAAATTTTCAGCAACCTGGATATAAATGAATTTTCCAGCATTGTACTTAGAAACTCTGGAAATGACTGGAACCTTAGCATGTTCCGCGATGCAATGCTAACAACTTTGTTTGCACCGTCTATAGACAAGCAGGCATACCAACCAGCAGTCCTATATCTCAATGGCGAATTTTGGGGTATCCAGAATATCAGGGAGAAAGTCAATGAGGATTTTATCGCTCGTCATCATCAGCTAGATCCAGACAGCATCACCATTCTGGAATTAGATGGACAGCCTGTCGAAGGAGATGAAACTGCTTACAGGGCGTTAATTTCATATATCGAAAATAATGATCTCTCTGTAGATGAAAATTACCAGTATGTGGCATCCCAAATAGATGTTGAAAATTTTATTTTTTATCAGTCTGCCAATATTTTCATTGATAATAAGGATTGGCCTGGTAACAATATCAAGTTTTGGAAATCGAGTAACACAAAGTGGAGATGGATTGCTTACGATACTGATTTTGGCTTTTCGCTTTTTGGTGAAAATGTTAACTACAACACTCTCCAGTTTGCACTAGACCCTTACGGGCCGAATTGGCCAAACCCACCATGGTCCACCCTCTTGCTTCGTAAACTTATCGAAAACACTGAGTTCAAAAATCAGTTTATCAACGCTTTTTGTGATCAACTTAATACGAGCTGGGAAGCCCAAAAGATCAAAACCCGTATTGATTCGATGGCTGCTGTGATAGAATCTGACATCAGCAGCCACATGAACAGATGGAACGGCAATGTGAACAATTGGTATTATGAAGTGACACGCATGAAGGAATATGCTGAAAACCGGCCGAGTAGAATTGTTGGACACTTACAGAATCAATTCAATACGGGCAACCAATTCGAACTAAAGATCAATTCTTCTGAAAATCAGGGTGTTATAAGGATCAATACACTGAATATCAGCTCCTATCCCTGGTCAGGGCAGTACTTTTCCAGAATCCCAGTGACTCTGGAGGCCATTCCCGCGCCCGGTTATCAATTTGTGAAATGGAGCGGAGATGCTTCTGGCACTGATTCCCAAATAACACTTTCGATCGATAAGAATATGGAAATTGAAGCTGTGTTCGAACGAATGGACGAAGACTCCTCCGTTATCGTCATCAACGAAATCTGCAATAACACCACAGAACAAGTTAACACAGAAGATTGGGTAGAGCTCTACAACAATGGCGTCTCCAGCGCAGATCTCACAGGTTGGGAATTGAAAGATGATGATGATACACATGTTTTCACATTTCCGAGTGTTCAGCTCAGCGCAGGTGATTTTCTGGTTGTTTGCAGAGATCAGACAGCCTTCGAAAGTGTGCAATCAGGTATTAGTAGCACTGGCAGTTTTGATTTTGGGCTTTCAAGTGAAAATGACTGTGTACGGTTATTTAATACCACCGGCACTACAGTAGATGAAGTTTGCTATGACGAGGAATCTTCTTGGCCCTTAACTACACCCGAAAGTACGCTCGGACTAATAGATCCAAACCTGGATAACAGCCTGGCAAGTAGCTGGCAGCTTATCGGCAACAATGGCTCACCCGGAGCTACAAACATTTTTTCTGATATGCTAAGCACTCATAAACTGCTGTCTAGCCTGATATATCCGAACCCGGTAATCGGAAAATCAATTAATGTGCAAATACCCAATATTAAGGAATTAAGTGTTGAATTAATTAGCATGGATGGCTCTCAGATCTATCTAAAACAGATGCCAGAGCGAACAGAATTTGCTGTACCTTCATTTATCAAAAATGGTGTTTATTTCCTCAAAGTGAGGATGGGACATGTATCATATTTGCAAAAGGTATTCATTTCGAGATAAGATTGCCTTTCTTCAATTAGAAGGCTCCTCAAAAACATCTTCCAGCTTGATCTCCAGCCCCTTCAAAACACCAGAAGTGACAACATCCTCTCTCAGAAACTTTCCTCTCAGCACATACACACCATCGGTAAGGTCATAGATTTCCAGCACATTTTCACCGGGATAAACTACCCAATATTCCTGCACTCCAAACTCCTCGTAGAGTCGGTATTTTTCATTGAGATCTTTTGAAGCGGTGGAAGGAGAAAGAATCTCCACAATCAGATCAGGTGCTCCTTTGCAGCCGGCATCATCCAGCTTGGACAAGTCACAGATCACACAAATATCCGGTTGCACCACGGTAAATGTCTGATCATCTGGATCATTGAGAGTATTGGGAAAACGCACATCGAAAGGAGCCATATACGTTTTGCATGGCTTTCCTTTTAAAAAGCTAAACATGGCAGTGCCAAGAACTAAACTAATATCCTGATGACTTCTCCTCGGAGCTGGCGACATCCTGAAAAGCTTTCCTTTGATCAGCTCCACTCGCTCCTCAAATGCCCAGCGTAGATAATTGGCATAGGAATAGGTTGCTTCTGGCTCCAGCAAGGAAATATCTTCAATCTTTGGCTCTTCGTATTGATACATATCCATCAATAATCTTCTTCAAAAACCTCATCTAACTTAATTTCCAATCCTTTCAGCACCTTAGAAGTGACAACATCCTCTCTCAGAAACTTCCCTCTCAGCACATACACACCATCGGTAAGATCATAGATTTCCAGCACATTTTCACCGGGATAAACTACCCAATATTCCTGCACTCCAAACTCCTCATAGAGGCGGTATTTTTCATTGAGATCTTTTGAAGCGGTAGAAGCAGATAGAATCTCCACAATCAGATCAGGCGCTCCTTTGCAGCCAGCATCATCCAGCTTGGACAAGTCACAGATTACACAAATATCTGGCTGTACTACTGTAAAGGTTTGATCATCCGGATCATTGATGTTATTCGGAAAACGAACATCGAATGGAGCATGATAAACTTTACATTCTTTTTGAGATAGGAAAACATGCATTCTGGCATGTATTGTCCCTGCGATATCCTGATGAGCTCTTCTCGGAGCAGGAGACATCCTGAAAAGCTTGCCTTTGATCAGCTCTACTCGCTCCTCAAATGCCCAGCGCAGATAATTAGCATAGGAATAGGTAGCTTCCGGCTCCAGCAAGGAAATATCTTCAATCTTTGGCTCTTCGTATTGATACATATCCATCAATAATCTTCTTCAAAAACCTCATCTAACTTAATTTCTAATCCTTTCAGCACCTTAGAAGTGACAACATCCTCTCTCAGAAACTTTCCTCTCAGCACATACAAACCATCGGTAAGGTCATAGATTTCCAGCACATTTTCACCGGGATAAACTACCCAATATTCCTGCACTCCAAACTCCTCATAGAGGCGGTATTTTTCATTGAGATCTTTTGAAGCGGTAGAAGGAGATAGAATCTCCACAATCAGATCAGGCGCTCCTTTGCAGCCAGCATCATCCAGCTTGGACAAGTCACAGATTACACAAATATCCGGTTGTACCACGGTAAATGTTTGATCGTCCGAATCATTGATGTTATTCGGAAAACGAACATCGAATGGAGCAGAATAAATTTCACAGGTATACCCTTTTAGGAAAGAGCCTATTTCAATATGTATCCTCGAATCAATTTTTTGATGGGCTCTTCTTTGAGCAGGAGACATCCTAAAAAGCTTTCCTTTGATCAGCTCCACTCGCTCCTCAAATGCCCAGCGTAGATAATTGGCATACGAATAGGTAGCCTCCGGCTCTAGCATGGAAATGTCTTCAATCTTTGGCTCTTGGTACTGATAGGTATGTGACATAGCATAATAAAGTTACCATTTTTAACATTAATCACTGTCTCCTGTTGGCTAGCAGTGGAGGTGGCTCGCCAGTGAAAGGATTCCATCGACCAATGGTCTTAGCCTCCATACCAGACACTCGCATGATGGAGCGATCGCCATATTTATCACGGATCTTATCCATAGCTCCGTATAAATTGAGCTGCTCCTCATTGTCATCAAACAAGTCAATCTGATAAAAACCATTCACAAGATCGCTCAAACGCACACCAATCAGGCGAACGAGCAATCGCTTATTATACAACCGATCAAACAACTCTAAAGCCCTCGGTATCAACACATGATCTGCCGCCGTATAAGGTATTCGTGATTGTAGTGTGTAGGTATTGAAATCCGAATAGCGCACTTTCACAGTGATGCAGGCCGTGAGTTTCTGCCCGCGACGCAGCTGAAAGGCCAAATTCTCCGTCATGGCTGTGAGAATGCCTTTCAATCTGGTCACATCTATAGTGTCTTTATTAAAAGTACGCTCAGTAGAAATAGACTTTCGCTCCGAATATGGAATCACTTTGGAATGATCTATACCATTAGCCTTTTTCCAGATTGATACGCCATTGGCACCAAAAGCGCGCTCCATCAGATCCACAGACATTTCCTGTACCGTGTGAATTTTTCTCACTCCAAGGCTAAGCAGCTTAGCATACGTCTTATCTCCCACCATCGGAATCTTCTTCACAGAGAGAGGTGCCAAAAATGGTTTTTCCTTACCATAATCAATACGGATCTGATTATTGGGCTTGGCTTCATTGGTAGCTACTTTCGAAACCGTCTTATTTTCTGACAACCCAAAGGAAATAGGTAAACCTGACTCATTAATGATGCGCTGACGCAACTCAGTAGCCATCTGCCACGCACCAAAAAACTTGTCCGTCCCCGTAAGGTCCACATAAAATTCATCGATAGAGCTCTTTTCCAATACAGGCACCGACTCTTGCAGGATATCCGTCACCAATTTGGATTCTTTGGTATAATCTGCAGAGTTGCCACGAATAATAACCGCCTCCGGGCATAGCGATCTGGCCAGCTTCATCGGCATAGCCGAATGCACCCCGTACTGACGCGCTTCATAGCTACAGGCCGCCACCACACCCCGATCACTGGTTCCCCCGATCATGACGGGCTTACCCTCCAGGGCGCTGTTTTTCTTGCGCTCCACAGACACAAAAAAGGTATCGAGATCTAAATGTAGGATTGAATTCATTGATTTAGCAAAGCTAACTAATTTAGTATTTATCTAATTATATTGGTATTTATTTATTGAAAAATTAATCAACATCCCTGCTCAATCCCGCCCATCGAGCTTTAAACCCATTCATGCGCCTAATATGCTCTTTCACCCGCACATCATTAGCAAAATCATATTTATCGATGAAATAATACCAATCAGCGAAAAAGACTTAGACTCATGGAAAGCAGCCAGTATGTTTGTTTTGTAAAACCAGAGCTAAGTACATGTTAAATATTATCAAAAAGGTTTTTAGTGACCCGGTAGTAAAAATCAAGTATAGCAAGCCACTGAAAAAATTTATTGTGACCCACAAGTATCAGGGAATCATCTTCGTAGGTGAGAAAAGCCGGTGCGAGTGGTATGTCCAAAACCACGAACTGGCGTAATCCAGCCCAACCTCCATCAGCATCATATCTGATACACTTTTGTTCCAGAGCAGAACTAAGAGCAGGATTGGTATGCCTGACAATTTCATAATTGATTAACTAATAAACAACCATGACCGGATTACTTAAAAAACTATTCAGCAAATCCATCTACACCATCACATACAGCAAGTCGCTGGAAAACTTTGCCGTATTTCACAACGAACAAGGCATTGTCTATGTAGGGGAAAGAGACAAGTGTGTAGAGTTTGCTAAAAACAACTACCACTAATCATCAGTAAGTGACAAAGTAGCCTGCCCGGTAAAATCATCAAGAGCAAGGTGTAAATACCTGGGCTGAAACTCCGGGAATTCAGAAATAACCGTGCTGGAAGTGACTACTCTGCTGAAACTAGCTGTGGAGTCTTCATTGTAAACAGACAGCTCCATAGTACCAGCCTGATAGCCTACCACAGTCAGAGAAAAAATAAACGACGAGCTATCAAACTGCAGGACCTCCTCATTATCAGTAGAAAAATCTTCTGCAAGGATCACATAAGAATAAGCATGCTGCACATTAGAACTAATCGGAATGTTTTTAGCAAGATTCCATTCTATATCCAGATCTTCCAAATCAGAAGACTCAGTACACGAAAGGAATAAAAAAGACAATAATAAGAGTACAAGACTTTTCATAATGATTAGGTTTTAAACCTAAGAGCCTTGATTCTGGTAATTGGTTGCAATGCAAAATCCCTCACAGATCGAGTCTATGAGGGATTTCATTTCTTGAGCACAATGCTCGAGCCTAATATTTAAAAACTTATCCGATTTCTACCAATTCGATTTCAAAAATCAAATCCTGACCAGCCAATGGGTGGTTTGCATCGATAGTAATTTCTGTGTCTGTTACTTCCTGTACAATCACGTGTGTCTGCTGACCAGTTTCATTAGTGGCCACCAAAGTTTGACCCGGCTCAGGCTTCATATCAGCTGGCAGGTCAGTTCTTGGCACTTTCTGGATCAACTGATCGTTACGATCGCCATAAGCTTCAGCTGAAGGAATCGTTACTGTTTTTTTCTCATTTACTTCCATACCATCTACTGCAGCGTCAAATCCTTTGATCATTTGACCTCCACCTACAGTGAACTCAAGTGGATCACGCTCCAATGATGAATCAAATACTTGTCCGTTTGTAAGCTTTCCTGTGTAATGAACCTTTACGGTATCATTCGCTTTTGCTTTACTCATAATAATAATATTGATTATAAAATAGATTTTGGGTCAGATAGAGAGACACCAGGCACTCCCAGGGATTGCGGGATCAGTAGCAGCTAGCATCTGACGTGAATTCTTTGTGCAAAGGTAATCGCTTATCGTTTACCGCTGGGCGCTTCATGCATTTATCTCATTGAATATCAATAATCTCTAGAAGATTCTCCACGGACAAATAGTGCCACCCTCTCACACCCCACACCGAAATTACTTGGTCCGGTCAATGGTAAACTGCACCAGCTGCTCCAGAGAGGTTCTGTAAGTAGATTCCGGAAGTGTAGCCAGGAGTTCATTAGCCTTATTGTGATAGTTAGACATCACTTCAGTAGCATACTTGATCCCACCAGATGCCTTCACAAAATCAATCACTTCCCCGACGTACTTAGGCTCATCTGCACTTTTCTTGATCATTTTTTTGATACGCTTCTTCTCAGCTTTGCTTACCTGATTGAGTGCATAGATCAGCGGAAGGGTCATTTTCTTTTCTTTGATATCTATGCCTGTTGGTTTACCTATCTGATAAGTACCATAGTCAAACAAGTCATCTTTGATCTGGAAGGCCATTCCTACATTCTCACCAAACTGGGTCATGCGCTCCACCACATCCGGATCAGCTCCGGCAGAAGCAGCGCCTACCCGACAACACGCCGTAATCAAACTGGCTGTTTTCTGACGGATGATTTCATAATAAACCTCTTCAGTGATATCCAGCTTACGAGCCTTTTCCATCTGGAGCAATTCTCCCTCACTCATTTCTTTCACGGCATTGGAGACAATCTTGAGCAAGTCAAAATCATCATTGTTCAGCGAAAGCAGCAAACCTCGGGAGAGCAAATAGTCACCTACCAGCACAGCAACCTTATTCTTCCAGAGTGCATTCACAGAGAAAAAGCCTCTGCGGTAGTGCGCATCATCCACCACATCATCATGCACCAGCGTGGCAGTGTGCAGCAATTCGATCAGCGAAGCGCCCCTGTAGGTAGCCTCATCGATATTACCCGCAGCTCCTGCACTCAAAAAAACGAAAAGCGGACGCATTTGCTTCCCTTTCCTCCTCACGATGTAATTGGTGATTTTGTCCAGCAGCATCACATTGCTACGCATGCTTTTCCGAAACTTTTGCTCGAAATCAGCCATCTCATGAGCTACCGGCGCTTGTATATCTTTTAACTGTAGTGACATGCTTTGAAACGAGGTGCAATAATAACATTCCTATATGACAAATCGCTAATAGGATGCATAGTAGATGACCTGTTCTACTTCGTATTAAGAGTTTATTGGAAGAACTTTTTGTTAAACTAAAAGTGTTGCTTAGTTTTCTATGTTTTTTAACAAATAAGTGAGGAATTGACGGATTGAGGCTCATGAAGCGAGTCATCAAATCTGACCCTGTAAAATCCTGGCCTACATGATGTCATATCCTTAGCGTTTAATTCATAATCAGCAATTACAGATGCAAACAAATCAGGCCGAATACTATCTGCTGGATGTTTTTACTGATCAAAGATACGGTGGCAATCAATTAGCCATATTTCCGGATGCTTCCTTCATCCCGGAAAAACTTTTTCAATCCATAGCCAGAGAGCTAAATCTATCCGAAACGGTGTTTCTTTTCCCTCCATCGGCACACGAAAACTATCGGATGCGGATATTCACACCGGGCACCGAGCTTCCTACTGCAGGTCATCCGACAGTGGGTACCGGTTTTTTTCTGGCGAGAAAATTTACCAACCCCGAAGAAGGCCGGCTCAAACTGACTTTTGAACAGAAAGTAGGACCTATTGATGTGTATGTAGATTTCACCAACAATCTTCCTGAGATGGTGACCATGCATCAGCCATTGCCCACCTTTGGCCATACGCACAACGAACGAAAAGCAGATTTGGCGAATGTGTTGTCACTAGAGCCTTCGGATATTGCTGATCTGCCGATCCAGGAGGTATCCTGTGGTAACAACACCCTGCTGATCCCATTGGTATCTGCTAAAAAGCTCCGGGAAATAGAAGTAAAAACAGATGTCTGGAAAAAGCTTAAGCCCGAATTTGGCAATGGTTTCCTGTATGTATTCAGTGTCAATGACGTAGCAGGAGGAAATGTACAAGGGCGAATGTTTGCTCCGGAAATCGGGATCATGGAAGACCCTGCTACGGGCTCAGCTAATGGCCCACTGGCGAGCTATCTTACCAAACACCAGATAATCCCTATGCCAGCACTTAGTCTGCAGGGCTATGAAATGGGCAGACCCAGTCAGATCCATATCGATACCCAAATGAATACTGAAGGAGTCATTTCGGCAGTAAAAGTGGGAGGTAAAAGTGTGCTGATGGGCAAAGGCACTTTCTTTTTGGAATAGATGCAACATTTATCGGTAAATTGCAGGCCGGAATAGATCATTCGTTTTTTTGATCGATAATACAATCAATGGCCCGAAAGCAGAAAAAGTATCCAGAAATCATTCCTCGAACCCAGCAATGGCCTATCGTTCAGCTGGCTCGTGATCGCAAGCAGTTCGTAGAAGAGGTTTCGAAGGAGTCCTTTGACAATCTCCAGAAAATCACACGAGGCAGGTCTCTTCGCGAGGAACTGGAAATGACAGTTTACCGGGAAAAACTCAGGATCAAGGCCAATCCATGGAGAGTGGACCCAAAGGATGATAAGCTATTCTGGAAGAGCATACAAGAGCGCCTGGCCGACAGCAGTGGACTACCTCCGGAGGAAGCCAAAGCCATAGAGGAAGGGTTACTTTCGGAAATCATTCACCGATATGCAGAGGAGATTTCGGGTAACTTCAAGAAGAATTCCTATCGGTTTGCGAGAAGCTTTATCACTTTCGGCTTTGCCCGATTGCTCAATGCCACTCGTGTGAAAGGGCTCACGAGCCTTTTTAGCCGTCAGCTCGATCTGGATGACAAAATCCACATCGTAGGGGAGACAGAACACATCAGAGAGCTGGCCAAGCGCGGTACAGTGGTGATGGTGCCTACACATTTTAGCAATCTCGATTCTATTTTGATAGGCTGGGTGATCCAGTTCTTAGGACTTCCGGCATTTATTTATGGTGCCGGGCTCAACCTGTTTAACCTGAAGATTTTTGCGTACTTCATGAACAGTCTGGGAGCCTACAAGGTGGATCGGAGAAAGAAAAACGCAGTATATCTGGAGACGCTCAAGACCTATTCCAGTCAGGCATTGCGCAGAGGATGTCATAGTTTGTTTTTCCCGGGTGGTACGCGCGCCAGAGATGGCAGGATCGAAAAAGCACTCAAACTAGGGTTGCTAGGCACCACGGTAGAAGCTCAGCGCATCATGTACCAACAAGAGTCAGCTGATACTCCGGCCAGAAAGATCTTTATCGTGCCAGTAGTGATCAACTATCACTTTACATTGGAAGCACCTTCTCTTATAAATGACTATCTGAAAAGAACCGGTCAGGAGCGGTATTATAAAGAGTCCGATGAGTTTACCACGTCCTACAAGATTGCGACGTTTCTATTCAAGTTTTTTACCAAAGGCTCCAATATTTCTGTGAGCATCGGGCGAGGAATGGACATACTGGGCAATTACGTAGATAAGGAAGGCCACAGCATTGACAGTAATGGACAGATGATCCATACCAGGGATTATTTCATATCTCAAGGCCAAATCACTGTAGACCCGCAGCGCGAGCAGGAATACGTAAGGATTCTTGCCAAAAGAATCGTAGAGGAGTTTCATAAATATAACCGGGTTTTTGCCAGTCATCTGGCGGCTTATACAGCATTCAAAATGATGGAGCGTAAAAATCCCAAGCTGGACTTATACAACCTCCTCAGACTACCGGATGAAGACCTTGTGCTGGACTACACAGAATTCAAGAAAGCATGGAAAAAGCTTAGAAAGAGAGTTTTCAAACTGGAGAAAAAAGGCAAGGTAAGTGTGGGCGGGCACATGCGATGGAAGGCAGATGAAGCCATCAAACTCGGGCTGGAAAATGTGGGGATGTATCACGCCAAAAGGCCATTGATCAAAAAAGATGACAAGGTGATTATTCAGAATATGAATACACTGTATTATTATCACAATAGAATGGAAGGTTATGGTCTCGAAAAGCACATCTGATAAGCCTATAGGCGTAGTTGGTGCCGGGAGTTTTGGGACGGCTGTTTCCAATATTCTGGCTGAGAAAAATAAGAAAGTTCTGCTCTATGCGCGTACTCCACAACGCGCACAGGAGATCAACGACTCGCGCAAGAGTGCCGGCCAGCAACTGCATGAGCGAATAGAAATAACGAATGATCTGGAGAAGATTGGGAGGCAGTGTGATGTGATCTTCCCGATTGTGCCCTCTGCCAATTTTCGCAGCATGATGAAGGAGCTTTCTCCTTATCTGCGACCATACCATATCCTGATCCATGGCACCAAGGGGTTTGACCTGAATGTAAACCTGCGCAAGATTGACCCTACGAATCCACTAAGCCGTGAACACGTGCGCACCATGAGCGAGGTGATCAAAGAAGAAAGCTCCGTGGTGAGAATCGGCTGCCTGGCAGGACCGAATCTCGCACGAGAGATCAGCGAAAAGAAACCTGCAGCCACGGTGATAGCTAGTCACTTCGATGAGGTAATCAAAGTAGGACAAAACCTCCTCAAAACTGACCGCTTCCTGATCTATGGCAGTAATGACCTGATCGGGATCGAACTATGCGGCATTCTGAAAAACATCATTGCTGTAGGTGCCGGAACCATCAATGGCCTGGAACTGGGCGAAAATGCCAAGGCACTTTTCATCAGTCGCGGACTGGTAGAAATGGTACACATAGGCACTGCTCTGGGAGGCAATGCACAGGCATTCCTCGGGCTTGCAGGAGTAGGTGACCTGGTAGCGACCAGTTCCAGCTCACTCAGCAGAAACTTTACCGTAGGTAATCGTCTGGCCAAAGGCGAATCCATAGACGAAATCATCGAAAGTATGGAAGAAGTGGCTGAGGGTGTGAAAACCATTGATATCATCAATGAACTCTCCAGAACGTATGACGTGCGCTGCCCGATTACTGAGACGCTCCACCGAATCATCAAGAAAGAAATGAGTGTAGGCGATGCGCACCGATACCTGATGAAATTCCCATTGAGAGCAGAGATAGATTTTCTGTAGATTCAGAAAACCTCATATTTCGAGATAGTATTTCCATTTGAACGTTGTTCAGGCCGAAGTGCAACGCAGGGAAGAATCTATAACATCTAAGTCCCATCACCATACTCAGTGTACCACTGTTGAGTCATCTATTTTACCTCCACGTCACTTCACGACGCAGTGCAACGGAGACCGGGAAGTCCTTTCTACCAGACCAAAGGGTCTCGCTTATATATCTCCTGTTGTAAATCAGCCACACATTCATTAGGAAGAACATTATTCAGTCCGTCATTCTGACCACAGGGAAGAATCCCTCTTTATCTTCACAAAGCTGATCCTTCGTGGAGAAGAATCTTTCATATCCGTATGACCAAATCGCAATTATTTACGCCTCAAACATTGCATAATTATCAGTTTTAGATACTTTTGCAATCCGTTTACGGAGAGTATGCCTGAGTGGCGGAACTGGTAGACGCGCACGACTCAAACTCGTGTTCTTTCGGGAGTGCCGGTTCGATTCCGGCCTCAGGTACTAAACGGGAATAATCTGAATCTTCAGTTTTATTCCCGTTTTTTTTATGCTTATTTTTTACTGATAATGAAGGGATTACGCTGAAAATTGAATTTATTCTTGTGGTTCGATAATCGTCATTTTTGAAGTCATATAGAATCCCGTCCGGAAACACCATTTTTTGAATGCTTCTCTTTACCTCCAAATTGCCAGAATCCCACAATTCAGGGAGTTTTAGGGAATATTTCAATGATAAATCAATGGCTTTTTCAAGGTTCGATAAATTAAAACCGTTGCTATACAAACTTTCCTCAATTTCATACTTCTCGGTTTCTAGCTTTTGCTTGAACTTCTCGTATTGACCTTGTGAGATTTCCTCAAAAACGTATCGCTCTTCCAATCTTTCTAGCTTCGTTGTAAATTCTAAAATTTGTTTTTGCTGTACTGCGGTCTCTTGAATTTTAGCTTCATGTTCAGCCTTGAAAGTGTAATACATGATCTCCTTCATCGGAGCGATGTATTTCTTGTCTTGGATTTGGTAGTTCTTCAAAAGGTCTGAGAACTTCTCGTGCATCACTTTAGCACTTCTATTTTCTTTTGCTCCGATTCGGTTGTTCTTGTAATAGTATAAACCTTTCTTTCTAACCAAATAGCCTGTATAAGGCGTGTCACAATCTGCTGAACGAACGAATTGCTTTAAAGGAAGGTGTTCGCAATCTGCATTGCGTTTCTCTCCGTATCCACGCTTGTTTAATAGTTTGTGAATTTTTAGGAATATTTCTTTTGATACTAAACCCTCATGTTTTCCTTCCACTACTTCTCCGGGGATATGAGAGCTTAATACTAAACCACAATAGAATGGGTTTCTAAAAAGGTCGCTCAATTTCTTGGCTGTTACTTTCAATCCCTTCTTAGCTAATCGGTCGGAGATTTCATTATGGGTAATATCTTCGTTTGCCTTCCATATAAAAGCATACCTCAATAATTCTCCGTCTTCATTGATAACTATATCCTGTTCTTTTCCTTTGCCCGGATTGAGGTTGGTGTAGCCAAATGGAATAGTTCCGATCCAATATCCTTTCCTAAGTTTCTCACGCATTCCTGATACCGACTTGTCTCTTCTCAATTCATTATCGAATTGACTGAACATGTAGTACAGGTTTTGTTGAAAGGATCCTGCTGCGGTCATGGCATCCACTTCTTGAGTAGCTGAAAGTGTTACAATTCCCTGCTGCTTTAATGTATCACTGATATAAGCTCCGTTTGCTCCAGTTCTTGAAAATCTATCGTAAGAATATACGATGATGTATGAAATGTCTTTTCTTCTTTTAACGAAAGTCAGCATCTTCTGAAATTGCTTTCTTTCATCACTTTTGGCAGATTCGTAGGTTCCACCGAAATACTCAATTACTTCAATATTTTTCCGCTTTGCGAATTCTAAACAATACTTCTTTTGGGTTTCTAAACTGGCATTGTTTTCAGCTTGTTCTTTGGTCGATACCCTTGTATAGATTACTGCTTTTCCATCAGTATTGATCGACTGCCCTTTTGATTGCTTCGCAAATGGCTTAAAAATATCAAGGTTCTTCATAATCTTCTTTTTTCGATATATGTTTTACAATGATTCCGCAAAAACACTCTAAAGTTTCAATTACATGTTTTGCTTCATCTTCCTTTATTTCTTCAAAACCCGGAAAAGCTCTAAGTCTCTCCGGTGTCATTTTTTCTGCTTTTAGAATTTTTCGATACGTTTCCGCATGAGATCCATTTTCTCTCGTTTGCATTTTCCTTCACTTCGCCAATCCCTCAAATCTTTTGATAAGACCAGTGTTTGTGATGTTGCCTGAATATTTCTCAAAGCTTTCATAACTTTTGTTTTACTACTCTATTAATGTGTACCGCCTTACCGTCTTCCTGGTTGATGGAAATACTTTGGAAGGCAGCATCTTTCATTATATCAATTACCCTTTTGTCAATGGGCATTTTCTCTTCGCATTCTACTCTATCAAGCTGACCTTTGCGTTTGATTACTTTAACGCTGTGGTAATTCTTGTTTTGTATAAAATCCAATGCTTTTGATTCCTTTTGCTCAATTGCTATTAGATTCAATTCCTTTGCCCAATGGTATATTCCCGGAAAAGCCTCCTTTATTAATTCTGCAAGATGGATTACAAAACAGCCTATTCCATGTAAGCTATTAATCAGCTTTCCACTCTTATCAAATGTGATTAGGGTGGATTTTTCACTCACCAACACATTTAATACACGACTTTCTAAATAACTAAGCCATATACCATTTCTGTTAGTTTGTTCGTTAAGCGATGACGATAATTTCTGAACGGCAGTTTGATTCAAATTAAAATCGGATGCCTGAAATAGAATTGCTTCATTAATACCATCAATAAATGAAAGGCTTACATTTTGATCAGAAGACAATAAAACACAGTCCACCTTTTTGTTTCGCAAACAAAAAACCAATTGCTCTAATGGAGATTGACCAGTTACTATGTGATTATTGCTCTTCATAATCCTACTTCTTCTTTTTGTAAACTTCAATCAGTTCGCATTGTGCCTGATACAAACGCTCGTCTTTCTCTTTGATTTGAGCATGTGCGTCATTGAGCTGTGAAGTCATGTTTGCGATTATTTTTTTTAATTCGCTGACTTCGTCCTTGAATTTGCTGTTTTCCTTTTCTAGCAGCTCATACTTGGTTTGCAACTGTCTGATATGTTCTCTTAACTCCGGTGGAGCTTGATTGATTAGCTTCTCTACATTGTAGAAGTCTCCATGAACAACTCCGTCATTTTTGGAAACATTCTTACCAACCATCACATCCTGATTATCCCCTGAAATTGTTGGATTAATGTTCAGCTCACTGTATTCGATTGGCTCCTTTTGATTCTCAAACTTTAGAAAATAGTTTGCATTCAGGTCGAAATCGTTTACAATTTTAGTTAACTGCGTGAGTGAGGCATTTCTATTTCCTGACTTAATTTGAGAGAATACTGTGGGATTCTCTTCCATTTTAGCAGAAAATTCACGCTGATTTTTTAGCGTATGCACTCGCATAAGATGTTCTATTGCAGACACATATCGCTCATTCAGCATCTCTCTGGTAATTTCTTTATCAACCATAGTTTACCATTTTTATCAATTTAATTTGTATTAGTTTACTAATTTAGTATATCTTTGCAGCAAAGATAGATATTTTTATTTATTAAAGGTAAACAAATTTACAAAATATTTACAACATGTTTACACGAGAAGAAATAAAAGGGTTCAAAGATGAGCTTCCTTTGAAAGGAATACAGATGATAAAAAGCCGTACAGGTATCTCACGTCCAACGATTTATAAGTTTTTGGAAGGAGAAGAAATACGCCTTCACCTCGCTGAAAAAATTTGGAAAGAAGGTTGGTTAATCATCCAAGAAATGAAAGAAAAGCGTGCCGAATTAAAACGTCATGCCGAAGAAGTGCTAAACAAAGAATACTAATTCAGTTTATGAAAGTTATACAAAATAGTAAATATCATGCTTTCCTTTCAGAGTTGAAGGCATTGATTGAACAGGTAAAGGAAACAAACCCTTCTTATGGTCAGACCTGCTAACATATTTTTCAAGGTTTTGACTGGTGAAGGGCGTTCACTAGAAGAAGATTGCTTGCAATTCAGTCTTCCTAAAGGCGTAAAGAACGGTGAATGGCACAGCTTCCAATCTGAACTGGGCTGTATGCTTTATAAAAATCCTTTACCCTTCTATAAGCAAGGTCTTCAAATTTATGTTGCTCAATTCGATGCAGCAGACATTACAACATCCTATCAAGAAATTATTTGGGTGAAGCGATTCAGGTTGGTAAGACAAGCCACGAACCTGGACTTAAAACCCTTCGGAATATATCGAGCGATAGCTCATGTCATTTAAAATATATCATCATGTTGGTCATCAATTATTCAATCTCCTATAAAGCACTGGATCAGTTCGTGGAATACCACAACGATTCACATGAGGCTTTATCGGATAAGATCAAAGCAAGTGTACTGCTAACCGCCAAGGAAATCATTCGCATTTACGGAGCCTTTTTAATCAAGGCAAATGGCATTATGGAGCTAACGGCTGAAAACCTGCCGGCTCTAAAAACAAACAATTCTCAATTAGCAGGATTGGTCAAGGTAAGCCCAAGAACCATTCAAAGACATATCATCAAACTACAAGAAGCAGATATTATCACAGGCAAGGAGTTTTGCGGAAGCAATAGCGGATATGAATTGTTGATAAACCCTAAAATACTGTTAGCAAGGTGTCGAAAAGACCTTTTGGAAGCCGAAAAGGAGTTGCAGGAAGCAAAACAAAAAGACCTTGAAAATCAATCAATTAAAAATGAGGGTACGACAAATTGTCCTCATACATACACTAGAAACAATAGTTACAATAAAAATAATTTAATAATAGGTGTAGATAACTCCAACGGTTCATCTCCTGATCAGAGAAGAACTGGCAACCAAAGAAATCGGAGTTCGCTATCGCTCACGGAAATTTTAAATAAAGCAGGTTACCCTACTGGAAACATTTTAACTGGAAACACCGGGGGAAAAGTTGCGAAAATTTCTAAAGATACCGGGGGAAAAGTGCGAAAGCGAGCCAATAATGAACAAAACTGGAAACAACAGGACGGTTCGGCTCGCAGCACTTCCCTTAATTTTTATGCAGAAAGCTTGTGGAAACTGGCGAAAAACCTTTTGTACAGGGATGTTTTTCTGACTGAATTTCAGGAAAACCAAGCCAAAGAGATGCTTGTCAAGTGGTATGAGCCTGTTTCCGACAAGTTTTTATCCAATGTGCATCAAAATTATTGCGAACGGGTTTACCTCGTTCGAGATTTTGTTGCCAAGGATCCCGAAAAGCGTTTTGTGCAACTTCCATATCGCTATTTCGACACCAATAACCCTTCCGGATTCACCGGAACCAAAAAGTGGCTTCAAAAACACTTGGAACGCAAAGAGGAAGTCCGCAAAAAACTCATTCTCCATGCTCAAATCAAAAAGTATTTGAACAACGAGAAAAAAACAGATTCCAATCGAAAGTCTTCGCTTCAGGTGTATCGAGAATGCGAAACACGAATCGGCAAACTGGGCGATCAATCTCTATTGCACCTATTTCATGCTGCGGTGCTCAAACCGGAAGTTATTCATCAAATCAGATAGATATGCTAGGAAAGAAAAAAGGAATCAAAGAGAGCCTTAAAAACTATATGGAGAATGTAACCATAGATGTTTTTGGCTATGAAAAGAAAGTCATTAGCAATGTACAGGGCTATTTTCAGGTGCAATCCAAGAATTATCGACTTTCTAAAGAAGATATGATTGTAGAAATCGGCTTGCAAAACAAACAATGTAAAGCCCGATTGATCACAGAAATAGAAATGCTCTATGCTATTCCCACACCTGAATTAATCGACTTTTTTGCAGGTGATGGTATGGCAACGGCATTAGGTTTACAGCCTATTGTTGAGAAGCGAGTGAGTGATTATTTGCAGCATCTCGCCATTGCTCATGCTATCCCACCTGAAAAGGTCAATGCTAAAATTCAGCTTCAAGACAACCTGGTAAAGGTTTTCTTATGCCATGGTGAAAAGCACCATAGCCTTATTCCATTGAAAACATTAATAAAACAATTTAAACCATGACAGCACCCAAAGAAGGTTGGAAATTAAAAAGGGATTCCCTTTCAAAACTGCTCATCTATTTCAAAGATGGCAATGTAAGAACGCTATGGTCATTGGACTGGAAGCACAAGTATTCCAAGTTCCTGGACCGAAATTTAGGTTTAGCAAGACTTAGAAAGAAAGTAACGGAATACGGCACAAAAGCCGATGCTGCCATCATTTATGACAAACAAACCGGTAACGAGATTGAAAAGTATTTCGAGGGAACCCCGGTAAAAAAAGACGTGAACTCATGAGAAATTTAAAAGAACTATTGGAGCGATTAAACAGCTCCCTTTCCTTCGAGGAAAAATACCCTGAACTACAAGATGAAGCTGAAAAAGTGCATGTGCTGTATGTGGCTCCTTGTATGAATGCTTCGGGTTATTACAGAATGATTGCACCTGCTTTGGAGCTCAATAAAACCAAGTCGCATAAAGCTGTTGTGAATCAAATTCACAAATGGAACTTCAACAAAAAGCATGATGAATACGATACTCCGGTTGATGAACGATTAATTCGTTGGGCTGACTACATCGTATTTCCTACCTTCTTTACAGATATTCAACCCATCATTGAAGGTATTGTTTCCATTAATGACCGCATTCAGTTTGTAATGGATATTGATTGTCATTATTTCAATTTTCCTGACTATCATCCCGGAATAAAAAAGTACCCAAAAGAGCAACTGGATAAGCTATTGGAGAACCTTTCCAAAATGGATGCGATAACAGCTCCAACCAATGGAATATTGGAAGCCATTGAAGATAAGTTGGAAGTCGCTTTTCCTGATTCGGATCCGATGTTTGCTTTTGTTCCCAACTTACTTTCTAATCAAGCTTATGCCGAAGTTCCTCAAATCAACAAGAATAATGGTAAAACTGTAAGACTGGGAATCATTACCAATCCTTCACAATCGGAAGATGTTAAAAGCATTTTACCTGTTTTGCAGGAAGTATTGAAAGACCAAAATGCGGAACTCTTCATTTTTGGTTGGAATGGAAAACTCAAAGACGAAAACAGCCTTGGTGATTTAACTTTCAAATTCGTGAAGCCAGTGTCTTTTTTAGAATATCCCACTAAGTTGAATAAGCTCGCCTTGGATGTAATACTTCACCCCATGAACGACCATCTATTTAATACGGAAGGAAAATCATTTGTAAAGTATTTGGAGGCTGCTGCTTTTGCAATTCCTATGATAAGTTCTTCTCTTTTTCCTTATTCTGAAATCATCAAGCATGGTGAAAATGGCATGCTTGCGAAAAATGAAAATGAGTGGAAAGAGCAATTACAGAAATTGATTACTGATGCTCAATTACGCACCGACATTGGACGAGAAGCTTTAAAGTATGCGTGGAAGAATTGGAGCTACAACAAGTCCACAATGGAGATTTATAAGGAGTTGTTTATTTAACGGTCTTGTATATGAAAAGTAGCGGATTTTTGAGCACTAACTTTTCGGAAAGCAATATACTTAAATAAAGGCAAAAGCGGTTCAGGTTAGCCCCAAAACCGCTATTTTTTTATATACGTTGTTGGCAATAGTTATTACTCCATTTCCTCAATACTTATTTCAAATCGAGATTTCCAGTCATATACTTTAGATTATACTTGAATTTGTCAATTTTCCATCGTTTCATATTTTTAACTAAATGTAAATTGTAACTCCCAACAAATTCTCGAGTTTTTCCTTTGATTGCCGATTCTTTAAAATGTGTAGCAGTTGCGTAAATAAAAACTTCTGCCGAATTATTGCTGATTTTAACCAAATGATTTCCTGCTAAATGGTTTATGGAATCTATACCTTCAAATCCTTGTTTCCATTCATTACAAATGTCAATAGAACTCTTCTTGGAAATTTCTCCACCAAGTGAGGACATATCAAAGTCAACGAGCTCTGAAAACACTTCTTTTTGAAGTTTTTTCCATTCTTGATTATCCGTATAGATAAACAGTTTATGAACTATTTCAATGATTTGCTCTTTAACAGTAAATTCCATTTTATTTATTTATTTTCAACATTCCTTCATTTCCAAAAGCAGAATAAATTCCAAAAGTTACATTGTCCAACATTTCATTATAATTGGTAATGTGTTCTCCCATTCCCATATAATCAACTACAGTTCGCATAGGTTTTTCTCCGTAAGGAATCGCAATAAGATTTGTAATGGCATCTGCAACTTTTTGTGGCCTTTGCTCTGTATTTGCTTCTAAAGCCTGTTCAAATCCATCAAACATAGCTTTTGGTGCTTGCATAAAGTCACCATAGGCTTCGTCTCTGCTGTTGTCGCTAGGCTTTTTTAAGTTTTCCATAAATGTTGTTGGAAAACCTCCTGGTTCAATAATACTAGATTCAATTCCAAATGCAGATAACTCTGTTCTGTAATTTTCTGCGATAGCCTCCAATGCCCATTTGGAAGCATTGTAAACACCGTAAAAAGGTAAAGTCATTCTACCTAACAAACTTGAAGTATAGATTACTGTTCCTTTTCCTTGTTTTCTAAAATGTGGTAAAGTTGCTCGCATTACACGCTGAACGCCAAAAACATTTACATCAAACACATATTTCATATCGTCTGGTGTAAAATGTTCTTGCATCCCAAATACACCAACTCCTGCATTGTTAATCAAAACATCCAAACCATTTAATAAATCAATAGCGTTTTTAACACCTTTGTTTACGCTTTCTTCATTGGTAACATCCATTTCTACTAAATGAACGCCAATTGATTTTAGAGAATCAGCAACTTTTTCATTTTTCCCTTTGGTTGAACGCATTGTTCCAACAACTTTGTATCCTTTTTCAATAAGAGATTGGCAAGTTAAAAATCCAAATCCTCCACTTGCTCCTGTAATCAATATTCTTTGTTCCATTGTTCTATGTTTTAAAATTTATAGAGCAAAGTTGAGTCAAAAGGAAGTATTTTATATAACCTTAATTAAACAAGAAATGACCAATTTCAAAGATTTACAACTATTGGTTAGATTTTCGGAATGTAGTTGGTGAAATTTGTGTGTGTTTTTTAAAAAACCGACTGAAATGAGTGGGTTCACTGAATCCTAATTTGTACGCTATTTCCTTTGAAGAATAGGTAGTGTTTTTGAGCAATGATTTGGCTACTGACAATGTTCGTTTAGAAATCCAATCGTTTACAGTTCTACCTGTTTTACTTTTTATTACAGAATTTAAATAATTTGGGTGTAAATTTAATTCGTTGGCATAATCTTGTACTTGAAAGGCGATAGTTAGTCCTTTTGAAGTTGCTATTTTAAACTCTCGTTCCAATAAAATTTTAAAGGATTTAACAATTTGAGAATTTCTTCCTCCTTCTTCTAATGGATTGTACGATAGCCAAAAATTTTCTTTTATTTTTAGAAGTAATACAACAAAAAGGTTTCCAAGAATTTTGTTCTTGTATTCAGATTGTTTTTTGAACTCTTTGAATATTTGTTTGTAAAGAATTTCAAATTCACTAAAGTCATTCTGCAACATTTTTTTTGGTGGAACTGTTTCTGCTAATAAAAACGGAAATTCACCAAAAATATCTGGGTGAACATTCTCTCTTAAAAAACTCTCTGTTAATGTGATAATATAGGCGTCTTTAGAGTTTTCTATTTCAAAGGATTTAATATGTCCGGGATTTGTAAAATATATGGTTTGTGAATCAAAAGGAAATATTTTATCATCAATGGTATATTTTCCAGAACCTTCTTTTATAAATACAAAAGAAAAATAATCGGCTCTAAAAACTGGTGATTTAAAAGGTGTTTTAGAATGAATAGCAGGTAAAAAATGAATCGTAAAGTCCATTTCTTGCTCAATTGGTAAATTCAGCGATTTATACAAGTCCGAAATTTTATGGTGGACTATTAATTCCATTTGAGTTCGTATTTTTTAACGGTTTGGCTATGGCACGTGTCCCTCAGGGCATATGCTATAGCCGTTGTTGTAGCCAGTTTTTTTTTAAATCCATCTTCTTACTTTGTTTGCGTAATCTTCGTAATCTTTCCCAAATTCTCGCTTTAAAAATTCTTCTTCTAATCGAATTTGAGTATTGATACTTATTGTTGATAGTGAGATTATCAATAGGGTAAACGCATTTGGTATTATCAGAAACAAACCGATATTCGCAACCATTATTCCAAGAAAAATCGGGTTTCTTGAAATTGAAAACATTCCGTTCGTCACGAGTTTAGCCTTGTTTTCTTCATCAATTCCTATTCTCCAAGAATTTGCCATATGGGTTTGTGCAATCCAAACAAGAATCAAAGAAACAATTAGAAAACCCCAACCAATTTTTTGCAAAGTTTCATTCTCTAAATACCAAAAAGGGAGTAAATATTCGTACCACTCATTTTTGAAGGCATATAACCCGACTATTAACAACTCGAGAATGGATATTATCGTGAATATTTTACCGTTGAATCCGTGAGCATCATCGGTTTTGTTAAAGGTTAATGGATTAATTCCTGTCTTCTTCCACAACAAAACTGACCTAACCACAAATACCAACAGAAAATATATTATTAAGTATAGGAACAATATCATAGTCATTAATTATTGTGAATTCAACATTTAATCAAGTAATTCGCAAGTTTCTTCTGCCAATTCTATTTCGATAGTAAAGTGCTGAAAAGGATATTTTTTTAATCTGTTTTTCACTTCTTTTTTTACTTCCAATACTTGTCGAAGTTCAGTTATATTTTTTAGCTTTAGATGAGATGTGAAAACGTGATTCTCTCCTTCAAGTGACCAAATATGAGTATGGTGTGTGGACTGGACATTCCTTATTGCACAAAGTTCCTGTTCAACTTTCAATAAGTCCATATCCTTGGGAACTCCTTGTAAAAAGATAAATAGGGTTTCTTTTAGTCGTTTTATCACTCCCCACAAAATATATACAGTAATTAAAAGTGAAAGTACAGGGTCCAAATAATGAATATCTTTAAAATTTAGAATTAGTGCCACAATAAATACAGCTACCCAACCTAAAACATCTTCTAACAAATGCCATGAAACCACTTTTTCGTTAAGTGATGATCCTTCACTCATTTTCCATGCTGCATAACCATTTACTATTATTCCAATGATTGCAAAAACCATCATACCACCAGAGTCTGAATGTTGTGGCTCTAAAATTCTTCCAACAGCTTCATAAATCACATAAATTGAACCTGCAATAAGAACCAAACTATTTATCAATGCACCTAATAAGGAAAGCCGGGCATACCCAAAAGAAAACTTTTTATCTGCTTTTTCTTTTGATTTTTCATCTAAATACCATGCTGTTCCCAATGACAAACTATCTCCCAAATCATGGACAGCATCGGAAATTATGGCAACACTATTTACATAAAAACCACCAATTATCTCAAATATGGTAAAACCCAAATTGAGGAAAAAGGCAACTTTTAGGTTCTTCCCAGAACTGTTATGATAATGGTTATGAGACATATATTTATTGTATTACTACTATCTTATTTTAGGCTTTATTGTTTTATCACTTTAACTACATTGCTGTTTTCAAATTGGCTACAACGGAAAACGCATTGGCGAAGTGGCGGATAAATTGGACGAAAAGTTCAATTTAGCAGTGACGTAGCCGATGTGTTTCCACAGAAGCTAAATTATTAAAAAAAAAGCTGAATGTGGGACACATTCGGCGGAATAAAAAGCACAAAAGTTGAATTTTGAACTTAACCCGCCATTTTGCCAATGCGATGTTATGTGTAGTTTTTTAGTATCTTTGTCAGATGAAATTATCAGATTAGCAAATTTACTTTACGCAACGTATAGGAAGAGAATAGTTTAGTATTATTCTTCGTTTCCTTATTGTCTCTTATTGTAAATTAAATATGTTAAATAATGAAAAATTACTTCGAAAGTCCTTTTAAAGGAAAAATAATCAAAGACCACATAACTAATCCCAATATAATTTCGGGTAAATATTCTTATTATTCTGGTTATTATCACGGTCATTCATTTGACGATTGTGCTCGTTATCTGTTTCCGGACAGGAATGATGTCGATAAACTAATTATCGGTTCTTATTGTTCAATAGGGAGCGGTGCAAGTTTCATAATGGCAGGTAATCAAGGTCATAAATATGATTGGATTTCCAGTTTTCCATTTTTTTATATGTCTGAATTTGATGTTTTCAGTAAAAGCCAAGATGGATTTCAAAAAGCAGGAGATACAGTTGTTGGGAATGATGTTTGGATTGGTAGTGAAGCTATGATAATGCCAGGAGTTCAGATAGGAGATGGAGCTGTTATTGGCAGTCGTGCTTTGGTTACAAAAGATGTTGAACCTTATTCAATTGTAGGGGGAAATCCAGCCAAATTGATAAAAAAGAGATTTAGTGATGATGACATCCAAAAATTGCAGGAAATGAAATGGTGGGAATGGGATGAAGAAACCCTTTTTGAAGCAATGCCAATTCTTTGTTCAAATAAAATCGATTTGTTGTACAAGTTTTTTAGAAAAATGAAATGATAAAAAGAAGGTTCCGAAATTCGGAGCCTTTTTGTTTTAACTGCGTTTGCGGCTAAAATTACACATAACGGTAAATTGTATGAGTAGTGGCAGATTGCGTGGTACTTTCCTATCAAACCGCTACGCAGTTTGAGCGGGCTACAAACCTTGATATTTACCACTTCCCCTGCCATTACTTATACAAAATGTTGGCTACCGTAATTTCATATAAATCAAACTTTATAATAATTGTCAAGTAATATTTACACACCGGTATTCAATACTTCAAGTACTTTTAATGCATCATTTAAAGCCCTAACATCATGTGTCCGGATATAATCTACACCCATATAACTTAAATAAATCTCTGTTGCCAAAGTAGCAGGTGTTCGTTCATTGACTTCTCTCCCGACAATGGCTCCTAAAAAGGATTTTCGGGAAACTGAAATAAGAATTGGTAAATTGAAGTATCCTTTCAATTGAGAAATATTTTTTAAAACATGTATTGAAGATTCTGGATTAGAACCTAAAAAGAATCCCATTCCTGGGTCTAAAATAATTCTATCGGATGAAATGCCTGAATTTTGAATCGATTTGATACGTTGTGAAAAGAAATCGATTATTTCATTAAATACTTTTTCGGGTTTAGTTTCGATAACCGTCGCTGGTCCAAAACGCTGAACCGAATGCATTACGATGAGTTTACAATCTGATTTTGCAATTTCGGGATAAATTTCAGGATGGGAAAATCCTTGAATGTCGTTTAAATACTGGACGTTTCTATTTAAAAAATATTGTTGGACAGTAGATTTAAAGGAATCAATGGAAACAGGAATATTTTTAGTAAGCAAGTAATCGGCTACTGGTTTTAAACGATCAATCTCTTCTTGAGGCTTTACTTCTTTGGAGGAAGGATTACTGGAAGCAGCTCCTAAATCAATTATACTGGCACCATCTTCAACCAGTTTGAGAGATTTTTCCAAAGCTTTACCGTAATCCAGATAAAGCCCTCCGTCAGAAAAACTATCTTCAGTAATATTTACAATCCCTAATATTTTTGGCTTATGAAATTTCATAGGTTTTTAAAATTTTGTCTAAATAATTGTAGTTTAATTATATATAATCTGATAATCGTTTTATTTTCCAACTGCCATCTTAGTGGCTATCCTATTACCTCCATCATTTATTATACTCTCTTTATTTGTATCTTTGATAGCAAATGTCAATTCAATCTGATTATGGTAGCCAACGGTCTCGTGTATGAGCAGTAGCGGATTTAACCCACAAAACTGTCAAATTACACTGACCTTAAATTTACACTTTTTAGTTTCAAAATAGCACAGAACCCGCTATTGCTTATACACATTGTTAGCCACTGGCTTTTTTCTTTCTGCGTTGGAAAAGCCATACTCTTTTGCAATTTTTGGCTTGTGTGTCGGCTGAAGCGAATTGCAAATGTGTATGGCTTTAGCGTTGGCTTATTCACTCGGAATTCTAAACCGAACTCCTACATACAATTCTCTCCCGCGAGTTGGTCCCCAAACTGAACTTGTGTCAAAAAACTGACCGAATGGGTCTTGCCAACCTATAATCGGTCGTTCTTGCCTAAAGTCAAAAATGTTTTCGCAACCTGCATACAATTCAAACTTTTTCAGGTTGTATGTAAATTGAGCATTTACAAGCACATAATTTTCTGAAAAGTCAGGTCGTTGAAATTCTGGTGGATTGCTCTGCGTATTTGGCAATCGTTGTTGACCGTACCAATGGATATTCATATCTACGTGATACTTTTTGGATAATGGTTTGTAGCCTAAAGTCGTTACTACTTTATGTCTTGGATTGAATGGCAATAGCACTTTTTGTCCGTCAATTTCCCGATAAACATCTAAAAAGCTGTAGCCTGTTTTAAATTCAAACTGTCGCCAAAAATTTAGATAGACTTCTGCCTGAAATGTATTGCTTACGCTCTTTCCTGAGAAGTTTTCAATGATTGCCTTTGTTGGGTCTGTATCGTAATCGGGAAATATTTGGTTCTGAAAATCAGTTCGGTAATAGTCCGCACTAAAAAAACCTGTAACATTCTCGCCATTGAATTTCTGTGTAAGATTAATACCTGTATTCAATGCTTTTTCAGGTTCAAGTTGTTCTGAAAAAACAATGTCTCGTGAACTTACCAATAAACCAATATTTTCACTAAACAAATTGACCGTTCGCCATCCTGTTCCAATGTTTGCACGTACAATGGTGTTTGGTGCAATATCATATTTTAAAAGTGTTCTTGGCGTTACTATTGTGCCAAATTGATTGTGATTATCAACTCGTATTCCTGCAATCCAAGTCAGTTTATCGTTGAGTAACTTTAAGGTATTTTCTGCAAATACACCTGCAATGTTTTCGTTTCGCAAATAATTGCCTGCATACGTTCTTTGCAAGTTGTTATTTGTAAAGGAAATATCTTCATCCAAATTCAAATGACGAAAGCTAAACCCTGTCTTTAGCGAGTTGTTGCCGTAATTGAATTCATATTGAAGGTTTCCATAAAAGTTGGTCTGGTTGGCATTATACTTTACAGTTCCGAAGTAGGATTTTTGGTCTTGATAAAAACTTGAAGCGAATAAAACAAAATTGTGTTGGTCGTTTAAGCGATAGCCTGTTTTCGTCCAAATTTCGGGCTGATTGATATTTACCGTTTGTCCATAAACTTCTGTACTTCCTTTATCATTGTTTTCGTTAAAACTGGTTTGTCCGCCAATCCGCTGTTCGTTTACATATCGCAATCCTATTCGGCTGTTCCAACCCCAATCTGCGTCATTTCCATATTTTAGTTTATTGGAAACCATATATCGAGTAAGTTTTGGTAAGTCGAGAAAATTGTCGTTATCCCTGTCAAACTCATTCGCTGGTTGCACCGTATGAAGAGCTGTCAAGTTGCTCCATTTTCCTTTTTTTATTGCATAATTGGCGTTCAAATGCTTTTCTGAAAAGCTGTTGATATAGGCATTTAGCAAAAGTTTGTCGGTTTTGTCAGGTTCTTTGGTCTCTACATTTATTTGTCCGCTCATACTCTCAAAACCTTGTAAAACGCTGTTTGCCCCTTTTGAAATGTAAATGTTATCTACTAAAGTTCCTGGAATACTGCTAATCCCATATGTATAGGTCAAGCCCTGTATCATTGGAAAACCATCAATCAAAACTTGATTGTACACGCCTGAAAGTCCAAGAATACGAAGCTCTTTTGAATTTGTTATGACGTTTGTGGTTTGTGGTTGAACAGTTGTTTGTGTTTCAAAGCATCCTGCCAAATCACAACAAGCGGCTTTTCCTAATTCGGTTTGCGTAATCTGTTCTGTCTTTATTGGATTGAGATTTGAAATAATTACTCCGTCTCGTTGTCCTTTTACAACCACTTCATCAAGCTCTTGAGACTGCTCTAACTTAAACTCTACAAATGTTTGGTTCGTTATTTCTATGGTGTCTGCAATATGTCCGACATAACGAGCTATCAGAAGTTTAGGCGAAATATCCTTTGTAGTAAGTTCAAACTCGCCTTTAATGCCTGTTGTTGTGCCAATGGTTGTGTTAGCCCAAAAGACACTCGCTCCAACAAGAGGTTCGTTTTTTTCGTTGGTTACCTTTCCTAAAATACTTTGTGCAAACAAGGCATACGGAAACAGCAAACCAACAATGAATATATATTTTTTCATTGTTTCTTTTTTAAATGAGTTGAAAAGCAAAGCGTAATTCAATTACGCTTTGCCTTAAATCTGTTTACTGCTTTATTTTGTATGGTCTTTCGTCAGGATTTTCGCAACTTCCTGTATTTTGAATTGCTGAATGTATTTCCTTTTCTGTAATCAGAGCTGGATTATACACTATTTCAAATGTGGTTGTTGGTCCTGTTTTTCCTGCTTTGCAAGTGCTTACACCTTTTAGTTTCTCGACATTTGCCGAAATCATTTTTAGGTCTGTCGAGCAAGTAATGCCTTTAACTTTGGTTGTTAAAGTTTTTGTGGTGTCCGCAATTTGCACTTTTTCTTTTGTCGATTGTGCAAAAGTTACTGTTGTTGAGGCTAACATAAATGTGATAGCCATAACGAAAATATTTGAAAATTTCATTTTTCTGAATTTAAATTGTTTAACTAAAAGTTGAACCGAAGTTTCGGTTCTTTTCTGTGGTCGAAAGTGTTGTTAAACAAATTGTGGCGGTTGCCAAAAGTCAGAAATGAATTGAGAAGCTATAAATGATTGGTATCCGAAGAACTCTTCGGTTGAAAAATCAGTCTGTAACGCTGGAAAAAAAGGTGTACTAACACAAATCAAAAGGCAAGAGCCACAAATTTGAAATGGATTACACATTCCGTTATCTTTTTGTTCGTTCTGATTTTCTGAATTATGATTGTCAGAAATTGGATTACACTTACTACTGCTACAGCAAGTCTGTTGGGTTTCTGACGAAAACGGAATAGCATCAATCGCTGGTTTTACCGAGAGAAAGATTACCGTGAAGGCTAATATGTAAGTTAAAATTTTCATCAGATTGTT
>JAUIAO010000093.1 GCA_030425425.1 Bacteroidia bacterium | reverse complement strand
TCCAATGATAGGTTTTTTCAATTCCTCTGGCAAGACTGTGTTGTGGACTCCAGTTGAGCGTTTGTTGAATTTTTAGATTGTGAGAACATCTTCCTCTCACACCCATTGGTCCTTCCACATGAATGAATTTTAGTTCCTTATCGGCAATTTTCATCGCTATTCTTGCCAATTCATTGATCGAAACCATCTCTTCCGAACCTACATTGAGTGGTCCGTGATTGTCAGAATTCATGAAACGCTCCATTGCATCGAGACAATCGTCAATGTAGAGAAACGTCCTGGTCTGAAGACCATCTCCCCAAATCTCAATCTCTCCGTTTTTTTCAGCTATAGCTACCTTGCGACAGATGGCAGCCGGGGCTTTTTCTTTTCCACCATCCCACACGCCAAAAGGTCCATAGACATTGTGAAATCGTGCGATTTTTACATCAATCCCATAATTGCGGGCATAGGAGAGGTACAAACGCTCACTAAAAAGCTTTTCCCAACCATACTCACTGTCTGGGTCGGCAGGATATGCAGACGACTCTTCACAATATGGGTTTTTAGGATCATTTTGATTAGACTTTGGATAAATGCAGGCTGAGGATGAATAGAATATCTTCGGCTTTTTGTTCAATGTACTGGCAGATCTCAAAATATTGAGGTTAATCATTGCCGAATTGGTAATGATGTCTGCATCCGAATCACCAGTGAAAATATATCCTGCACCACCCATATCGGCAGCTAATTGGTAGATTTCATCAAAATCACCATTTTGCAATAATTCATCACAAAACGAATAATCTCTTAAATCAGCCTGAATAAAATGGAATTGATCTTCAGAAAGGTATTTGAGGTCGCAAAGATCTACACCTGTGATTTCAGCACCCGTTTGAAGATGCCTCATGATCAGATTAGTGCTAATAAACCCGCTTGCACCACACACCAATATTTTTTTATTGCTCATAGGTAAAAACTTCCTCATGGAGTTGTTCATTCTTCAACCCCCAGTTCTCATCATTTATCGGTAAAACCTCTTTTTTTAGATACATATGCTCACAAGCAGCTTGGGCAGTGTTCCAATCCAGCATGGGCATATTGATATCAAAATATATTTTCTTCATTGGATCCTGTAGCTCCCATCCAGCCTGGTGACTGACATGATAGGTACAGTGATCTGCTGGTAGAATTTTTTGCTTGATCCCCTGACCCAGAGCGGCAAATATACCCAGACTGTCAATATGTATAGAATAGGCGTCCAACTCAAAATATCCGTTGATTTGATGCCAGTTGTCCGTATGCATCAAAGTGAAATCCCCGCAAGCCCAGGTGTCGGCGCTTTCTATGGTAGTTCTGCTTTGGGAGTCTAGTAATCGTTTAATTTTCGCAATCAGAATGATTAACAAATGAGTGAAAATATTCACATACCAAAGTTGGCTACTCCCCATGTAATTGGGGTGTAATCTGTTTTTACCTAAACGTTGGATGATGTGCTTTTTGGCATAATTGAGTAGTTCGGGAATGTCTTTGGAATAATCGATCTCCTTAGGAATATCACATCTGTTGCAACGATAGTAAGTTCCTTTTTGCAGTTTTCGCTCAGATAAGAACTTGATCAGTTTATCTGAAAACAAAAGGTCAACGTTGGTGCATAAAATGTATGGAGCCTTAGCTCTTCTAATGCCCACATTTTTGGCAATCATCTGAAACAGTGGAAGCACTTTTCCTACAGTATATCTGGAATGGATTTCAGCAGGAACAGTGACGATTCTCAGATTTACCCATTTTGATGTTGGTTTAGGTAATACCGATGACAGAGGTTCACGGTCTTCTGGAGGATTCCATTCCACGATAATCACTTCGCCAGGAATCTGGTATTTATCAAGCTGGTAATAAATGCCACGCAAAAACAAGTTCATTCGGCTGGTAAGGTCACCACCATGATTGTCATTTCTGCTTGCCGCTACTATAGAAAGGTATGGTTTCATTATTCGAATCTAATTGATCGTTCAGGTTTTGTATTCAAGTGCATGTAAGAAGTTACAGTGTCACTAATTCTTTAAAATCTGTCCTGTTTTTTCAACGTATTCCAGTGCTTGGATCAACTCCTGCCACATTTTGTTCATTGATTCTGTGGGTTTTTTAAAATTGTAATTGTGCTCATGATGTTGATGTAAAATTGGATCGGAAATTTCATTTATTTCAATTTCATGACTTATTACTTTGACAAGAAAAAGAGAATCCACGTGCATATTTGAAAGGGTGTTTTCCCTGTAAAACCCGATTTTTTTCCAGAGCTCGCCTTTGGCCAACATGAAATCACCGCAAGCAGCAAACTGATATTTGATAAGAATGGAAATACCCGGCTTTAGAATGATGGGGGACATTGAATAAAACCTCAGCCTTATTTTAGCATAAACCATCAAAAGCCTAAAATAAAACCCATGGGGCACTAATTTAGGTCTGTGGTAAATCTTGTCTTTCACACAGTATTGATCTACACTTTTCATCATAGTTTGCCAAGATCTTGCAATGACCCTTGTATTGAGCCTTTTTGCGAGGAAGAAAGCGTTGTTGTTTAAGCGATTTAGATTTGCAAAAAGGGATTCCGGAAGTAGAATGTCAGCATTGGTGACCAGTACCCAGTGATCATCATTTACTTTGGTTAAAGCAATATTTTTAGCCTTAAATTCCACAAAATCACCACTATTATCCTGATGTTCGATGAGATGAGTTTCCCAATACTTGTGCTTGGGCCAAATATCCATTTCCCCAAGTTTCGGTTGATCAGCAGGAGGATTGTATTCAACAAAAAATATCTCAGTAGGGACCTGGTATTTTTCACTCAAGTGGCTATTCCATTGGAGGCTGTTTTTGAGTCTGTCAATAAATGCTCCTCCATGATTATCGTTTCGGCCACATAAAATTATTGCTAGTTTTGTCAACTGTGAATTTTAGAATTGGATTAATCAATCTGTTGTTGCTAATTGCAATAATACTATGGTTTTCGAATTGTAGTCGTACGAATTCTGCCAGAGACCAGATTCTGAAGGCATTGGAACTCAACTCCACTGAATTTGAAATTTTAGATGATTTCGAAAAAGTTGATTTGTTGCGTTTTAGGTTGTCTAGTTTGATAAACCGTGGTTACACTCCTGAAAGTCATTGGAGTATAGCAGAAAAGTATCCTGATTGGCACCAAAAAGAAATCGCTGAGCTCTTGGCCATTTTGAAATCTGAACCTATCCATCTTTCTTGTGGAAAGGTAAGTTATCTGCTAGGGGAGATTTATTTAGATTTTGGCTGGGAAGCTACAACTTTCAATTTTGGTATTGATGGAACCCCATTTACACATGAAGTAACCCTCGTTGAATGCTGTGAGCAAGATAAAGTTTTGATGGAGGATGCATATTTCAATGCCACTCTGCAGGACAGTTTAGGCAGAGCATTAGACTTTTTTGATTTCATCAGAGAGTTGAAAATCAGCTATATACCTCGGATGCCTAATCATTTTGAATATGATTCCATAGTAGTTTCATTATTCATAGATGCTTCTGTTAGCTCAACTTATCAGCTGAACTGTCACCCTGGTTTTGTTTTGGATCAGCAACCAAATATTGAAGATGTGATCGTATATGATTATTTGGTTTATCAACCTCTGGCGCTTTACGATAGCTGTTATGGCATAATGACAGAACTCAATCGAGAACTGGATTCATCCTTGATCTATGAGCAATTGTTTTTGAACAGGATTTCGGAAATGGTAGGTCAACCAGAATGGCAACAGCGCTATGATCAGCTTGTCAAGCCATAATTGTCAATAATCTCAGTCATGATTTGCATATGGTTCATGATCAGTGGATTGTTGAGAATAGAATTTTGGGCATTTTTACCAAGTTTATCACCCATTTCCGGGTTTTTCAGAATATTCAAAATTTCATGTGCCATAGCCTTGTAATCCAGTTCATTTACAAGTAATCCATTTTCTTCATGCGTGATCAATTCCTGAATTCCTGCATGTCTGGTACTCACAATCGGCAACCCGGCAGTCATGGCTTCCATGATGGCGACAGGCGTGCCTTCTCTGTCATGATGAATGGGAGTGGTAGCACTGTGCTGTACAAAAACCTGTGCATTTGCAAGTTGTTGCTTTACCTCTTCGGGTGATTGCTTGCCTAGGAATAGCATGTTTTTTTCTATTTGCAGTGCTTTTGCGAGGTTCACAGTGGCTTCCAGCAATTCACCTTCACCAATGATGGTGAGTTTTGCCTGAGGGATGATTTTTAGCACTTCGGCAAATGATAGTATGAGGATTTGGGGTGATTTTGTAGTAGTGAATCTGCCAACAGCCAGAAGGGAATTGGGTTTTGGTTTTCTTTCAATTTTTTGAAACTCTTTAACAGGAAAATAGGCCGGCAGATACTTTACTTTGGATGGTGATGCTCCCAATTCAATGAGTTTATTCACAACTTCCTGACTACTACCGATGAGCAAATGAGCTATTTTGAAAAGTTCCTGATATTGCTCTTGGTAATTACTAAGTTGTTCCTGATGATGCACATCATATGCATGAAAATATACGATCATTGGAATGCCTGTAATTTTCACAGCAGTCAGCATGCTGACTGCCATTGGGCCAAAATGGGCCAGGATTATTTTGGAATTAGTCTGGCGTAATCTCCGAGTAAGCTTTTTGATCAACTGAGAGTCTGGACGTCCTGACAAAGCTTCAAGGTATTTATTACGCATTATTTGCCAGTGCGAATCACCTAGCAGTGATTGATTATTTTCATCCAGATGGGGAGGATATTCACCATGTAAAAAATCCACAGCATATGGAAGCTCCGTCTTGTAATGATGAATGAAGGTCTCAGAGTATTTGTTCTTATGTAAATTGACAATGGTGACAGTTCCATTTTTTCTTTTGTTGATATTTTTCTTTTCTAACATGTATTGTTTGAAATACTGCCGCCGGGCAACCTTGTCTGATTGAAATAATACGATTCTTCGAAACCAATATATCCCGTGATTGACAAACGCAGAAATGAAATGTCCTAATTTTCTCAATAACCAGAATTCCTTAATGCTGGAGGAAAAGGATCGAAAAAGTAGTACGTGAGCCAATGCAGCAAACCAATACCAATATATTTCCAAGGCAATGCTTATTAATAGTATTAAGGGCCAATAGATCAGGTAAAGTTTGTCGATAGCATTTTCTCTGAAAGAATAATAAAATGGTTTGAATATCAAATAAATAGCTCCAATGCCAACAATTATCATCAGGGTCCAGTCAGAACTGAATGTCCAGACCATATAAGAAAAGATCGAGAATTCCATCACTGACCATAGAAAAAGGTAATAATGCCATTGCCTGAAATCATAAGTTGTAGCGAGAGTAGGGTAGTTGAGTAGGTCATTGGATCGGTCGGCTATCAGGTGATTGATGAACGCCCGGATTCCGAATAGCAGTTGCCAAAAGGCCAACAAAGCTAATAACCCCTTATTAATCTCATTTGCAGCCAACATAAACGTGTAAGCTGCCAGTGTTGCAGGGATCACATGAGCGTAAATTGCATCCAAAACCGGAGCAATCCATTTTGATTTTTTCAGTTCAAAAGGAGGAAGTCCATACACCAAGAAGGTAACTATTTCAATTGAAATCAACAACCAGCTGTATCGATCCGATGGGAAAAAATACCATGGAAAAAAAGCAATTGTAATGATTACAAGTACAGATGCTATCTGAATCAAAGAACCATGATCATTGAAAAAATTGGGCTTTCCAGACTTTTGATCTGCTGCTCTATCCCCCCAGTCATTGGACAGATATCCGATTCCTGCAATGCCTATGATTGTGAAAATCGAAAGGATCAGGTACTTTAGATGTAGATGCTCTGGTTCCTGAAAAATGACCATGTAGATGGCACCAAAGATCAGTGGCGCTTTGTATCTCCATGCATCGCTCAGTCGAAGTTTATACCAGAAGGTCTCCATAGATCTTCTTTTCGTATAAGGTCCAAAGTGGGCAATTATGATATAATTGTTCCATATCAGCTGAGGTGTAATGATGATTTAGATTATGGTCATATTCATTGACATTGATTTCAAACTTCCTCATCTCTTTTTCCATGATTGGAGAAATCTTATAGTATGCTCGAAGGGTTTTAATGACGTCATCAGATAGCGATTCTTGTTTCCACCATATATCAATCGTCTCGGGCTGATAAAATGCCAGTGCTTCATCTGCATGACTGATTTCAAAATCACCAGGATTATTTAGACTCCCATCGCTCATGTCACGTTTTTCATGCCTGAACATACCTTCTACCAGATCATTATGGGTGTATTTGAATCCAGCAGTGGTTAGTTTGAACTCAGAAATGCTTAACAACCATGAAGGTAACCTTCTGATGGTAAGCGCTGTCAGTTTTTCTGAAGTAATGTCATATCCTACTTTTTCTGATCTCAACAAAAACGGTTCATGTCGCCGATAGTCGGACCATTCTCCAGTCATAGGATCTAGTTCAATTTCGGGATCATCCAGCTGCTCTATGATCTTGTGAACCACTGATCCTCCGGTTTTAGCCATGTGCGTCCAAACGAAATGGGGAGTAATGATCATTTTGACTGATTTTGTAACAATAGGTTTTGAAGAAAATACCGATCCTTTCCTTCTTCTATATTGAAGGCAGGTTTGTACAGTTTCAACTCTATAAAATCAACTGGAAAAATGTAGTTTTCAAAACTTTCAATTTTATATATGCCCGTTAATTCCTGGAATTTGTTAGAGATGGTAAGGTTTTCAAAATCCTCCAATCGAATATCAATTGTCTTGGCAAACTCTATAACAAACCCTATTTCCCTAGCCGTATCAAGTATTTCTGACAGTTCAGCAACCTGGTAATGATATTGATTGTTGATCTTGTTGATTTCCTCATAAATCGCCTTTTGATCTGCTTTATTTCCTGTTTTGCGAGCAAAAAGATCTTTGATGTAGACGCTTCCTCCAGACTTCAAAACGTTCCATACTGATTGTAGTAGCCTTTTCTTTTGAGTAGAGTGCCCAAAAGATTCGAGAAAATACACCCTGTCAAATGTACCCGAATGGAAGACCTTATCTATCTGGTGATAGTCTTCATTGAATAATTCAATTTGATTAGCACTGCTACTGGCAATTAAAGAGTTGGCATGTTCTATTTGTGATTTTGAAATACTTATTGCTTTAATGTGGAGGTTGGCTTTTTGAGAGAAATGAATAGCTGGACGGCATACCCCACAGCCAGCATCGAGAACGGTCATTCCATCTTCCAGACCAATACTTTCAAATTCATAATCCAGGATTTTTTCTATATCCGTAGTTCGAAAAGCCTGTATCAAATCCCCATAAACTTCCATAAAATCCAGATGATGACGATCGTAAAATTCTCCTACTTTTTGAGCATGATCATCTTTTGACTGTAGTCTGTAATAGATTTCACGTACAATATTGGCAGGAGTGTAAGTTTTGAAAAAATTGATAACTGGATTACTCATAGATTGTTGTTGCTGTGACCTTTCAGGTCGTTGGGTTTCTATATTTTGACCTGTAAGTTTAGCCGTAAAAGTTGATTCATTGATCACCTGATTGTGATCATCTTCATAATAAGCTGGTTTCACTCCGGGTGGCACTTCACCTTTGGCCAAGTATTTAATACCATTCAGGTAATTGTCTTTAGTGAAATAGTACACTCCGATTTTATCATCATCTTGTTTCTGATAGTAGGTGAGAGGTGCACCTTTTTCGACTATTCTGGCCGTGGCGATAATTCTTGGATTATCTGATGGATTAGGTCCCGAACCGTGAAAGAGATTGTCGGAATAAATAATGGCCTGTCCGGGTTTCAGTGTGAGGTTCATTGTATGTGAACGGATAACCTCATTGAAATTTACTCTGGGACTTGGCAGGCTTCCTGATTTGCGATTATTGAAAAATGTATGACTGCCTGGCACGACAAACAAACCTCCATTGTCTGAATTGGTTTCCTGCAAAGGACACCAGATAAAAGCCGTCTGATATCGATCTTCTTCGACAATAGACCAGTCTTGATGAAGCGGGAGAAAATTTTTGCTGTAAGCTGGCTTTACCAGAAAAGTACCTCCGAATATTGGATTATCACCACTATAAGGATGAAGTGCAAGTTTGAATATTTCTTGCATTCTGTCATTGAGTAAGTCATTTATTTCATCAGGGCGATTCCTACTGCTTTCATAGAGGTCCTCATTTTTGTAGTCAGGAATGTGCTCAAAGAATAGCTTTCGCAACGTTTCCAAATGATCGTCAGACAATAAATCCAGAATCACATATCCTTCTTCATTGAACTTTTGCTGTAAAGCTTCATCTGTGAAAATCCCATTCATTTTGCCATCAAATTGCCCAGCCTGTATTTTGCTTCTCTGTAGATATTGATCGGGGTATATTTTTGAAAAAATGTACGAGTATCAACTGAAGTTTCTTTAATTATTTTTTCTTCTGTTATGTCAGGTTCCGGTTCGTTGGGTTTCTGAAAATGTTTGTTGAAATCCAGAGAATTATCTGTTTTTACATTGCCAAATTCGATTGCTTTTTCTAAAATTTCATCCACAGCAGGATAGGAATGCTTGTTGACCGGAACTTTACCGATGACCTCACACAATTCTGGAATTTGTTTGTTCAGGAAAAGTTCGTACAAATCGTCATTATTATAAGTCATAAAAAACTCTTCCTGAACTCTTAGTTTAAGAAATTCTTCCGGGTTTTCCGGGTTAAGAAAGTAATGGAACAGCGCAGTGTTTTTAGGAGTGATTCCAATACCTACCGCAACGCGATAAAACGAGCCACTGTTGGCCTGTGCAGCATGGATAGTTTTATTGTTAAAAATCAAAGCTTCCCCGGCTTTCACCGGTTCAAATTTGAGGTATGGGAAAATGTCACCTTCTTTTCCCATTGTTGGAGTAGGAACTACAGGAGAGGGAGAACCAACTGTGTAATTGAGGAATGTCGAACTTCCTTTTAAAAAACCCAGCGTGCCATTTTCTTCTTCCAGGTCAAATAAACTAATCCAACACGTTGCTGAAACGTCCTCTGTTTCATTGTCAGCAAATACCCAATCCTGGTGAGGAAACGTATATTTGGAATGATCCGGCGCTTTGATCAGGTAACCTCCGAGGTGAATCTGATAACCATCAAGGTGATTGGAAAGCTTCGGCGCTACAATGTCTCTTACAAATTCTTTTGCACGGTTTTTCAGCTCTGCGTCTTCTTCCAGCGATACATACATTCCATAATCAGTGTTAGTGATTTCGTGGGTAAGCAGGTGCTCCTTTGCAAATTCACGTAACTGATTGATATCCACCTCATTCAATAATGGCAATTTGCAATATCCATTTTCTGTAAAATCTTTATTGATGGCTTCATTGATGAATTTCATGGCTCAATGGATTAAGTTTAAAAAACTCTATTTTAATACAATTTAGTAGCGAATTGGCCTATTTATTTCAATATTTTAGACAATCTACCACTAATCTCTTTGTAGATATTTGGAAGTGAGTATTTTTCATAGAATGCTCTTTTTTCTGAACTTTCAAGCGAATCAAATTTCTTTGTTATCGGTGCACTTCTAGGTGTTTGGTTTTTACTGAAGTGTTTCTGCAAATCAAGCTGATAGCCATTCTTCATATTCCCGAAATTCAAA
>JAUIAO010000028.1 GCA_030425425.1 Bacteroidia bacterium | reverse complement strand
AATAACTCAATAACTCAATAACTCAATAACTCAATAACTCAATATAAATGGATCAGAAGAGTAAAGAATTTTTATACAAATATTTGAATAATGCATCTCCGACAGGGTTTGAATCAAGTGGACAGGAGATTTGGCTGGATTACATCAAACCATATGTGGATACTTATATGACGGATACTTACGGGTCAGTAGCGGCTGTGATCAATCCGGAGGCTGAATATAAAGTAGTGATAGAGGCACATGCAGATGAGATTAGCTGGTTTGTGAATTATATTACTGATACTGGCTATATCTACGTGATCAGGAATGGGGGTTCTGATCATCAGATTGCACCATCGAAGCGTGTGAACATTCATACAAAGAAAGGTATAGTGAAAGGTATTTTCGGGTGGCCGGCTATTCATGTAAGGAACAAGTCCAAGGAAGAATCTCCGAACCTAAAGAATATATTCATTGACGTAGGAGCCAGCACCAAAGAAGAAGTGGAGGAAATGGGGATTCATGTGGGTACAGTGATCACATTTGATGATGAGTTGATGGAGCTCAACGATAAATATTTGGTCGGAAGAGCACTGGACAATAGAATTGGCGGATATATGATAGCCGAGGTGGCCAGGAAAATCAAAGAGCATAAGATAGAATTGCCATTTGGTCTCTATGTGGTTAATGCTGTACAAGAAGAGATCGGATTAAGAGGGGCAGAAATGATGGCTCATAGAATCAAGCCAAACCTGGCTATAATCACTGATGTAACACATGACACGAATGCCCCTATGTATGATAAAATTACCAGTGGCGACATCAGTTTAGGAAAAGGCCCCACAGTGAGTTATGGCCCGGCAGTGCAGAACAATGTGCTCGAGATGATTTTGGGAATTGCAGAAGAGAAACAGATTCCTTACCAGCGAAGGGCCGTATCGAGATCTACAGGTACAGATACAGATGCATTTGCTTACAGCAATGAAGGTGTAGCTTCTGCATTGATTTCTATTCCTCTAAAATATATGCACACCACCGTAGAAACTTGCGCGAAAGATGATCTGGAAAACACCATAAAACTGATTTATGAGACAGTGATTCAGGTGGCAGATGGTCAGGATTTCAGATATATCAAATAGGATCACTACTTAATTTAGAAAGGAGAATCTATAGGTTCTCCTTTTTTTATCCTATTCATCGAAGGAATATTCCTATTGGCCTAAAAATATTCTGTTTATTCTTGAAATATTCATATTATTGATGAGAGGTACCACAGCTATGAATCCAGACAGATATTCAGAATTCTCATCTTACATTTCAACCGAAGTGGGCGAAAAGCTCCATTTTCTCCAATTGGCAGCTAAAAATAGTGACCTGACGGAGGTGGAATATATTGTTGACAGCCTGGCCAGATTTTTTAGTCGCTTTGAATTCAACAACTGTTACGCAAATACTAAACAACTCGAGGTTAGTCTCTTGAGTCAGGAGTCGAAATTGAACGAGAATGTGACCAATTACATTTCAACGATTAATGAAAACATGGGTGTTCACATCGAACAATAATAAACAACCAATTAGAGTTGGTTATTTCAAGTCTCTTTTATTTAGGATAAATACAATACTGGTCAGGTAAATGATCAGCCATCCCGTTGAGATGGCAATTGCACTTAGTGGAATATTATCCTCGATTTCTCTAAATATGTACTTGGGAAAAGGGACATTAATTAGATCGTTGAGTGAGTGAATTGGTAAAAACTGAGGAATATTGGACCAAAACGTATCCTTAAACCAGGGGGATTCGATTAGTATCAATCCTGCAATTGGCTCAAACATCAAGGTGTAAAGCGTTATTGCTATGATGACAAATCCTGACTTTTTTATAAGTAGGGAAAGTAAAAACGCTAAAGTGCAAAAAACAAAAATATCATACCAATAGGCTGCAAGAAACTCCATTTCATCAAAAACATATTCAGCGCCATGTACATGTGAATAAATGGAGCCGTTGATCAATCCCGAGATAAAAAGGATGAAAGTACTAATGAGCGCCAATCCGGCTATAAATGAGAGCTTACTTACCAAAAACTCTTTTTTGCTTATCCCATCTACTACATTCTGTCTGAGCGTATTATAGATCTGATCATTATTAATAGAGATGATCACTATGAATGCCAATAATACTTTCAAAAAAGAACCAAGATATGTTGTGTTTTGCCAAATATCAGGAAAGTCATAAATCGGAAGAATCGTAGGGTCAATGCCTTCAAAGTCGGCACCTTTTGATTTGAGGTATTCCAGAAAAAACATCCCGCCAAAACTGATGATGATCAGAGCGAGAATGTACATGCTCAAAAGCACCCAAAATGTTCGGTAATTGCGGATTTTCAGCCACTCTAGTTTGAAAGCTCTGATCATTTTTCTTTTAGTATTTTGAGGAATTCTTGTTCTAGTGATTGAGTGCGCGTAACCAAACGCTTGAGTGTAATACCTTGATCAAAGCAGTAGCTATTGAGCTGCGATGCATTCAGGTCATTCTTTATTTGCAAAGTCAAATAGCCATGCTCCGTTTCGATGTTTTCTACATCAGGGTGATTTTTAAGGGTTTTTTCCAATGAGCTAAGATCATTTGCACTGACTTCTATTTCATTGGTTTCCCCCAGAATGTCTTCCACAGCTCCTTCATGCAGTTTGACACCTTGCCTCAATACACAGAAATGTGTACATACTTTTTGTACCTCGTCCAGTAGATGACTCGCCATGATGATGGTTTTGCCATCGGCAGCAATTTCGTGAATCAACTGCCTGATCTCGGCTATTCCTTGCGGATCAAGGCCGTTTGTAGGCTCATCCAGAATGAGCACCGGAGGGTCTGCAAGTAAAGCTGCGGCAATGGACAGGCGCTGTTTCATTCCGAGGCTATAAGTTTTGAACTTATGGTCTTTTCTTTCCAGTAATCCTACTTGTTTGAGAGTTGGCTCTATTCTGTCCGGAGAACACTGTTTAATGTGAGCTGTGATTCTTAAGTTCTGTACTGCCGTCATGTACGGATAGAAACAAGGTGTTTCTAAAATGGCACCTATTCTTTTTCTAGCGGAAATATTTGATTCTCCTTCAAACCATTGGTATTGACCTGAAGTAGGAGCTACTACGTCCAGGATCATTCCGAGTGTGGTGGTTTTACCGCTACCATTTGGGCCAAGAATGCCATAGACCTGACCGGATTTAATGGTCAGGTTCAGATCTGTGACCGCTTGCACTTTGCCAAATCGCTTCGATAGGCCATTTATTTCTAGAATATTGGTCAATTGAATAGTATTATGGTAAAAAGGTTAAGAATTCTTCTTTTCTAATGCTTTTAAGTAGCGAAGGGATTTTCTCCCAAGCAATGCTGCCTCGTAGATAGAATGCGAATGTGTTTCCGTCCATATTAGTATATCCGGCAAACTCATTTGCCCGCTTATTTTCTTTGCCAATTAGGGCAATGTTTATATCACCACCAAAGGCCATGATGTATTCTTCAAACCCCTCATTCAGATACGCATCGGCTACTTTTTTGTATGATTTACTGGCAATCGTGGCACTGTCCAGAGAATAAACGAGAAGCTTATCTATTCCATTTACGAGTTCATTGTACTCTTTATTTTTTGTCAGGTTGACCATGCGCAAGGTGCTGGCATAGAAAGCATACTTCTTTTCATTACCGGTTTCGAATAGGTCCTTGATGATTTGCTCCTGCGCCAAAAGGGGCTGAATACTCAGCCCCAAAAACAATGCAATAAGAGTGACTTTATTAGTTACTGCTTTCATCAAGCTTGGATAAGTTTTGTAATCCTTCTACTTTCATTGCCTGTGCAATCTTTGAGATATTTTTCAGATCAATTTCCCCGTACAAGCTAAGCAACACAAAGCGTTTTTTACCTCCGGCAACCATGAGTAGTTCTTCAATTACGCCATTTTTCTCTTTTATTGAAAACTTCATGTTTTCCTCAGCATCTTGCACCGACATGAGTTCTTCGTATCCTGCTTTGTTCACATCGTTGATTGCTTTCTTATACATAGAGGCGGAATTTGGAATGCTATCAGCAGCGATAATTTTCAATCCTTTCAGTTTACTCACTGCCTTGAGGAATTCTTTTTCTGCTTCACTGCCTGCTTCCAGTTCAGTGAATAGTGAAAACATTTTACTGCTCACAGATACTTTGGTGTAAGCCTCATTGTCTGCCAGATCATCAAAATAATTTGCGACGAGTTTTCCCTGTGCCATTGCAGCCATAGACCCAATGATCAATACGAATGCTATTATTCCCTTTTTCATTTTTTTAGCTTTTAAAGTTGTTCTAGTTCTCCAGCACTATTTCCTGTGCCTTGTTAATTTTTGTAATTTCCTTTGAATAAGATTTTCCTTCATTGAGACCTGAAGAAACCATCAGCAGCGCTTGTCTGGTGATTTCGTAGGCTTCCTGAGGATCTTCCACAGCAAACTCTCGTTGGTTTTTGGCATCCTGAAAAACCAGTGCTGCGGCAATCAACCCTGCGATTACAGCGGCAGCTACTGACCATCTGGACTTTTGTTCTTTTTTACCCGGATGAGAAAATTTTGCTTTTGGAACGTCTTTTAATTCTCCGACCTTTCGGAAATATTTTCCTTCTGAAGTCAACGATGGATTTTCCTTGAAATAACGTTTGATTTCAGCTTCCTCTTCCAGGTTGGAAGTTCCTGCCCAATATTTTTCCAGTAATTCCTTAATTCGCGATTCCATAAGATTCCAGTTTGTCAATAGAAGTTCGAATTTTGGTGCGAGCTCTATGAAGGTTCACCTTTACTTCGTTCAGATTGAGTGATAGCACCTCGGCAATGTCCTGATAGGGCATTTCTTCTACTTCGCGTAGATGGTATATCTCTCGTTGTTTTTCTGGCAAAGACGCCAATATTTTTTCTAACCAGTTCATGTGGTCATCCATCAAAGTTTCCAGATCTGCACTATCAGTATTAGGCGTGTTCAGATCATTTTCTGTCAACACCGTAAACCGATTAGTTTTCACCCAATCATAACATTGGTTGCGCGTGATACGCATGGCCCATGCTTCGGGATTTTGAATACTTGCAAGTTTTTCTCTCTTATCCCAGATTTTCACCAGACACTCCTGCACCACATCCTCTGCCAGTTCATGCTCTTTCAAGATGGACTTAGCATACCGAAACATCTTTTCGGAAGCGGGCATGATGTAAGTTTCAAAGTGTGTTTTTGGTGACATTCAACTAGGAGACGACCAGTAATATGGAAAGTTACAGCACCCAGAAAAAAAATGTATAATGAGAATAAGGTCAGTAAAGGTTGACGATTTCTTCTACATCGTCCTCACCTTCCTGTTGTACTTGTACGATCACTTCATAACCTTCAAAACTTGACAAGTTGATTTCCTTTTCCATTAAACCTGGCTGAGGCTCCCAATAGTACATTTTAAGAAGTTCCTCTTCCAGATTCATGATAAGGATATTTACTGGTTGTGTGTTTTGCTGTGTAAGTCTGATTTTTAAAGAAGGGTAGTCACTTTCTATAATCACACTTGGTTCTATAAGGTCCTTCGGATTTTTGAGTTCAATTGGTTCTTCAATTCGAGTGTCATCAAAAGTGACAATAAAACTGTAAGAACCATTACGTAGTTCTGAAAGACCATATGGTTTAGAGAAACCCTTCCCATCAAAAGACTCTTCGATAATAGAGGAGCCCCTCTTATCAACTAATGAAACTGTTACGTTTTTTGAAATTGTGTCTGCAAAAAATACCGTATAAATTTTCTTGAGGTCATTCCTGTAGACTTTGACAATAGGCCATTCTTTTTCCTGTGCATTAACTGCAATTGAAGAGAATGTCAAAATGGCAAAAAATGATACCGTGAAATATTTCATGGTTCAGAAGGATGATGGTTCTTCAAGATAATGATAGATTCAATGAAAATGACTGGTTTATTCGTGTTATTCATTGATATTTTCGAAATAATTAGGAAAATCATCGACGAAATCGATTTTATTTAAAAATATGACATCTCATTTTTCATGATTTTCTGGTGAGTGAGTCATCAGTTTTTTTTACTTGTGCAGAACTGTATTTTGGAGAGCTTAATTGTGAATGGAACAAATCTTCATTTACGGGAAGTGTATAAAGCAGATCTTGTTTTAACTGTGTCTCCAGAAACAGGAGAAAGATATAGGCAACGAGAATGATTCTGTTTTCAGTGTAAAAACCATTCATTGCAAAGGGTATGAAAAATCTCATCAATTATATAATTGAATCCCATTACACTACCCTTCAATTTCATTCAGTAGTGGTCAAGTCCATCATAGATTTAACTTTTGGATCTTAGGCTTTTGTAATGAATTATATATTCTATCACAGTGGATTCCATCAGTTCAAAATGAAATGGATGTGATATGCGGTGATGATTCAGAGTTTTTTTCAATAATTGATAAAAAATGAGTTTACAGACTCTATAGGTTGTTTTATAGCTCGATTGATGAAACGATGATGTACTCCAGATTGAGGTCTGTTGTAATGATGTTGTAGTGGATTCTGCTGGTTTGGGAGGATTTATTAAGAGATTTCAAAATCGAAACGATTGCAAATGAATCGTTTTTAATAAAATCTAAACCTAAACATCAAATTATGAGAAAACCTTTAACAACGATTTTGGCCTCCATTTTTTTAATGGTCATGATGATTGCCTCCGTGGAGGCACAACCAACTGCACCTCCTTCATCTCCAACCAATGATGATCAGGATGTGGTGTCTGTCTACAGTGACGCTTTTGCAACGAATATTGCAACCAATATCAATCCAGGCTGGGGACAGTCAACATCTTTTAATGAACTTAATTTCGATGGCAATAAAGTACTGGAATATGGTAATTTGAATTATCAGGGCCTTGAGTACACCAGTACAAATGTGTCCGGAATGGAGTACGTCCATCTTGATTACTACACTGACAATTCTACACAAATTGATTTTTACCTAATTGCAGGTGGTGAAAACGCCTACAGTATAGGTGGCGAATTGGGAATTACTACAGGACAGTGGGTAAGTGTAGATATCGAATTGTCTTCTGCTTTTGCTGCCAGAGATCTGACTGCCGCTTATCAGTTTAAAACAGTCGGTAATGGCACGGTATATTTAGACAACCTATATTTCTGGAAGGCTCCAACTGCTGCTGGTTCTGATGCTACGCTAAGTGATCTCAAAATCGATGATTCTTCCATCACGGGTTTTGTGCCTACTGGATATGATTATACCGTAGGTTTGGTAAATGGTAGCGCAGTTCCACAGATTACTTCCGCTCCAACGACTGATGCATCAGCTTCTGCAGTCATCACTCAGGCTACGTCTGTGCCGGGTGCTGCCACTGTAGTAGTAACCTCCGCCAACACTTCAGTTACTCAGACCTATACTATCAATTTTAACTACACTACTCCAAACACTGCGGCACCAACTCCTCCGGCAAGAGATGCCAACGAAGTAATAGCCGTATTTAGTGATGCATACACAGAAATTTCAGGATCTGATTTCAATCCGGGCTGGGGCCAAACTACGGGTTCTTCAACTGTGAATATTGAGAGTAATCCTACATTAAAATATATAAATTTCAATTATCAGGGTACTCAATTAGGCTCTGTTCAAGATCTTTCTGGTATGGCATACATGCATATCGATATGTGGACAGGAAATGCAACAGCAGTTGGGATATCACCAATTAGTCAGACAACTGGAGAAAAACGAGTGGATCTGGATATTACCAAGTACGAATGGGTAGGTTATGACATCCCATTGAGCGATTTCACCAGTCAGGGACTTGGAATAACAGATATTCATCAGTTGAAATTTGATCAGGGAACCAGCAAAGAATCAATCTATCTGGATAATATCTATTTCTATGCGGCTGATGTAGGAGGTGAACCTGTGACGTCATCATCTTATTGCGAAACTCAGGTTACGCATTTTGGTATAGAAGCAGAAACTGCCTCAGCTATTCAGCTCACTGTGACTAATGTTGATGCTACTTCAATGTCCATCGAAATAGAGTCGGCAGATTCTGATCCTGTGGATGAATTGATCGTAACAGGTGGAAGTGGTGCTGCGATTTCTGAGAAAGATGAGTCAGTGTCCGGAAAGATTAAAAGAACACTGACCTGGACTTCAGCTCCAGATAATGTGACGTTTAATCTTCTCTGGAGTAAAGCTTCATTTGGTGGAAACTGGCAGTTAAGTCAAACGGATATTTCCGTGCCTTTTGGTGCTAGTTGCTCGAGTCAGGATTTGAGTGTAAGTTCCTCACAGACCTCAACTGGTGATATGAATATAGGAAATCTGACAATTGATGCCGGACAAACATTAACGATTGCTGCTGGACATACTTTGACGGTGAATGGATCTATAACTAACAATGGAGATTTAGTTATTAGCTCTGGAGCTTCACTGATTACATTTGATGGGAATACCACAGGTAATGTTACCATCAAAAGAAATACCAGATACTCTGATGGTAAATACAGTTTTGTAGGTACGCCGGTGGCTGCTGATGCCTCAATTACCGGTGCAGATTTAGGTTCTGTAGTGTATTGGTATGACGAAACTATAGCCTACGGTGACGATGGTTTGGCAAGATGGAAGGATGCTTCTGCTGAGCAACTCACTCCGGGAATGGGATATGCTCAGGCTTTTCAGGAAGAAATTTCATTCACAGGTGTACCAAATGACGGAGAGATTGTAGTATCCGGACTTTCTCATACTGCACCAGATAGCAAGCATGGAGAGCACGGTTGGCAGTTGCTCAGCAATCCATATCCAGCAGCCATTCAACTGATGAAATTCCTTCAGCAAGAGGATAACGCAGCTGCAATAGCTGGTTCCATTTATCTATGGGATGACCATGGTTCAGAATCTGCCAGGGGCACAAATGCTGATTATCTGACAGCCAATGCACTTGGAAATGTCAATGGACCAAACGGAGGTAAATTCAATGGATATATAGGATCTATGCAGGGATTCTTTGTGAAAGTATCCTCTCCAACCTCAGATGCAAGTGTGAAATTTACGGAAGACATGAGAGTGTTGGGTGTAAATAGTGATGAAAATTACTTCAGAAAAGCCCAGGCAGGAACGCAAATCAAGCTGTCATTGTCAAATGATGAATTCAATTATTACAATGAATTGCTCGTTGGCCTAAAGGATGATGCCACTATAGGTGTGGATCGATTATATGATGCCGACAAATTGAATGGAAATGATCAATTACAATTCTTTAGCTATATCGATGGTCAGAAATACGCCATTCAAGGACTTCCTTTTGAACAAGGAGTATCCACTGAATTGGGATTTGATCTGGATCAAGACATGCAGCTTACTTTAAAAGTTCAGGAAGGTGCTGATGGATTCTTTTTGTTGGATAAGGTCACAGGAGTTTCTTACGATTTGAATAAAGTAAGTGAAATCAAGTTTGATGCGAGTGCGGGTTCTGAGCAAAATAGGTTTGAATTAAGCTATGGTGTAGCTAGTATATTAAGCAGCCAGCCAACGATCAATCAGCCAATTTTCAAGTATTTGAATGGAATGATGAGTGTAAGTACACCGAAAGGTGAAATCAGATCTGTATCTGTTTATAACATGGCAGGTCAGGTGCTTTTCACACAGAAGTCAGTTTCACAGAACACTATTGATGTACCAGTAAATAGTGCTGAAATCACTATCATCAGAGTGGTAACATCAAGAGGTACTTTCACCAGAAAATTTGCATTCAAATAATCTTAGAATTTTAAAAAAGAATTTAAATGAAAAATCTAAATATACTCTTCTCCATAGTTGTAATGTTTATGGTGGTAGTCCCTGCGCTTGCGCAGGGAGCTCCTCCAGCCACACCGATTGACGGTGGTTTAAGTTTACTTCTTATTGCAGGGGGTGCGTATGGCGCCAAGAAAATCCTTGATAATAAGAAAAAGTAATCAAGAGCGATAACAATCATATTGCCTTAATAAATACATGCCTGCTTTTGTCTGGCTAAAACATGAAAGCGCAGAGACCAACTCTTCGTAGAGTTAGATTCTGCGCTTTTTTTATACGAATAGATGCCTTGTGAAACTATTCACAATTCAAGCAAATTCTTCAACCCTTTCACGACTGAACTTTTCGGTCATAAAACCCCTATTTATGAATTATAGACCAAACCTATTCTTAATTCTTTTCACTTTGATTTCATTTCTTCAAGCCAGCAGTCAGGTGGTGCAGGTGGGAAGCGGAAGCTATACCACTACCTATCCTGGTGCTGATGAGGCCGGAAGAAATGGGTTTCCTCCCGGAACTCCACAGCTTAGTGGGGCGGCAGCTGGAAAACCTGTACCTACCAATGACTGGTGGTCAAAACTGGTGCAGGAAAATCACGCAGGAAACTTGTTCAATTATCCGATGACCATGCGTACCACCAACGAAGGACTAATCGTCACCTATATTCCTTGGGGTGTCATCGGCGATTCTGCTCCAATTGTCGTTGGTTTGTCTGGTTTGAACGCCGGGAAAACTACCGTTTCAGATTATTCCGACTGGACAGTCACCATGAACTGGAATGATGGCTCTCACCAGATGGATGTGACATCAGGAATAGGGATGCCTTTTTTGTATTTCGAAAAGGAAAGTGACGATGTGTTGGAGATCAAAGTAAATGGAGGAAATGCTACAATTTCTGGCGAGATGCTCATGATAGAGGACGCCAGCGCAGGAGTCGATTTTGTTTTTTACGCTCCGTCTGGAAGCAGTTGGTCAGTGACCGGATCGATTTATACTTCTGACCTGAACGGTCAGGATTATTGGTCAATGACTATGCTGCCTCAGAGCACAACAGATGTAAATGCCAAGGCATCAGAATACAAGAAATATGCTTATGTGTTTCCAAAAAATACATCTACTTCCTGGGGATATAATGAACAAACAGGATCAGTAACCACTGATTTTTTAGTAGAAACCGAGGTGAAAGAAGGAACAGAAACGGATATGCTTTTAGGGTTGCTTCCGCATCAATGGGATAACCTTGCGAGCGGATCGCCAACACCAGCAGGAGATAGCTACAGCACGGTGAGAGGTGAAATGAAAATGCTGATTGGGAATAGTTTTTCTGTAGAAAATCACTTCAAAGGAATCCTGCCTACCATGCCATATCTGGCCAATTACAGTGATGGATTCAGTCCTGCAGCGATGGACGATAAGATCAATCAGATTGCCAATGATGGCCTGGCTACCTGGACAGATTCATATAATGAAGGACAAGTAATGAATCGCCTGATCCAAACGGCACGAATTGCAGATCAGACAGGAAATACCACGGCTAGAGACAAAATCATTTCTACTATAAAGGAGCGATTGGAAGACTGGTTGACCTATGAATCAGGTGAAATCGCATTTTTATTCTATTATAATAATGACTGGTCCGCAATGCTTGGTTATCCTGCAGGTCATGGTCAGGATAATAATATCAACGATCATCATTTTCATTGGGGATATTTTATTCATGCTGCTGCTTTCATGGAGCAGTTTGAGCCGGGATGGGCAGAAAAATGGGGCCCTATGGTCAATCATTTAGTGAGAGATGCTGCCACTGAAAACCGAGCAGATGAACTTTATCCATATTTGAGAAATTTTAGCCCATATGCCGGCCATTGCTGGGCCAATGGATTTGCCTCTTTCCCTCAAGGAAACGATCAGGAGTCTACTTCCGAAAGTATGCAGTTCAATTCATCTTTGATCCATTGGGGGACTATCACCGGAAACGACGAAATCAGAGATCTGGGGATTTATCTGTATACCACAGAGCAGACTGCCATAGAGGAATATTGGTTTGATGTGCATGAAAGAAATTTTGCTGATAATCAGCAGTACAGTCTTGTGTCACGGGTATGGGGAAATTCTTATGACAATGGTACCTTTTGGACGGCTGATATTACGGCTTCTTATGGAATAGAGCTCTACCCAATGCATGGTGGATCTTTGTATCTCGCTCATCAGAAAGATTACATCAAGAAACTATGGGCAGAAATAGAATCCAATACTGGGATTTTGAGTAATCAGGACACCAACCCCAATCTATGGCACGATACATTTTGGAAGTTCCTTTCTTTTATGGATCCACAAAAAGCCATTGATATGTATGATGCTTACCCTGATCGAATCCTGAAATTCGGAGTGTCCGATGCACAAACTTATCATTGGCTTCATTCCATGAATGCAATGGGAGAATTAAGGACGGATATTACTGCGGATTACCCAATCGCTGTGGTGTTTGAAAAAGATAGTGAGAAAACTTACGTAGCTCATAATTATGGTGATCAGTCTTTGACTGTGACTTTTACGGATGGTTTTACTTTGGAGGTGCCTGCTCATGCAATGGCTACTAACAAGGATGCGGATATTTCAGCTGAACTCACTTCCAATTTCAGCCAGGCATATCCGGGAGGAAGTGTTTCCTTGAGTGCATCAGTGACAGAAGGTACAGCAACTAAAGTGAATTTTTACAGTGGGGAAGATTTACTGGGTACGGATGAGACGGCTCCTTTCGAATGGAAAGCAGATGATCTTGGATTGGGAATTCATGGGTTTTATGCGAAGGTATATGAAGGAGAAAACTTCAATGTAACCAATATCATCAATGTGCAAGTAGGAGAGCAGGTTCCATATCAGGGAGCAGTTCATGAGCTGCCTGGCACTATCGAAGCGGCTCACTATGACGAATTTCAGGGGGGAATAGGTCAGAATATTGCCTATGTAGATTTGAGTAGAAATAATGAAGGGGACTTCCGGTCGGAGCAATATGTGGATGCAGAATCAGCAGGTGCAGAAGGAGACGTAATTGGCTGGATAGCCTCTGGAGAGTGGGTTGAATATACCGTAAGCGTGCAGCAATCAGGTTATTATAATCTGGATTACCGATATGCTTCCGGCAATGATAGTGGAGGAGGTCCATTCCATTTCGAGATGAATGGGAAAGTGATCAGCCCAGATTATTCTCTTTCGTCCACTTCAGGATGGGATAAATGGTCAACAAAGTCTGTGAGTGATGTGGCATTGAAACAGGGAGAAAATGTGCTGCGTCTGGCTTTCGATCATGGAGAATTTAACCTTGGTAAATTGACATTTAGTTTTGATCGTGCTCTGGATTACAGTCAGCCGGTAGCGGATGCGGGTGACAATGTCTTAGTGGTATTACCTGCTACGACCGGGACGCTGGATGGCTCGGCAAGTTCAGATCCTGATGGGCAAACTCTCACTTACAACTGGTCTCAGGTATATGGGCCATCTACCATTACTTTTTCTGATGCCACCATAGTCAATCCTGAAATTAGTAACCTTGAAGAGGGAATTTACAAGTGCTTGCTTGAAGTGTCTAACGGTAATTATTCTGACCAAAATGAAGTATTGGTCATCGTTTCTGCAACAGATAATATTGCTCCTTCTGTTAGTATTACTTCTCCGGCTTCAGAATCCACATTCCGTGAAGGACAAACCATTTCTATCAAGACTGCTGTCAGTGATCTGGATGGAGAGGTAGTCAAAGTAGAATTCTATGATGGTGCGACCAAAATAGGCGAGGATGAGTCTCTACCATTTGAAATGGAATGGGCTAATGCAAATACAGGAGATCATTCATTGATGGCAATTGCTACAGACAATGGGGGCGCAAAAGATAGTTCTCAGCTGGTTGTGGTCACGGTCAGCGAAGTAAAATCATGTACTACCGAAGGGTCAAATGCCATTCAAGGAGGATTTTCTACTGGCTACTCTGCTACATACGAAACGGTGGGTAATCAGGTGAAAGTATTTTTTGAATTGAAGGATCAGAATAAAAATGGAGTAGTGGCATTCTTGTGGAAAGAGTCACCTTTTGAAGAATCTCAAATGGATCATGAAGGAGGATTGACATTTTCTAAAAACCTCGGTTCGTTCACGCCTGGCGAAACCATAAGTTATGCCTGCAAATTTGCGTTTGCCGGAGGACTGGCAGTCACAGAATACATTCAATATCAGGTTGGTGATGATTGCGATGTAGATCCTACTCAGGATGCTACACTCAAAGATCTTAAAGTAGACGGTGTAACTGTGTCTGGCTTCAATCCTGCTGTGATGAATTATACGGTATCTTTATCAGATGACATCACCACAGTACCGAATGTGACGGCTGATCCAACTGTGGAGGGAGCAGAGGTGACAATTACTCCTGCACAAGATCTACCCGGAACCACTATCATTTCAGTGACTTCTACAGATGAGTCATCGACAAATAATTATAAAGTAGATTTCGTTTACGGTCAGCAAGGTGGAGACGAACCATCTACGGCGGCACCCACTCCTACCAAATCCGCTAGTCAGGTGATTTCACTATTCAGTGATGCTTATGATGATGTGGAAGTTGACACTTGGAGAACGGGTTGGTCTGAGGCTAATCTGGAAGAAACAAGTGTGGCAGGAAATGACGTGAAAAAATATACTGATTTGAATTTTGTGGGTATTGAAACCATAGCGAGTCAGATAGATATCAACGATATGCAGTATTTTCATGTAGATGTCTGGAGTCCGAATAGTACGACATTCCGTATAAAACTGGTCGATTTTGGTGCAAATGCTGCTTATGATGGAGGTGATGATGTGGAGCATGAATTAATATTCGAATCTCCCCAACAAAGTCAGTGGGTGAGCTATGATATTCCGGTTTCGCAGTTTGCCAATATGACGACCCGATCTAATTTCGCTCAACTGATATTTTCCAGCATCCCAGCTGGTGGTAGCATCGCATACATAGATAATGTTTATTTCTATGGTGATGAAACAAGTGTTTCTTCAGATGCTACTTTGAATGATCTGAAAATAAATGGGGTAACAATTGATGGGTTTGCTTCTACTAAGATGTCCTATGAGGTCATGCTACCGGCCGGAACAGTGGAAATTCCAGAGGTAATCGCAAACACATCACATTCTGCAGCAACAGCAGCTGTTAATCCTGCGACATCTTTACCAGGTACTACGGCGATAGTAGTAACTGCTGAAGATCAGGTGACGACCTTGACATATGAAGTTTCGTTTGTTTTAGAGCAGAGTGAAGTGACTCTGTCACACCAGGCTGATCAAATAAAGGTCTGGTCATATGATGGTTTAGTAACCATAATGGCAGATAAAAAACTTGCAGGAGGTAAGGCAGAAGTGTATGCCCTTTCAGGAAAGAGGCTTGGTGAATCTAACTTGACAATCGGCAATACCGAGATTCCGGTACGTGGGGGTCAGGTGTTAATCATCCGAATTTTCGATATGGATGGACAGCCCGTGAAGGTGGTCAAATTATTTACCAAATAGGCAGTCATAAAAATTAAACCCGGATTATGTATTAGAACTTCGTAATGAGAACCTAAGTGGCTATAAATCAGGGAGTTTTATGATATGAGGCATAGCACCGCTATGGTGAGAATGAGAAACTTCTACATTTTACTGATTTGCAGTCAGTTAGGGTCGTAATAGATTTTCTAATGCATATTCCGGGTTAAAGTTCAGAACAAAGCAAAAGCCCTGCTCCTCGTTTGGAGACAGGGCTTTTAAAACAAACCGAAAGTTTTTATCAATCTCTTTCTATAGTGCTCATGCCTGAGTCACGGGAAGATACATTCCTCGTTCCTCGATATCGGATTTTACTTACACCATCAGATGTGAGATCTAGTTCTTCTGATGCATAGACCTCTGCTTTGGAAGCTCCAGAGGCTTTGATTCTGGCACGATCAGCCATCAGGTCGTACGCTTCTATTTTTGAGGCTCCTATCAATTCTGCCTTGAGATCTTCTACATCTCCTTTGATTTCAGCTGTTGATGCACCGGCAAACTTCAATTCCAAATCATCTACAGACACATTGAGATAGAGCTCGCAAGCTCCTGTAGCATCTATAGATAGTTCTTCATTGTCAAAGCCTTTGATTTCGCCATCTACATCCCCGATCAAGTCCAGGTATTCTAGTTCTGGCAAGGTCACGAACAATGCTACTTTCTCTCCATCGCGATCTCTCCACCATTCCCAGTTGTCTTCTTTGTATTTCACTTCGAGTTTACTGCCAATCTGATTCACATAGACATCATCCAGGTCGTTATCACCCCCTCTGAGAATTACTTTCCACTCGTCTCCCTGACTGATATCCACATCAATAAAGGAGGCTACTTTGATCTCATCAAAATCACTGAAATCGTAGGTGATTTTATCAGTGCCAGAGCCATAAGACCTTCTGATATCATCATCCTCATCCACTGATGACCTATCATCATTACAAGTTTGGCATCTCAATCCACCTCTCTCAAACACCCAATCATTTCCTTCTATCTGGTAGGCACGATAGCCATCGAGATGTAATGTGTTGACTAGAATTTCATCCAAGTCTTGTTCCATTCGGAAGGTTTTGCCGAAGGGCACATAGAAATAAGCCTTTATATTTTGAAACCTGAATTTTGCATCTTCTCCAAAAGTCATTTTAGAGTCGAAGTAGAAGTCGTCACCTTGCTGTTCCACATTGTAAATGATCATTTCTGCATTATTTTCTGCATCTTCTTTATTGGCACCACGGCTTTCTATGGTTAGCAACAGCTGATAAGTGCTGTCACTGTGACCCCTCAGCCGCAGATCTACATCGTCGAAAGAATCACCACCCAGGTCATTCAAGCGTAGCGTAGGTGTAGCCTCAGTCATTGGGTAAGTAAAGTCTTTTCGTACCACTTCTTCTGTGCTGAATTCATGTACGAACTTTGGAATAGAGACACTGGCAATAATCAAAGCAATGAACCAAACGCCCAGGAATGACCAGCCTACATATGGCTTCATAATTCTTCTCTTGAGTATAACCATCAGACCTACTAGCGTTAGGGCAAGTGCTGGAATAAAGAAGACCAGGAACCCTGAAATCACCGTCCAGTCGTCGAGACTGGATTTGATCAATTCAACGGGAACATCATCCACGTAAGCATAGTGATCCAAACCGGATAACCCCAGAAAAGCGAACAGGGAGATGATCATGGCGAGCATTACAGAAAAACCACTCAGGCTAATGATGCCTCCAAATAATACTCGGAGCACTTCTACTCCGAACTTCAATACCGGACCCAAAGCTTTACCTAATCCATTGATAACAATTGCAATCAATCGGAATGGAAAAAGTAACACTTTGACCAATGGACTTTCTTCACCCTCATCCACATTAAGGCCACGCTTTACATTATCCTCAATATTGGAGAGGGTAACAGGCTCCCCCTGCATTTGCATTTTTTCGGTGATCGTTTTGGCTTCAGGAGTGATAATCCAGAGAATGATATAAAGCAGTATCCCAGCTCCAAAAATGGCTGACACAATAAATAATAATCTGATGACCACAATATCGACTCCAAAATATCTGGCTATGCCAGAAGCTACGCCACCCAGCACTCTGCTATCTGAATCCCTGAAGAGCTTTTTCACTCTTTTGTCTTCTTGGAGATCCACATTTCCTGGCACCACAATCCACAAAATGATATAAATGAGCAGCGTAAATCCGCTGAGCCCTAGAAGTAGGACATTGAAAAACAGTGCAAGAATCAGGAGTCTGATCCAGAGGGGATCAATACTAAAATAATAGGCGATACCTGAGGCTACTCCACCCAGCATTTTTCGACGTATATCTCTATAGAGTCTTTTTGGCTGATTCGTAGGTTCTGATTCCGGTTCAGGCCCTTTAGATTCAGTTTGTTCCTCTTTAGAGGGTTCTTTTTCTACAGGTTCGGACTCTATGGTTGCTTCAAAATCGCTCGTTGTACCCATCGTGGCAATCAATTCATCCACATCTTCTAAAGAAACTGTTTGTCGCCCGTCGGTGAGTTTTTCCAGAAAGATTTCTGCAATTCTGTTTTCTATGTCAGCAATAATTTCCTTGCTGTCTTCGAAAGAAGAAAAATACTTATTGACCGAATCCAGATAGTTTTTGAGCTTTTCATATCCGTCTTCTTCAATATGGAAGATTACACTGCCAATATTGATGCTTACAGTCTTTTTCATGAGTTAGGTATATTCTTGTTGACCGAAATAATTTTATGTGTAGAAGAGACCAGTTCGTTCCAGGTATGGTCGAGTCCTTCTAAAAAATCAGAACCCTGCTCCGTAATTGTATAATACTTACGTGGTGGCCCGGAATTAGATTCTACCCATTTATAATCTACCAGCCCTGCTTTTCTCAGTCTGGTTAGCAGCGGATAAAGAGTGCCTTCCACTACCATGATTCTGGCAGAGGTGAGCTCTTCCAGCAGATCGGAGGCATAAACTTCCCCGCGAGCGATGATATGTAGGATACAGAATTCCAGTATCCCTTTTCTCATCTGTACTTGTGTGTTTTCAATGTTCATTAGCCCATGCGTTTATGGTTCGTTCCCCTCGGTTTGCATTACTATATACGGAAAGGTACTGTGCATGGCCAAGTACCTAGTAAAAAATATTACTATACATTAAAAATTCTTTAAATAGTACCATAAAATATAATTAAAGTAATATCAATTCGATAAAATAGATTTATTTGCTCTTCAATATTGAATGTTCCTATTCTATGTCTATTCGGTAGCCGTTAAATTGCAATTGGATTTAATATTTTATGCCGGGAAAACTTCTTCTTTTTTTAATTTCATTTAGTGCATTCCTGGGAGTTTTTGCTCAGGACAATACTCCCAAATACAGTAATGAGTTCCTCAATATTGGGGTAGATGCCAGAGCATTTGGCATGGGGCTGAGTATGGTTTCACATGTGAGTGATGTGTCTGCCAGTTATTGGAACCCTGCAGGTCTTGCCAGCCTGGCAAGCGATTACCAATTGGAGCTTATGCATTCGGCTTATTTTGGTGGAATTAGCAATTATGATTACGCGGCATTCGCTGCACGTATGGAAAGTGACGCGGTGTTGAGTGTATCCATGATCCGGTTTGCTGTGGATGATATTCCTGATACCAGATTACTCTTTGATGCCAATGGCGCAATCAATTATGACAATATTACGTTCTTTTCTGCAGCTGATTATGGTTTTTTTGGAACCTATGCCAGAGAATTGAAAGCACTGGGAGGATTGAATCTTGGCGGTAGCGTAAAAGTAATCAGACGAGTAGTAGGGGACTTTGCAGATGCCTGGGGGTTCGGGATGGATTTTGGTCTTCAAAAGCAAACTAAAAACTGGGGAATTGGAATTATGGCGAAGGACATTTTTGGGACTTTCAATAGCTGGTCTATTAATGAAGACGAACTGAGAGATATTTATTCTACAACCGGAAACGATCTATACACACAGAGTCTGGAGATCACTCTGCCAAGAATAGTGATTGGAGCTTACAGGAATTTTGAGCTGGGAAAGAAGTTTAACCTACTCACTTCTATGGATTTAGTGATTACTACAGACGGAAAGAGGAATGCCCTACTTCAGACGGATGTTATTTCGGTTGATCCCAGAGGTGGGTTTGAATTAGGGTATAATAAGTCAGCCTTTTTGAGAGGAGGAATTGGCCAATTCCAGCAAGTAAAAGATTTTGATGGTTCATATTCATGGACATTCCAGCCAAATGTTGGGGTTGGTTTTAGGATTCAGCAAGTAGATATTGATTATTCATTTACGGATTTAGCAGACCTGTCTCCGGGGTTGTATTCACATGTTTTTTCTATAAAAGTCAATTTCGATGTGGAATAAACTAATGACCATATTGTTCATTCTTGTTTTGGCTCCATCCATTCATGCTCAGTATGCTGATGATTGGATTGATCCTACACAGGATTATTTCAAAATGACCATAGGAGAAGATGGTGTATATCGATTGACAGCCAGTGAGCTTAAGGGTGTAGGCATTCCAGTGGAGAGTATTGCAGCTTCGCGATATCAGGTTTTCAGAAAAGGAGTAGAATTGGCTATCAGGACGGTCTCAGCTGGTAATAATACCCTAAGCTATCTGGAGTTTTTTGCGGAAGGTCATGATGGAAGCGACGAGACAGAACTCTATGTGTCGCCAGAATCACAGCCCCATCCATATAAGAGTTTATTTCACGATTCCAGTGCATATTTCCTTACTTGGCATCAGACATCTGCCAATGGAAAGCGGATGGAAATTTCCTCTAATCTGGATGCGACAGGGCTCACACCTGAGCCATATCATATCGGAACCCTTCTTGAACTGGAATCAGATGTATACGATGTGGGGATTAGATATGGAAGTACATTTGAAATCCTCAATCCCAAATTTGATACCGGTGAAGGCTGGACGGGCAGTAGCTTCAATGGAAGCAAAACTTTTAACCTCACATTAGAAAACCATAATCCCAATGGCAAGGCTCCAGAACTAGAAATCGTCTTATTGGGGAGTAATAATGGTACTCATTCAGCGACTATCAGCGTAGGACCTAGTTCGAATAATTTGAGGCAGGTTGCTCAACTCAATATTCAAGGGCAAAACATCGGAAGGTTTTCAGAACCTATATTGAACTCTGATGTTAGTGCATCGGGTAATCTCACGGTGGTCGTCACGAAAACTGGAGGAAGTTTAAGCTTTTCTGCTTTGAGACTCGATTATTCTCAGAACCTTAACTTCACAGGTACAGCAAAGAAATATCATTTTCGAGCCACGAACGCCACCAAAGGCTATGCAGTGGTTCCTGCCGATAATCCATCGGATTTACGTGTTTTTGAGGTAACGGATCCTTTTTCACCTAGAGTTTTTGCCAAATCGATAATTTCTGAGGGAATCGAATTTATTATTCCTTCTATGAAGGTGGAGCGTGAGTTTTTAGTTTTTACCAATACCCGATCAATTGCAAATTTGGAAAAAGTTGATTTTGAAGTCTTACCAATTAGTTCCAGTGATTATTTAATCATCTCACATCCAGATCTCAACGAGCCTATAGAAGAAGTCAATCCTGTAGATGAGTATGTGGAGTATAGAGAAAGTGAGGAAGGAGGTTCTTTTCAAGTATTGAAAATGGATATTCAAGACATTTATGATCGATTTGGTTACGGAGATCCTACACCAATTGCGATTAAAAACTTTGTGGAAAAAGCGGTGAATACTGGAGTTGCTGAATACTTATTTCTTATTGGCAAAGGCGTAACCATCGACTATGATTACAATCGAAAACTGGTCGGAACTATGACACATTTTGTTCCAACATACGGTTACCCCGGAGCGGATGCTTTATTCAGCGTAGATGTTATTGATGGAAATCACGCGCCAGCTCTCGCCACCGGTAGGTTAAGCGCTGTGAATCCGGCGCAGGTCCTTGCTTATTTACAAAAGGTGAAAGAAATGGAGTCTCTGCCGTATGATAACTTATGGAGAAAAGACCTCTTACATCTCAGTGGAGGCATTACCAGTACCGAGCAGCTCGCATATTTCAACTACGTGAATCGTTTCAAGGACATTGCTGAAGGTGATTATCTGGGTGGTGCAGTGGATACTCGGCAAAAACAATCGACGGAAGCAGTCCAAGTATTAAATGTCGCAAAGAAAGTAAATGAAGGAGTTAGTCAGATTACCTTTTTTGGCCACTCTAGTAGTGTGGTTACCGATATTGAAATTGGAAGACCTTCTGCTGCCACGGACGGTTATGCGAATCAGAGTAAGTATCCCATGATTCTGGTAAATGGCTGCAATGCTGGCGGTATTTTCTCGTATAATACAGCAAGCCTCTCAGATGTAGTGACTTGGGGAGAAGACTGGATTAGAACTCCGAATGCCGGGGCGATTGGTTTTATTGCCAACTCCGATTATGCACAATCCTCAAGCTTGAAACGATGGTCGGATCTGTATTATGAGTTTGCGTTTGCCAATGATGATCACTTTGGTAGCTCTGTGGGAAAAGTGGTGAATTTGGTGGCTGAACGCTATTTTCAGGTTTATGGGCTCAATGATTTTACCTTTTCACAGGTCTATCAGAATATACTACAGGGCGATCCTGCGGTAAAAGTTTTTGGAGCTGATAAAACAGATTACGCTATTGAGTCTCAAGGTCTGAAAGCCATTTCATTTAATAGTGACAAGGTGCTGGCCAATGTAGATTCTTTTCAGATTATCATTCCCATTAAAAATTTTGGCAAAACCAATCTCGATTCAATCCAAATCCGTGTAGAACATATTTTTCCCGATGGGCAGAAGGATACCACTTTTCACGCTTTCCCCAGAATTCTAAGTTCAGATACTGTCAATTTCACCATGTATCGCGAGCAAAGAAGTATTGAGGGGGATAACCAGTTCAACATCTCGATTGATCCAAATAATGAAATTGAAGAACTCTCGGAGTTAAATAATAAGCAGCAGATAGAAGTATTCATTCCAAGAGGAAACACGATTCCACTGTATCCTATCAACTATGGTGTGGTTCCGGATGATGAAGTGACCCTGATCTGGCAGTCGGCTAATCAACTTGATATAAACCGAGTATATAGTCTCGAAATTGATACTATTAAGACTTTTAATTCTGCTTTCAAAAAAAGTCTGGAAATCACAGCTGACCTCCTTGTAAGTCATCAGATGAATCTGGATAATCTCCCCGATAGCACTTCTGTATATTGGAGAACCCGATTTGCGAATCCTGAAGGTGATGAGGATACCACTTGGGTGAGGTCATCTTTTACCAAAATTAAGGGTTCACCATCTACCTGGATGCAAGTCAGTGGCCAGCAATTCGAAGAAAATACCTTCCAAAATATAACTTTTGATCCGGATGCCAAGCGTATGCAATTCATAGAGACAAATGCAGGGTTTCAAGTTCGTACACATGGTGTTGAAAGTGGAAAGACCTATGAAGATTATCGTGTTTTGGTGGATGATTTGGATATCATGGAGACTGATAACCTTGTAGACCCGGATTGCAAAAGAAAAAATGCCATCAATGCTGTAGTTTTCAGCAAGCAAACTGCACAGCCATACAGACCATTTGGCGATACAGGACGGGATATATTGATTGATTACCTATGTGGACGGGCACCACAGTCAATCTTTAATTTCAATGAGCTGGATGTCCTTGGCGGAAATAGATTGTTGGATAGTTTGATCAGTGCTATGGATGAGAAGGATCAGATATTGTTGTTTTCATTTGGTACTGTAAATTATACTAATTGGGATGAGCAGCTAAAAACATCTTTGGCCAATGTTGGGATTCAGAAAAGTACAGTCGAAAGCCTCATAGATGGTCAGCCGGTGATTTTTCTTGGCCGAAAAGGAGGTTCTGAAGGTGACGCGCAAGAAGTGATCAGTGATGGTAGTGGAATTCCGCTCAAAGAGCAAACTATAGAGCTGACCGATCAGGTGACTGGAAAATACTCTTCAGGAAGTATGTCTACCCCGCGTATCGGTCCGGCTAAAAAATGGACGAGCTTTGATTATCAGGTTATAAAAGAGCCACTTGATTTTGCAAATATCAATATCATTGGAGTAAATCAGGCAGGAGAAGAAACTACACTTTTTACAAGATATCGGTTAGCAGATCTGGATATTTCCAATGTTTCTGCTTCTCAATATCCTTTCCTGAGACTGTCATTTGGATTTTCAGATAATACCAATCTTACTCCGGCTTCTATTAATTTTTGGACTGTTCAATACGAAAATCCACCTGAAGGGTTATTGATACTTCCGGATCAGACTCGGCTCACACTTGATGAGGGAGCTGACTATAATCGCCAATATGTCTTCACCAATATATCTGAGACAGATTATACTGATTCTTTACAAGTTTCTGCTGAGATCATTAATGTCGATATTGGTACTACTGAGAGTCAGGAATTCAAAATCAAAGCACCATCAGCCGGAGATTCTGTTCGATTTGATCTTAAAACTGATACTCGGGGTAAAGCCGGAGACAATGCTATTATAGTAAAAGTAGTTGGTGAGGAACTAGAAAGATATAGTACCAATAATGTGATTAATGAAGCACTTTCTTTTACTGTGAACCCAGACCAAACGAACCCTGTGCTGGATGTGACCTTCGATGGAGGCTACATTTTGGATGGTGATATTGTCTCTCCTAATCCAAATATTCACATCAAGGTAAAAGATGAAAATGAATACCTATTTAAAGATGATACAGTAGGAATGCTCATTGAAATGAAAGCTCCTTGTGAGACATGTGTGTATGAGAAAGTCAACTTTACAGATTCAAAATTATCATATGAGCTGGCCACAGAAACGGAGCCTTTCCGCATCATTTATCAGCCGGGGCCTCTGGAAGATGGAGTCTATTCATTGCGAGTCAATGCCACGGACGAATCAGGAAACTTATCCGGTGAGGACTATGAGATCAGCTTTGAGGTAATCAACGAGTCCACTATCACCCATTTTTATCCTTACCCGAATCCTTTCTCTACCAGTACAAGATTCGTTTTCACCCTCACAGGTAGCGTAATTCCAGAAAAGATCAAAATCCAGATCATGACAGTGTCGGGAATAGTCGTAAGGGAAATTACTCAGAATGAAATAGGAGCTATCAGGATCGGAAATAATATCACAGAGTATGCGTGGGACGGCCGGGATGAATATGGAGATTTGCTCGCTAATGGAGTGTATCTATACCGAGTGATGATAGAAACCAACGATCAGCAAATGAATCATCGGTTTACATCTGCTGATCGTGGATTTAAAAATGGTATTGGGAAGTTGTATATTCTGCGTTGATTAGAATAATGAGGCAAGCTTCATTGCCACACCTTTGTCTCCATCTATTTTCATCTTACCACCCATAAATGCCATCATTGGGTTTAGATTTCCGGACATCATTTTTTCAAAATTGTTGATGCTTAACTTAATCGTGCACGAAGCGTTTTGCTCTTCATTGCTCACGATCGTAGGGCTCACTGTGTCGTCAAGATGGATCAAACCTTCATCAAACTGAAAGTTGATTTTCGCATTGACTTTTCCGCCGTTGTATTCGGCTAGTTTTTTCACTTTTGTTGTTGCTTCTTCCAGGGTCATGTTAATTCGTATTAATTAGAATAAAATTTCACTTCAAATATTTTTGGCCAGAGCTTACCCGTTACAAATATTTGGTCAGTTTCCGGCTTATACGCGATTCCGTTAAAAGCCTCTGCTCCGCTATTTACTACGCGCGATTTAAGGGATTTCATATTGATGGTTTCCAATACCTTACCACTCATTGGGTCTATTACCACTATTTTGTTTTCCAACCATACATTCGCGTAGATTTTACCTTTGATCACTTCCAGCTCGTTGAGATTGATGATTTTACGTTTGTCAGTGTATACTTCCAGTTTGCCTATTTCAGAAAAATCCCTGGGATCCAGTAAATGCAACATCTCTGTACCATCACTCATAATCAGTGTATCACCGAGAGTCGTAATTCCCCATCCTTCATGTGTGTAATTAAACTTCCCCGTTTGTTTCAGGTTCTGATCATAAACAAATCCTACTTGAGAAGTCCAGGTAAGCTGAATGATTTTGTCATTCCAAATCGTACTTCCCTCCCCGAAATACTCGTTCGGCAAACTGATGGATTGATATTCCTTTCCAGTATTCAGGTTGAGCTTGGTAAGTCTTGATTGACCTTCTCTCCCCGTACTTTCTACCAGGGTGTCGCCAACAAAAAATAGCCCTTGTGTGTATGAATTCTCATTGTGGGGATACTCATTGATTATTTCAAAAGTGGTCTGTAGGGGTTCTACGTCTGAGAGAATTTTTACTTTGGGATAATGAGTCTCCTCGTTGCCTGAGGAATAAACTGTTAATCTGAATTTTTGTACTCCGGTTTTGGCAGCTCTGGTTGGCCATGTGAAACTAGAGCTTTGAAAAACAGTTAGTTTGTTTTCAAAAATCATTGACACACTGTCTACGGCACTATCTGATTGAATATCAAATAAAATGGTATCTCCTAAAACGAAAGTTTCATTGATTTTTGGATTTACAACCTTGGTAGTTTTCCTGATTCTAGGGGAGGATTTTGAGGAAGACGGCTTTTCTTTTTTGCCGTTGCAAGAAATGATAAAAATCAAGCTTAAAATGATAATTATCCTTGTTGTACTTTTTGCAATCATGTGTTCATCAAAATTAGCAGAATTAGCGTTAAATTATGTAACCCTCTAAACATTTAAGCCATGAAAAAAATACTGGTACCCACTGACTTTTCAGATCAATCCTTAATTGGGATTTCATCTGCTGCTACGTTGAATAACATCATGGACGTAGAACTCACCATTTTGCATGTGATTTCGGGTGTAGAAGATCCGGAGGAAAAGGATAGGCTCATGCAATGGATTTATAATATGGAAGAGCTGAAGGGGGTGCCACATCATTTCAAACAAGTAGTTGGAAAACCCATTGATGTCATTCTGGCTGAGCCAGCTGATCTCATCATCATGGGATCCAAAGGAGCAAAGGGATTCCAGAGCTTTTTTGTTGGCTCTAATGCGGAGAAAGTCGCTAAGCACGCCAAGTCACCAGTCATTGTATTGAAAGAATTCGCCAATCTTTCATTGATAAGAAACATTGTTTTTCCAACTAATATGAAAAGGGAAGACGAAGAGATCCTTTCAGATATTAAAGATTTACAGGATATGTTCAAAGCAAACCTTCACTTGGTAAAAGCCTATGATGATAGTATCGTCAGGTCAAAAGAAGTGGAGAAAAGGCTGAGAGAATTTGCTGAATTTTATGCATTTCAGGATTATACAGTTCACGCCAGAAGTGGGTTGGATGAATCAGATGTGATAATCCGATTTGCTGATGAGATCAATGCCGATCTTATCGCCATGGCTACCCATGATCGCAAAGGCATCAATAAAATGTTCGGTGGGTTTATTTCTGGTGAAGTAATTAATACCAATCATAGACCACTCTGGGCCAAAGCTTTGAATTTTGATTTCTAACTCTTGTTCTTTTTCGTACTATAAAACCTCATCAGCATTGGTACAGTAAGTCCCTGATAAAGCACAGAGCAAGCCACCACTATATATGTCATGGTAACGATGATATCCTTACCATGAAAATCAGTTAGAGACAATGATAGCGCAATCGGCAGTCCTCCCCTTAGAGCACCCCAAGTCAATACTGGAATTGTACTTTGTTCAAAGGATCGTTTGACTGACATGAGTTTGATCGGGATAAAAACACTTAACCATCTTCCCAGCAATACGATGTTGACGGCAAAAAAACCGGCCGCAAAATAATCCGGTCTTCGTGGTATCACCAGCATTTCCAACCCTATCAGTACAAAGAGCATAGCTGCGAGCGATTCTTCCATGAGATTCCAGAACTTAAATACATAATCACCAGCAGCGCTGGTTACGTGTTGTCCACGTCCTTCATTCCCTATAACCAACCCCATGATTACGGCAGCTTGTTTGGAAGAAACATGAATGAAATCAGCAAGGAAAGATCCTGCCATCACTATAGCGAGCGTGATGAGGATTTCTACCTCCACATCATCATTGTCTACATATTTCAGCAATCTATAGCCTATATATCCAAGGAAAAGACCAATGAAAATTCCACCACCTATCTCAGCAAGTAGGATCCAGCTTATCTCGAAAACTGAAAGTGCATGATCTTCTCCTGCATGGGCAATATCTAATAATGTAAGTGCCAGCACCACTGCCACTCCATCATTGAATAAAGATTCTCCTTCAATTTTGATAGAAAGCTCTTTTGATAAATTGAATCGTTTGATGGTTTTTGTTACAGCAATAGGGTCAGTAGGAGAAATCAAGGCTCCGAATACCAGACAATACAAGTAATGTAGTTCTATGCCGATAAAATCCAGCATCAGGTAAACCAGTGAGCCGATTACAAAAGTGGAGATAAGCACCCCTGTAGTGGCCAATACCAAAATAGGAGTACTCTCACGAGATAATTTTTTAAAATCTATGTTCAGCGCACCAGAAAAGAGCATAAAAGACAGTACCACCTGATAAAGCACCTCCGCATAGTCATATTCCTCCAACTCTGCCGCTCCAATTTCCAACTCAGGGAAAATCCATCCGGCAAACAGAATCACAAATGACAATCCAAGAGCCAAAATCATAAGACCAATGGAAGATGGTAACTTCAGAAAGTAAGTGTTGATAAATATGAACGCTCCAGCTAAAAAGATGAAAAGCGCGATGATGTCAAATACGTGCATAACAGTTGCCGATTATATGGCCATACATTACTGTAAAACTATTTCATTAATCACTTAATTAACAGAACTTTGATCTATAACTGATCTCGAAACTTCCTTTACAAAAGTGACGATTTTTGGTGGTTTATCGACGTTCAGCACGAAAGTCTCTCGAATTTAGTTTTTTTCAGTTGCAAAGCAAAGTATCAGTGAGACTCAGGTTAATGAAATCATCGAAAATTGCATAATTTGCTGCTATGGACTCAAAAAAACTAGCATCCCTTTATTCATTTGATAAGCGACTTAGGACTTTATTTGAACTACTTGATCGAAACCCTACGGATAAATATCAGAATAGTCCTGCTGAAAAAGAGTGGACGGTGATTCAGGTTCTGGATCATTTGTACGTATCACAGCAGGGTCCCCTGAACTATTGCAAGAAGAAAATTAAAGCAGGTGATGCTATACCTGAATCGGGTCTATTTGACGCAATCAAGATGAAAGTCTATTTGCTTTTCTTGTTTTCTCCAATCAAATTCAAAGCTCCCAAAGTAGTCAGTAACCCATCAAATGATTGGGAGTATAACGAGATCAAAACTAAGCACTTACAGTTTTTGGAAGACCTAAAAGATTTTGTGGAGGCTTATCCGGATAAATTTTCAAATAAGGCTATTTATAAACATCCTATTGCCGGTAGGATTACCATGGATCATACGATATCATTTTTTGAAGCACATTTGCGTCATCATCAGTTTCAGATCAATCGATTACTGAAATATTACAATGCTAAGTAATTCTGTAAAATGCTGATTGTTAAAGATTTAGTTTGTCAGTTTGAAGGAGGGAAGACCATAGAGTACCCAGATTGGCAGGTGGAGAAAGATGGGCGCGCGCTCATTCTTGGAGCTTCTGGCAGTGGAAAAACCACCTTGCTTCATCTATTGTCTGGGTTGAAAAAGCCTGGCTCAGGATCTGTTTCTATTAATGATACCTATCTGAATAGACTTTCTACCACCAGGCTGGATCAATTTAGAGGGCAAAATATTGGTTTAGTATTTCAAAAACCACATTTGATTGCTGCTCTTACCGTAGAGGAAAATATTCACTTGGCTGGTTATCTTGGTGGTAAGAAGCTTTCGAATGAGAGAGTCAGTCAGTTACTGGAAAGTCTGCAGGTTTCAGAATTGGCTCAAAGAAAAATACATCAGATTTCTCAGGGTCAGGCCCAGAGAGTAGCCATCTCGCGTGCAGTAGCCAATGACCCAAAAGTCATTTTTGCGGATGAACCGACGGCTAGTTTGGATGATGATAGCTGTCATTCCGTCATTAGTTTGCTCAATCAACAAGCCAAAGAAAACGGAGCTATGCTCATAGTGGCTACTCATGACCAGCGTGTAAAAAGTGAATTCTCGAATCACCTGAAATTATGAATATTTTTTCACTGAGTTATAAAAACGTCATTGCAAGACCTCTCAATAGCTTTCTCAGTTTTTTACTGTTAGGGTTTGGAGTGTCTATTGTAGTTTTAATTCTGTTGATTTCTTCCCAGCTGAAAAGTGAGATTAGTAAAAACTCTAAAGGAATTGACCTGGTGGTGGCGGCAAAAGGAAGTCCATTACAAATCATATTGGCCAATATTTTTCATATAGATTTCCCAACGGGCAATATTTCACTAAAAGAAGCTTCGGAGATCAGTCACAATAGATACATCCAGTCAGCAATCCCGCTATCGCTAGGTGACAGCTATAATGGTTTTCGAATCGTTGGTACCACAAAAGCATATGGCGAATTATATGACATGAAGGTGTCTGAAGGCGCCTGGTTTGCTGATCATATGGAGGCAATAATAGGCGCTGAGGTTGCTCGAAAGCTTGATTTGAATATTGGCGACCGAATTACCAGCCAGCATGGGCTTTCATCTGATGGTGATGGACATGACGACAATCCTTTTGTAGTTACTGGGATTTTTGAATCCAATAGTTCCGTGGTTGATCGGCTAATATTGGTTGATTTACCCAGTGTGTGGCATGTACATGGCCATGAAGATCATGAAAATGATTCATTAGTTAGTATTGCTCATTTAGGAATTGAGGTCACAAGGGAGCAGTTAGAGCAGGAAGAGATTACCTCATTATTGATCAAGTACAGATCACCTATGGGTGCCGTTACTCTGCCACGTCAGATCAATTCCAATAGTAATTTTCAAGCTGCCTCGCCAGCTTTTGAAACCGCCCGACTGTTCAATATCATTGGGGTTGGAGTAAAGGTGGTCAATATTCTGGGTATACTCATCATTATCATTTCTGCTATTAGTGTGTTTATTGCCTTGCTCAATTCATTGAAAGACAGAAAATATGATATAGCTATCATGCGATCTATGGGAGCAAGTAGGGCGAAAGTATTTCTTTTGATTATTTCTGAGGGAATGGTGATTAGTCTGGCGAGTGCGCTAGTAGGGCTGATGATAGCACATACCTTACTTTTTGTTATCGGATGGTCTATTGATGGTGTAGATTTTAGCGCTTGGTATTTAATGTCCGAGGAATTTTTAGTGTTAGTAGGTTGTTTACTAGTCGGGCTGATGGCATCCATAATTCCCGCTATTTTTGCATATAAAACAGATATATCTGAAACCCTATCAAAAGGATAAATAATGAAAGTAATCATAGGTTTTTTACTGGTGTTGAATTTGAGTTTCGGTTTTGCGCAGCAGGATTCCGCTGAGAACTGGAAAACTCTTGGAGGATTAGAGTACGAAAAAGGACAAGATGACTATGGAGAAGTTTTTTTGCCAAAATTCAATGAACCTATTCAGAAACTGGAAGGAAAGGAAATAGTGCTTTCCGGGTATATTATACCATTCGAAGGGATGTTTTCTCCAGATCACCTGATCATATCATCAGTACCTGTGGCCTCATGTTTCTTTTGTGGTGGAGCTGGCCCGGAATCTGTAGCGGAGATATATCTCAAAGAGACTGTGAAATACACAGCTAAAAAAGTGACCGTTTCAGGTAAATTAAAACTGAATAGCACAGACATTGATCAGCTGATGTATATTCTTGAGGATGCCACTTTGGAAATCCGATAACAAAATATATATTTTGATCTGGCGGTTTTTTTACGGCCAGTTAGACTGATACCAAAAATATAAACTTAAAACCATGAAGAATTATTTAATGATTGCCCTGGTGCTGGCGGTTACAGCCTGCACCTCACCCAAAAAAGAATCAGCAAATGAGGAGGATAAAGTGCCCTTGAAAGAACAGGTAATGAACGTACACGATGAGGTGATGCCAAAAATGGGAGAATTGAGGTCTACTCAGAAATCATTGTTGGCAGTGGCGGATTCACTGGGAGAAGACTCTCTGAAAACTGCTGAACTTAAGCAACTGGCTACCAGTATAGAAATGGCCAACGAAAATATGATGGCATGGATGAGACAATATGATCATCATTTTACTGGTACAGATGAAGAGGTGAAAGTGTATCTGGAAGGTCAGTTAAAATCTATTCAGCAGGTGAAAGAAGATATGCTTAGCTCTTTGGAGGCCGGAAAGAAAGCTTTGGAAACAGAAGAGTAGTTTGATGTATAAGCGAAAATGGAGCCCGATTCAATTAGTGTTTCGGGTTTTCTTTTTAGTCTGTATTACCTCTGTTCGTTGATCAATTCTGTCAAGGGGATTGAAAACCAAAATACACTACCGACACCAATTTCACTTTCTACTCCGATTTTTCCGTTATTAGCTTTAATAAAGTCACTCGTGATAATGAGCCCCAGGCCTCTACCTTTTTCATAATCCGTGCCGAACTGAGAGTCATTGAAATACTTATGCTGGAAAAGCTTTCCCATTGTTTCTGGTGTCATGCCTACTCCCTGATCGACTACTTTAACTTTTACCTGTGATGAAGTTTTTTCACAGGTTACTCTTATGATGCCACCACGTCTGGAAAATTTGATAGCATTGGAGAGTAAATTCCTAAACGAGGTACAGATCATACTAAAGTCTGCACTGACCTGAACGTCATCCTGACAGTCAATAATCAAATTCAATTCTTTAGTAAGTGCAGCTATATTCAATAATTCTATTTCCTGCATAATAGCCGAGGAAAGACTAAAAGTGGTTTTGCGAAGAGGAGATGCATTATCCTGAACCATAGACCAATCCAACAGGTTTTCTAACAAGTGCTGGGTCTTGCTACTCGTATCTTTTAGGAGATCAATCACTTCCTCATCCATGGGTATATGGCCCTCACGCATACCATTTAAAAAGTTGGTAATACTACCAACGGGTCCTCTTAGGTCGTGGGCTATGAGTGCGACGAAACGTTCTTTAGTAGAAAGTGTCTCACGGAGTTTTTCGGAAGTTTGAATGAGTTTTTCCGAGTTTTTCATTCCACTATTGATCAGCACGTTGATAAACAGTGCATAAGAGAAGACTGAAAACATTAGTATCAGGATGATTATAATAGAGGAGTCAGGAAGTCCGGACCTGCCTATATTCAAGATTTGAATTACACCTGATTCTATCAGAAGCTTCAGTAATATGCTGCTGATGAGCATTGAGAAAGTCAAATATAGCAGTCGGTTGCCAATGGAGATGAAATTAGCTGAAAAAAGCAGAACCATAAGCAACGAAAGGAATGCAGGAAGGTCCAACACCAAAGAAGAATAGGCGCCTATTGCTAACGAGATAATAGCAGTAACTGAAGCCGGGAATGGTTTGGCTTTCCACGCCAGCAATGCAGTCAACCCTAATAGCGGATTGGTAATGATGCAGGCATACATGAAGAGGTTCTGCAAAAGATTTCGCTCTTTGGAGAGTAAGTAGGAGAACAGAATTATAGTTGATACAAATCCAATCAGTGCATAATAAAAAATGAACCTTGCTTTGGATTGCTCTTCATAAGAAAGCCGATCACTTATTTCTAAGTCGAGGTGATTGAAAAATTTCATTTATTGCTGGTTGAATAGCAAAACCTAAATATAATCTGAAATCGGCTCGCATTTCTCACCAACAATTTAAGAAGCATGAAATACAGGGTGAATGGGGGAAATTGTCAGTTGATCAATTTTTAAAAACATCAATTTTGTTATCTCTTACAATCGTCCAGCCATTTGGAAACATCTCTTGTCGAAGAAATGCCAGCCTCATTGCCCCAGCTATTGGAAACGTAAGTGAGTATTTCTGCTACTTCAATAGGTGTGAGTGTTGGCACACCGGGCATTACCTGATTAAACTCCACTCCGTTTACAGTGATTGTGTCAGACTGTCCGTATTTGATGATGCAGGCGGCTCTCGGTAAGTCATTTAGTAAATAATCAGAACCGGCCAGCCGTGGGTACAGTCGGGCCAGGCCTTCTCCATTTTCCTGATGGCAATTGGCACAATGCAGCTGATAGAGCTTCTTACCTTCTACTTTGTATTGCATCAGGCGAATTTCCGTTCTCCTATCCAACTTTTTACCGTCTTTGTCTTGCTCGTTATTGCTACCTCCACAACTGATTATGCTGAGCAGTAAACCTAAAAACAGAAATCCGTTAAGAATTTTCATCCTGTGCTTTTTTTGAGATCAATCGTTTGATGTCATTGATTAGGATATCGACTTGTTCTGGTCGCGTACCATCATAGACTCCCCGAATTCTTCTTTCCTGATCTACCAGCAAGAAAGCTCCACTGTGAATATACCCACCTGAGATTTCCGGGTTTTCGTTATCCTCGGCTGCAACTATCATGTAGCTCTCTTCTCCCAGGTCATAGATTTCATCCTGATCACCAGTTACAAAATGCCATTTGTTGGTTTCTACGCCTAACTTATCCGCAAAATCATGTAGAACAGCCACAGTGTCATGTTTAGGATCAATGGTGTGGCTGAGAATTCCTACTTCAGGATTGTTCTTATAAGCAGAGTATACTCTCAGCATCTGTTGCTTCATTTTAGGGCAAATGGTAGGGCAAGTTGTAAAGAAAAAATCTGCAACATATACTTGTCCATCAAAGGTTTCATTTGTTACAAAATTGCTGTCCTGATCTACAAACTGAAAATCTGCAATGGTATGATAAATCGTGTCCTTTACCTTTTCACCATTGATCACCGTATCTTTTACCTGCATGCGTCCCAGTATAGGGAGTTCGTATTTCTTTTTCGCTCCTTCGCAAGAGGAGATAATAATTAGGCCTATGATAATTATTAATAAGTTTTTCATATTCAATTCTTAATGTCTTGTCTGAATGTTGTTTTTTGCTCTTAACCTATTGGTTGTTTTCTCTTAGTCTTTTGTAGACTCTGATGGCGAGCATCAATACAAAAGCAAATAGGAATATTCCAATAATTCCCCAGATCCAGCTTATTTGATTTTTAACTACAATCAAAAAGACCACAGCGACCAGGATGATAGTGGCCACTTCGTTCCATATCCTTAATTGATTGGAAGAGTATTTAGTTTCCTCCTTTTGTAGTTTTTTGTATAGATAGTGGCAAGAGAAATGATAAGCATACAGCAACGCAACAAATGTCAACTTAATATGCATAAATGGCATTTCTAACCAACCCGGCTGTTGATACAACAACAACCCACCAAAAACCAGCGTAATAATGGCAGAAGGCCAGGTAATCCCAAACCAGAGTCTTTTACTCATTATCGAGAATTGATCACTGAGTATGGACTTTTTGGGCTCATCCAAGGCCAGTGCCTCAGTATGGTATATGAATAACCGAACGATATAAAAAAGTCCGGCAAACCATGTCACAATAAAAATGATATGAAGAGCTTTAAGGTGTAAATAATCCATCAATTTGATAATTTCGGAGCTTTATTCCTGTAGTTTGTCTGATCGGAATTGCGCTGCAAAAATGCACTCCTGATATGACTTATCAAATAAAAATAAATACTGTTCAGCAATGAGTGATAAAACCAGTCTTTGGTATTTTGAGGAAACAGATCTTTTTGATGTACTGTGTCCGAGAAAAACTCCTAATATGGAGGAGATGCACGTACCAGATGTTTTTGGTAAGGATGAGTATATCTATTTCAAAGATCAGCCTTCCCGATGGATTTACCTGGTTTCCAATGGTAGAGTGAAGATCGGGACTTACTCTAGTGATGGCAAAGAGATCGTGAAGGCCATACTTACCAAAGGTGAGGTATTCGGAGAATTAGCATTAGCAGGAGAAGAGACGAGAAACGATTTCGCACAGGCTATGGATTCGGGTACTCGTGTTTGTGCCATGACTATTCCGGATCTACAAGATCTCATGAAAGATGATCAGGCATTGAGCTTGAAAATTTTTAAAATCATGGGCTTTAGATTGAGGAAAATGGAGCGTAGGATAGAGGCTCTGGTTTTCAAAGATGCTCGTACAAGAATAATCGATTTCCTGAAGGAAATGGCCGAGGAAAAAGGTCAAAAAGTAGGCTATGAAACCATGATCAAAAATCATTTTACGCACAAGGATATCGCCAGTCTCACAGGAACTTCTCGGCAGACAGTCACTACTGTGATGAATGAGCTAAGAGATGAAAACCTGATTACTTTTGATCGTAGGAGGATTTTGATCAGGGATTTGGAGCAGCTCAAATGAATGAGATAAGAAGGGATAAGGTTTTTAATAACAAAGGCACCGGGAATATTTTTCATAATTATTCCCGGTGTAAAAAGTGTCATTTGATCACCTTGAAGTATTTGTAATCCCAATCATCAGATGTTTCCTTATTATAAACTTCCGTTCCGTTGAAATGTATGCTTAAGATCCTCGTGAATTCTTTGTCCAGCACAAAATCCAGGGTATCCAGATCGTCTTCATTCCATTGGATAAAACCTGTGGCCTCTTTTTTGTCCTTTAGGTCAAAATCTGGGTTCAATCTGAAAATAGAATCACGTTCATATATGATGTATCCATACGGTGCAGCACTTGAAGATTGGTAATGTATTTTTGCTTCACCATCTCTTAAATTCAAAATTCTGATTTTGGAGATATCAATACTTTCTGAGTTGGTAGTGTCAAGTAGATCAATGCCCGAACTATTGAATAGCCCGATTTCAAAAAGAGTATCATCTCCGGCATAGCAACAATCACTCTCATTACATGATATGAGCAAGGTGATCGCAATAATAATTATAAGATTTTTCATAGCTTTTGGTATTTGTGGCAGTTTAAAGTAAGAGAAATAGCTATAAGAAGCTTTATGTCGGCCAACAAAAAGAGGTAACAAACATAATTATTGGGGGGTGAACAGCAAATATTGATACATGACTTAAATCAGTTTTTTGCAATACTATCATTTGATAGTAATATAATGTTATATGTAATAATATATCCAATGAACTACTTGTTAAAAGAAATATGCAATTTTCCATAGGGAACTATTCACTTTAAGGCAAATTGAGAGTTTCATCAGAAGAATCCGGATCCGGGATTTGGGAAAATTGAATTGAACGTTTTTAGTCACTTTCAATACAGAATAATCCCCAATGATTCAGGATATTGGCTGAAGCTGTTCTAGTTTCCAATAGTAAATTGTAATTTCACTATGAAACCTAGACTATTTATTTGACCATACATGCTCAGCTATTACCACAAGCCTATAAGGATCACCTGGCTTGTATTAATCATCTCTTTATTTGTTACTCAGACATTTACCTGGAGGTTATACCTGCGAGAAAAAGCCATTGAAAAAGATCGGGTGGAAAGGCGTGCTATTCAGTTTAAAAGCCGACTTCAGTCTATTTTGGAACATAGCAGTACAGCCACCTACACCCTTGCATTTCTGGTAGAAAATGGATTTTTGGGGGACAATTTTGATAGTCTGTCTAGTCAGATTCTAAAACATAACCATTACATAGATGCCCTTCAGCTGGTAGAGGGAACCGTAATTACCAAAACTTATCCGCTAGAAGGAAATGAGGTAGTGATAGGAATGGATATTTCTCAGAACCCTGACCATAAGCGTGAGGCAGCAGAAGCCATCAAAAGGCGCGAATTGTATTTTGAGGGTCCATTCGAACTGACTCAGGGTGGAACCGGATTTGTTGGCCGTCTACCAATTATTAAGGAAAATGAGGTATTTGGATTTGCGGCTGTGATCATTCATTTGGAGACCATTCTGAAAGGTTTGTCAATAGACCTGTCAGGTGAGGATGAGAATTATATCTTTCAGTTGATCAAAAACCGTGGCGAGAACAAGCAAAAGTTGTTTGTAAATGAAGAGACATTCGATGAAGGACTTTATGCAATGGAGCACCTTTCCCAGGGTGGATGGGATCTGTTTGTCAAACTAAAATCTCCGGAGATTTATATTCAAGTAGTAGTTTTTTCTTTGTTGGGTATAGTGTTTACTGGTTTTCTTACGGTTTTCACCTGGAAGATTTCTTCTCAGCCGATAAAACTTCAGAAGATGATCAATATCAAAACTCGTGATTTGAAGAAACTCAACAGAAAGCTGGAAAGAAGGGCTGAAGAACTAGAACAGTTTGCTCATGTTATATCTCATGACCTGCAAGAACCTACACGAATGATTTCCAGTTATCTGGGTCTTCTGAAAAAACAGTATGAGGAAAAACTGGACGTGGTAGCAGCGGAATACATTCACTATTCGATGAGAGGTGCAAAGCGAATCAATATGCTGATTCAGGATTTATTGAAATATACGCTCGCCGGCAAAGAGAAAGAGAATTGTGAGTCTGTCCCCTTGAGAATGATCATGGATGATGTGTACAGTGTATTGCATCGTGAAATTGAAGAAAGTGGAGCTGAGATTACCTATGGGGAACTACCAAATATATGCGCCAATAAAATTGCGATGACACAGGTGATGCAAAATCTGGTGAGTAACGCAATCAAATATCATCGAACTAACCAGAAGCCGAAAGTTTCTATATCAGCTCAGGAGACAGAAACACATTGGCAGGTGTCTGTAAAAGATAATGGTATAGGCATTCCAAAGGAATATCATGTGGATATTTTTAGCCTTTTCAAAAGGTTGCATGTGGAGGCTGAATATCAGGGAACCGGACTTGGGTTAGCCATTGTCAAAAAGAACATTCAAACAATGCACGGTAAAATTTGGGTCACCTCTGTGGAAAACGAAGGAAGTGAATTTCATATTTCACTACCTAAAAATTGTTGATCTTCTACACGCTCTAGAGGATATCACCCTCTTCCGGGTCTACAAATTCAAAATCAATATCTGAATCCTTGAGATCTTGTAATGTATCAATGTCAGAAAGTGTGGGGAGTAAATGGTAGGAGATATCAGCCTGAGCCACTTCTGTCAACAATTCACTGAGCACTTGTTTATGACCGTATTTTTTATTGTTGAATAATTGCGGGTAGGGTCGCTTCATTCCAATGAGATAATAGCCTCCATCTTTTGATGGACCAATGACGGTTTCGTGCTCATCCAATTGTTCGAATGCTTCCAGAATATGCTCTCCTTTTATCTCGAAACTGTCTGACCCAATGAGGACTACTTTCTTAAACTTTCGGTCAAATGCTTCATCGAAAGCATTGAGCATGCGTTCGCCCAAACCATTACCTTTTTGAACAAATAATTTGTAGCTGTCTGTATCCCAAATGTCCTCAATTTCTACATACTGCGAGTAATAAATCGACTTAGAAATCTCAAGCTCATTCGTGATTTCGAAAGTATGCTCAACCAGGAATTTGTAAACGTCCAAGGCCCCATCGATCCCGATTTCTGAAGCTAACCTCGTTTTTACATGGCCCGGAATCAGGTTTTTTACGAATATGATCAGTAGGTTTTCGCTAGAATCACTCATATACTTTTATGCCTTTATATAGCCACTTGGACCAATTCCAATTATAGGTATGTACACTGTCCGTAGGCTGATTGTTCGTATTGTAAACTTCGTTTCCTTGATTTTTCCATTCAAAAATACCACCATATAAATTTTTCACATGCCTATATCCCATTTCTTGCAGTTTTTCTCCTATCTGTTCGCTTCGGTAACCTACCGAACAATACACGACGACTTGAGCATTTTTTGGGATATTACCTACATCCTCAGCTTCAAAATCATCAAAAGATACGAACTGTGCACCTTCTATGTGACTTACTTCGAACTCTTCTTGCTCTCTGGTATCCAGGATGAAAACATCCGTGTATTGCAACTGTTTCAATTCCTCAGCACTAATCAATGGCACTGTATTTTTATAAAGGCTCTCCATTTTTTGGTCGAAAGTCTTTTGACCACAAGCAGGTAAAACAGAGCCCAAGATTAGCAATAGGAGTAACTTATCGAGTTTCATATTTCTTGAATAGTTCTACTGAGAAAGTAAGAATTACGGTGACATACTCTAAAGCAATCCACCCCAAAGAAAGTTCAAAACCTTCTTTTGAGTATCCCAAATAAGTGATAAAAACCATCAACGACCAAACGAGTGGATAGTAAAATCCAGATAGCAGACCAAGCGGAATCAGCGGCAAAATATACCACGGGTGTACTGTAGTAGTAAACAACAAGTATGCAGATAGAGCAAACAGCATGGTTTTGGATAAGTGCCATCCGCGGCGATTCCCAACAAAAGAAATAGTTACAATAGCAAGAAATGAAGCCAGAGATAACCAGGGGCCCAATGTGCCGATAATATTATACCCTTTGACCCAAAATCCAATTTTTCGGAGGAGGAAGTAAATACTTGCATTGAATTCAAATTTTTGAAAATAAAGTCCCAGGCTGGAATTCATACTGGTAAATGCTTCAGAAAATAAAAAAGGCAAAAAGGTAAGGCCTGAAATTATTCCGGCTATCAGGACGATTTTAAATCCTCTTGTTCTGGTGTTTCGAAAGAATACGGTCGGGATGAAAATCAGCGGGAGTATTTTCGTAGCTATGGCTAATCCAAACCCCAATCCTGATTTTATGCATGAATTATCGAAGTAGTAGATTCCAACAATTAGAAAAAAGATCACCAGTCCTTCAAAATGCATGTTTCCGGTCACTTCCAGAATATGCAATGGGTTGAGAAAAAACCAATAAGGCAAATTTGCATTCAGCTGATTTTTTTTGACAATCTGGCCGAGGAAGTACAAACTACCAATATCTGCTATTAATAAAACAGATCTCAGAATATTAGTCTGTGCCAATTGGCTTTCACTTATATAAGTTGCTAACCAAAATAGGGCTTGATTGAATGGAGGATAGACTGAATAATAATTCGGGGAATTTAGTTGGACAAAAAGCTCGGTATCAATTCCCGCCAAGCCTTGATTCCGGATGTTTTCCGGTAAATGAATATATGGATTGATTCCATTCTGCAGCAAATTTCCATCCCAGATAAATCGATAAATATCATCAGAGAGTTCGGGCATTTTTAGAAAAAGGATGAGCCTGGCAAAAAGCCCGGTTGAGATGAGCAATTGGATATTTAGTCTGCCACGTGATAACCAAAAATACCCAAAGAACGCCACGAAATAGCTGATCAAAAGTGTGGATCCTACCACTCGGGGAATAAGTAGACCAGCACCACTGATTCCGGCTAGAAAAATAAAAATTGCCGTTAATCCTGCAGTCCTATTTTCTGGAAGGGACATAAATCAGTGATTTAACAGAGAGGAAAAAAACTGCTCCGAAACCACCTGCCAACATCAGGTGGAAAAACAACAAGGCAAAATCTTCCAGATATATTCCCGAGAAGGCTCCGAATAAAAAGTAAAAAGCCAACAATCCTTCCAGAATTGTTACCGGAGACAATTTGACTGTTAAGTATTTGTTTCCTTCCCAATGATCCGATTTAGTTTTCACGTTAAACTTTGGGGTACGAACAAATGGAGATTTTTTTCCAAGATATCCTTCCATCACGGCTATAGCATTGTGAAGTGCCATGCCCATGCTAAACATTAAAAACAAAGGAAAATGGCTGAAATAGTAGCTGAAGGAGGCCTTTTCACCCACTGATTTCACAGAGATCCAATAGAAAAACATCATCCCTAAAAAGCCGATAAAAAAAACACTAGTCATATCTACCACAATAGAAATGTCTGGATTTAGCGTTTTTAGAAATAATAGTGGGATTGATAATGTGCTGGCCATCACCAAAAAAAGGTATATGGAACTATTGAAGAGACGCATAAGTCCGTGCAGTTTCACACGGAAAGGCTGATCAGATTTTATCAATCTTTTAGCGGTTTTTTTAGCAGTCTCGGCAGCACCTTTGTTCCAGCGGTATTGCTGAGATTTTACAGCGGAAATCAGCACTGGTAACTCAGCAGGAGCTACTACTTGTTCCAGGTAAAGAAATTTCCAACCTTTCAGCTGAGCTCTGTAGCTAAGATCCAGGTCTTCAGTAAGTGTGTCGTGTTCCCAGCCACCCGCTTCTTCTATGCATGATTTCCTCCAGATTCCGGCAGTACCATCAAAGGTGATGAAGACGTCTTTTGCATTTTTACCCGTTTGCTCTACTGTAAAATGCGCATTCAGCCCGAATGCCTGTAGCTTGGTCAGCAAGCTAAAATTTTTATTGATATGTCCCCACCGGGTCTGAACCATGCCTATGTGATCGTCAAAAGCGGGTAATGTTTCATTTAGGAAATTGGCTTTTGGTAAAAAATCAGCATCGAAAATCGCGATAAACTCTCCTTTTGCACTTTGGAGTCCGTATTCCAGTGCTCCTGCCTTATAACCAACTCGGTCTTTACGCCTGATATGTTGGATTTCGAAACCGTGGTTGGTCCATTCCAAGACTTTTGCGGCGATGATTTCGCTGGTTTCGTCTGTAGAATCGTCCAATACCTGGATTTCCAGCTTGTCCTTCGGGTAGTCCAACTGGCACATACAATCTATCAACCGCTTTACAACATATTTTTCATTGTAAATAGGGAGTTGGATCGTTACTGAAGGGAAGGTGTCAAGAGGTGAGAACTTTTTGATGGAATTCACCTTTCTGTAAACCAATGCCAGATATAATTGCTCAATACTAAAAAAAGTAATGCCAGCTAATGCCACGCTGTATCCGATGATGATAATCCACTCCACAGTTTACAAATATTTGAAAATTGTATAGATGATTTTTATTCCAGCCAAAATTGTTCCCTTCAAAGTTCCGGAAACTTTAGAAACTCCGATTCTTCGACGATAGTTTACTGGCACTTCTATAGACCTGAGCTGATGACGTGCAGCTTTTAGTTGCATCTCCACAGTCCACCCGTAATTGGTGTCTTGCATATTTATAGCCATGAGGCTATCATACCTGATTGCTCTAAAAGGACCCAAATCTGTAAAGCTTACTTTATAAATCAGACGGATAAGCGTGGTTGCCAGCCAATTGCCAAAAACCTGCTGTGGTGTCATAGATCCTTTTTCTTTTTTGCCCAAAGCACGTGACCCGATTACCAGATCGGCCTTGTCATCCACAATTGGCTGTAATAATTCGGGTAATTGTTCCGGATAATCGGAATGGTCTCCGTCCAGAAAAACAACAATATCGGGCTTTGTTTCACTTTTCGCAAAATGGTGCATGCCTTTTAAGCAAGCCCTTCCATAACCCTTGCGAGGCTCTTTTAGCGCAGTGGCCCCTTGGTTTTGTGCTTGTAAAAAAGTGTCGTCTTCAGATCCATTATCGACAACAATCACTTCACTCACCCAATCTTTCGGGATTTCTTTCACTACCAGCCCCACTGCATTTTGTTCATTAAATGCAGGAATGATTACCCTGATGTCTTTTTTCAATGGATGTTAATTTGTTGACAAACTTAAATGATGTATTCATCGAGGAGTTGTCATGTTTGGGACAATTGAAACTAAAAAATGTTTTTGATATGAATTCTTTGAAGTGATTCTAATAATGCTTTCGGCACTGTAAAATGATTAGCTCATTATTCTCTACTCGATAAACAAACCGATGTTCAATATTTATTCTTCTTGACCACCAGCCACTTAAATTATTTTTTAAAGATTCTGGCTTTCCCGTTCCTTCAAATGGAGTCCGACAACATTCTTTGATCAAATCGTTTATTCGTTTAATCATTTTTTTATCTGTCTTTTGCCAGTATAAGTAATCCTCCCATCCGGTTTTCACGAAAGTGATTTTCATTCCTTTAGATCATCAAGGGAAATAGTGACCGTTTCGCCTTTGTTGTATTGCTCAATTCCCTCCTGTAATCGTAGAGCATTGGCCGGACTACTTAGTAGATACAAAGTTTCCTGTAGGCTTTCATAGTCGGCTTTAGAGATCAGCACCATATCTTCCCCATTTGTACGTGTGACATATAAAGGTGCTTTTGATTTGAAAACACTGTCCATGAAGGTTTTTAAGTGTTGCCTGAAATTAGTGTAACTAGTAACTTCCATCTTACAAATGTACAGATATTATGTACAATAAATATGAGACACATGTTATTTGATTTGCTTTCTTTTGTAACCTAATAACGAATTAAATTCATGAAAAAAGTCTATTACCTCTCTACATGCAATACTTGTAAGCGCATCATGACCGAACTGAAGATTGGAGATGATTTTGAAAAACAAGACATCAAGACAGAACCAATTACCGAAGAGCAATTGAATGCAATGCGGGAGATGACCAATAGCTATGAGACGCTATTCTCGAAAATTGCACGGAAATACAAAGAGATGGGGTTGAAAGATAAAAATTTAACCGAGGAGGATTTTAAGCAATTGATTTTAGAGGAATATACCTTCCTGAAAAGACCGGTTTTTATCATTGATGATCATATCTTTATTGGAAGCAGTAAAAAAGTAGTGGCAGCAATAGCACAGGTCTTATCTTAATCTCACCAATGGGTTTTATTCCCCGACCCTATGGGCCGAGAGACATTATGCTTGCAAAGCAAATTCCATCAAATATCTCGATGGCTCTGCCTCTAAATAATTTATTTCTGAAAACTGAAATAAATCGCGTAAGTTGTAAGACTGTTTGACTTTCAATTAATCCAAACTCAATGCGTCACTCATTTTATAAAGCTGCGGTATTTCTTGTCTTACTAATTGCAGCACTGGCTTTTTATATAGATCATTCCTGGCTCTATGCATATCTTGTTATACTGCCTCTTGTCTTTACTGGCGTATATAATCGGGTTCAGGGAAAACATGCTATCCTGCGTAATTTCCCGATTTTGGGCTATTTCAGATACATGTTTGAAAGCATCTCCCCAGAAATTCAGCAATATTTTATAGAGAGAAATACCGATGGCAAGCCATTCAGCAGAAACCATCGGGCACTGGTATATCGCCGAGCCAAAAATGTAAATGATACTCACCCGTTTGGTACGCAACATGATTTGGATACAGAAGAGTATGAGGCATTGCGTCATTCTATTTATGCTACAGAGCCAGTTACGGATATTCCCAGGGTGACCATTGGAAGTTCTAAATGCCTGCAACCATATAGCGCATCGGTGCTAAATATTTCAGCCATGAGTTATGGCTCACTGAGCAAAAATGCTATCATGGCGCTGAATAAGGGTGCACAGAAAGGCGGATTTTATCACAATACTGGAGAAGGTTCTATCTCGGATTATCACCTGATGGGTGGAGATTTGGTTTGGCAAATCGGAACAGGATATTTTGGCTGTAGAACTGAGGATGGAGATTTTGACCCTGGAAAATTCGCCGAAAAGGCGGCCAATGCTGCTGTGAAAATGATTGAATTGAAGGTTTCTCAGGGCGCCAAGCCAGGGCATGGAGGAGTGTTGCCAGCAGCCAAAAACAATGAAGAAATAGCCAGGATAAGAGGTGTGAAACCTCATACAACTATACTTTCTCCTCCCGGTCACCGACATGTGAAAAAACCAGAAGATCTACTGCATTTTATTCAGCAATTGAGAGAACTCTCCAAAGGCAAGCCTGTTGGGTTCAAATTGTGTGTTGGGAGAACGGAAGAGTTTATAGACCTGGTAGAAAAGATGAAAGAGCTGGAAATCTGGCCAGACTTCATCACTGTGGATGGTGCTGAAGGTGGCACAGGTGCAGCTCCATTAGAGTTTTCAGATTTTGTAGGATTACCATTGGAGCCTGCATTGATTTTCGTACATCGAACCTTGGAGAAATATGGACTAAGAAACGAAGTAAAAATAATTGCAAGTGGCAAAGTGCTGAGTGCGTTTTCTATTTTGAGGAGGAGAGCGCTGGGAGCTGATATTTGCAATTCTGCCAGAGCGTTCATGTTTAGTATTGGCTGTATTCAGGCACTTAGGTGCAATACCAATAAATGCCCGGCGGGAGTGGCCACCACAGATAAAATGCTGGCAAAAGGGATAGTGGTAGAAGATAAAGCAGAAAGAGTTTATAATTTCCACAGAAACACTGTTCATGCCGTGATGGAACTATTGGGAGCATGTGGACTGAAACATACCGATGAAATTACTATCGAAATGTTCGTAAAAGGTGATGAAATGGTCGCGCTTACAAATAAATATTTCCCTGATTCAGTGCTGAATAGAGTCGAGTGACCAGCTCAAAGTACTTTGTTAGATATTGATGAATTCTGATTTTTCGTCTCCCTGTAGTGTCAAAGCCTCAGTCTCATGCAGCGTAATATCATGCTCGATGTATGCTTTTAGGTTGGTGAGCCAAAAGCTCCAGGCTGTCCCCTGAACAAAACAAATATTCATTTTGCTTTCATCATCCGTAGGGATAAATCTTTGAGTTAAGCTGACCAATGTCTTTTCATGAGCTTCGTCATCAAGCTTGATCATAACCTCAGAGTTCATAAAAGTAAATACCAAATAATTTCTACCATTTCCTTCCAGCATTTTACCAGTTACTCCTTCAAATTGATTGTGCCAGTACCATTGATATTCATCTCCGGGTTGCGTGAGCTCTTCATGTCCACGTTTGATTTGGCGCTCATCCACAAACTCGCAACTTCTCAGTATCCAGGATTCCATCCCTTTGGCTGTAGCCCAATGCCAGTAGATTTGCTCAGCGGGGGCGTTGATAAAAATTTTTCGCGTAAATGAACTCCAAACTTTATTTTCCATAATTATTAAACCTGATAGGTCGTTTTTATGTTTCAGGAGGTGTTTTTGTAATAAAAAACTGTCAAATGCGTGACTAGTATGGTATTTGCGGCATCTTTGGCGTTTTATTTTCAAATGACGTAGGAATGAGAGGAGTAATATTGAGTTTTATTTGGTTGTCTGTCTCAGTGGCAATGGGTCAAATCGATGAAAACAAAGTGGCGCAATTTGCTACAAGCTATTCCAGCACTCACGATCTGAGTGTAGAAGAGGTTACTGAGATTTTGAGCAATGCAAAGTATAAGCAGGATATTATTGATAAGATGGAGCGTCCTGCTGAAGGCACTATGACATGGGAGCGATATCGAAATATTTTCCTCAAAGAAGATAGAATTAAAGCCGGAGTAGATTTTTGGGAGACGAATCGTGAGACTTTGAATGCTGTTTCTGCAGAGAGTGGGGTCCCGGTGGAAGTTATTCTGGGAATCATTGGAGTAGAGACATTTTACGGTCAGCGAATCGGTAGCTATCGCGTTTTGGACGCACTCTATACACTGGCTTTTGGCTATCCGAAGCGGTCTTCTTTCTTCAAGGCTGAGCTTGCCAATTTTCTGGAGCTTATTGATCATGAGCATTTGGATATTTACAGTATCAAAGGATCATATGCAGGAGCGATAGGCTTTTGCCAGTTCATGCCATCTAGCTATCAGGCTTATGCCAAAAGTTTTGATGATGACCAATCTGTGAATCTGATGGAAGTAAATGATGCCATAGCCAGCGTTGCGAATTATCTAGCCGAACATCGCTGGGATGAAGGAGCGCCTATAACTGTAGAAGTTAAGGATATGATTAATCCCCAGCCTGTGATTTCAAAATATGCTAAACCAAAAAATACACTTCGCTATTATTCTGATAATGGATATGTACCATCTGGTAATATCTCCCCAGAAATGAAAGCTGCTCTGCTTGAATTTGAGAATGAAGATAGTAAGGAGTATTGGTTTGGATTTTGGAATTTTTATGTGATTACACGATATAATCATAGCCCAATGTATGCTTTGGCTGTATATCAATTGGGACAGGAAGTGAAGAAAATGTACGATCAAAAGAATCCTTGATTCTAGTTTTTTCAGTCATAAACGTACTTCCAGCTGCCGTCTGATTGTCGTTTCCAGATGGTATGAAATATGCCCTTTGAATGGATATTTTGACCAGAAGTATCTACAGCATTAAAAGTGTATGTACCATAGGTATATGCCAGATCATCACTCTCGGCTACTTCCACAAACTCTGGTTCCCAATCCAACTGTACATTCGTATATAGGAACTCTGTAAAGTAATTTTTAATCTGCTTTTTTCCTTTGATCACCCTGTCTCCTCTTACGATAACTGCACCTTCATCCGCAAATTCCACAAAGCCACTGGCAATACCTTCACTGGCAACTAATTCTTTGAAGGCTTGCTCCACTGTCAGAATTTCTTCTTTGGAGTCTTTTTGCCGGGTACAGCCAAATAGGATTAAAAATAGAGAAAGGTACAGGTGCAGCTTCATATCAGTTTTGTTTAAAACCACCCTAGTTGTTAATACCCTTAGAGCGTATGGTGATCTTTATTTTTTAGATCGTTTTAGTACTACCACAAACTCGCTGGCACTTTGAGAAGAGGCATTTTTCCAAGTCATATTTTTTTGTTTTTTATCAAATGAGATTACCCACATACTGTCATCTCCCTCGCCAGCATCGCTATCGATAAACAAAGTACCATTTTCGCTTAGCGTGTAAATCCCGGTATTGATACCATAAGGATCTCCCCCACTTTCGAAAGTGCCGTCTGCATTAAACGTGATATACCTGTTGTTCGAAGGGTCATTCTCTTTGGTGACATTTTTTTCGGACCTGAAGACCCGGTGAATGTCCCATTTTCCCAAGATTTTTTCTTTGGATTGTTGACCAAAACCAATTAAGCTGTATGCTAAGAAAAGCACAGATAATATAATTTTCATATCGGTTCATTTTGTATCAGACTAAGTTCGGAATTAGTGACGGAATATTTTGTCACAAAATGTAAAACGCTCTTAAAAGATGTAAATGTCACAGCATCAATCATTGAACAACATATCCGAAATCCGGTTTTCTATGAGATGCAAAAGAAAAATAGTGAGCTTTCAGAGCAGGTTTATGAGTATTTGACAGAAAATGGAGAGGAGCGCGTTTGCGATGCTATTTCTGAAGAAGCATGTAAGGAGACTCCATCTAATTTTTTGCTGAACACTATAAATGGTTTCTCGAGCAAATTCGCAGAGCAACTTGCCAGCCCGGAGCTCATCATTCCATGGATATTTTCTATTCTTGGACTTCCTTCATTTTTTAGTGGCTTACTGGTGCCAGTGAAAAATGCCGGCTCACTCTTGCCACAGTTGATAGTTTCCGCTAAGATCAGAGCTTTTCCGAGGCGAAAATACTTTTGGATTGGTGCTGCGAGCGTTCAGGCATTGGTCATGCTTATTATAGCTTTTTCATTAGAAAGTCTGAAAGATTCCACAATAGGATGGGTAATTGTAATCGGGATGTTGCTATTCAATGTTGCCAGCGGAGTGGCTTCCATTGCCTTTAAAGACGTATTAGGGAAAACCATTTCTAAACCCAATAGAGGTCGTTTGTTGGCTGTGCGTGCTACTGGAGGTGGTGTCTTAACCATTTTAGTAGGGTTGTTTGCTTACTTTTTCTTGTCCGATCATCCAAACGAAGCAGTATTCAAGTGGCTTTTCATAGGTTCTGCTGTGCTCTGGGCTATTGCAGCATTTTCCTTTTCCTTTATTTCTGAAGACAAAGGCGCTACAGAAGGAGGGCGTACTCCGATACAGGAAATCAAACAAGGAGCAAGTCTACTAAAAAGGGATATTGGTTTTCGAAATTTTCTTGTTGTGAGAGGGTTGTTGCTGTCTATTCCCTTGGTTCAGCCGTTCCTAATATTATATGCTGATGATCAATTGGGTATTAGTTTATCTGGTATTGGTTTTTTCATGTTGGTCACTGGAGCCGCCAATACCATTAGTAGTCCTATTTGGGGAAAATTTGCAGATAAAAGCAGTAAGCATTTGATGATGATAGGAGGGATATTTGGAGGGGTGGTGAGTATGATGGTATTGCTATTTTCTTTAATTCCTGCAGATTATCAAAACATATATACCTACGGACCAATTCTGTTTTTGATGATTATGGCTTACGGTGGAGCAAGAATCGGTCGGAAGACCTATCTCGTCAATTATGCTCCTGAGAATGATCGACCACTATATGTCTCTGTAGCCAATACATTTATAGGGATTTTGGTAATGCTATCTGCACTACTGAGTAGTATTTCAGCCTATTTTGGAGTAGAAGTGATGATCGCAGTGTTGGCTGGCTTAATGTTTTCAGCGGCAGGGATTGCAGTTAGGCTAAGAAAGCTCTAGTGAACCAGAAAAGGAATTAACAAGTCATACATTTTTGACCTTTCAATTAATTTGGTTTCAATTAAAAATGGAACTACCTCATCTCTAAATCCCATTTTTAGGGCCATTTGCTGAGCAAAGGATCGCTCTGAATTCGTCACCACATGATCTGCAAGTACCACCAGCATGCAGTCCATCATGAAATTCATTTTATCCATCACTGACATAGGTGCCAGACTTTCATTGATTGGAGGTGAGTCGAATATTTCCTGAATTTCTTCATCTTCTGCACCGTATGATTTACTGATTTTATAGATCGTTTTCATTTCCTCATCAGCAAATTCCTCGTCTACCATGGCGATTTTCACCAGTATCCCTAGTTGTTTCTTTTTTTGGTAGTCTAACATATATGTATAATACTAAAAAAACCGCACTTATGCACGTTCTAAAGCCTATTTTTACTTTGTTGAAATGGAATGTGATATGACAAAATGTGTTTTTCTGGATAGAGATGGAGTGATCAATAAGGACTTTGAAGATTACGCATACTCGCTAGATCGATTCATAATACTGGACGGGGTGAGGGAAGCCGTGAGACTGCTCAAAGATGACGGCTATCTACTCATTGTGGTTACTAATCAGGCTGGAATCTCCAAAGGCATTTATACACGTTTTCAGATGCAGGCGTGTCATGATTATATGCAGGCTGAGCTGGAAAATAGGATTGATCGGATTTATTATGCACCATGGCATCCTGCGCATTCTGAATCTCTCAGTCGCAAGCCCGGCACGCTCATGTTTGAGCGGGCGATTGCCAGGTTTGATATAGATCCTTCACTATCGTGGATGATAGGAGATCGCAAGACAGATATTTTTGCCGGGCGAAAAATGGGGTTGAAAACGATCCAACTAGGTGGAAAGGCTGATGGAAACCCCGACTTTGTGGAAGTGGATTTGTTGGCTGCTGCTAACCGGATACTTGAACCGTAGTGTTAAACTGTTTTTCAAAATTTTCAAATCATATCTGTCGTAAACAGGGCTTGCTGTGACTAATATTTTAATCGAATTCAGGTCTAAAGATTTACACCGGACTTCAGTCCGGTGATGATTAAGTTTTCCTGGAAAGGCTTGAGCCATTAATTGTTACAGATTAGGGTAAATGTTGATCAAATGGGGAGAAAAAAGCTGTTACCCTTCGTAAGTATGGAAGCCATATTTCCGAATGAATTGATCATATTCTTCATCGAATGATTTCTTCCTGTGATGCTCTTCTTGATTTTTAATATAGTTTCTAACCTTTTCTACTTGAGATTCACTCACACTTACGGCAAAGTATTCATCCTGCCATTTTAGTTTTTGATTCAAATTCATGTTTCTGTTAATCCAAAATGCTGATTCCCCTTTGATCAATTGCATGATTTTTTGGATTGTTTGATCGTTTTTTAATCGAAACAGACAATGGACATGGTCTAAATGACCATTCACAACATCAATCAGAATTCCTTTCTCTTTTGCATTTTGAAGTATGTGATTAAAGATTTCTTCCCGCACTCCTTTTTCAAGAATCTTTTCCCTATTCTTAACTGTCCAAACTGCATGAATCCAAATTTTGATATACGGCATTCTTAATGGCTAAAGCCTCTCATATAAGGTAAATATTCACCGGGCTAAAGCCCGGTGTAAGGTAATTTAATGGTTATATTTTGTCAAAAATGTATGAGATGATAAAAGTTTGTAGTACATGACTGAGCATAGAAAATGTAAAAACAGAATGTGAGGACTTATTTCTGATATGCTCACTCACAAACCATATATTCCGAATAAGCAACTCCCAGTTCTTTTGCTTTGGCCCAGTCGGCATTTGCTCCTTTTTTATCTTCTAGCATGCATTTGGCAGTGCCACGACTCACATACGCCTCAGCGAAATCAGACTTGATTTCAATACATTTATCAAAAGCCTTAATGGCCAGTTTGGCATTTTGATCTGTGAGGAAAATGTATCCCTTTTCGTAGTATGCCTCCGCATATTTTGGTTTCAGCTCAGTGGCTTTGTTGAAGTCTCCCAAGGCTTCAATTTTATCCCCCATTGAAGATTTACATACTCCACGCAGATAGTATATTTCGGCGTTTTCCGGTTCGTAGCTGGCGGCTTTGTCGAAATCAAGGATAGCGCCTTTGTAATCTTCATCAAGATATTTTTCATATCCTTCATTGAGGTATTTCTCTGCTGGGGACTGCCAGAATAATGATAAAGTGAATAAAATGGAAGCTATTTTCATACAGTAAAGCTATGCATTAAGAGAACAAACGATAGGTCAGTTGGTTATTGTTCCAAAAAATATTTGATGAAAAAGTCTAGAAAATACTATAGAATTCAATGGTTGCTAAGAGGTGGTATTGGGGCTTCACTCACCGGTTTTGGAATTAGTGCGATTGTGGAATGTGGATTCCTAAAGCATGAAGGTTCCGAATTTTTGAATTGGTTTAGCATGGGAACGCTTGCTTTGATTGTTTTTATGTCCGGGATTAGTTTGTTGATTGATGCGGTCAGGTTCCGGATCAAAATGGATAATTAATCATGAAATTCGTCACTCTTTTCATTCAGAATATTGATCAATTCTTCTGCTAGTATTTTCGTTTTTGCATGAGTGATTTCATCAGTATTTACAAATCGGATGGAATGATTAAAGGTAGAATCAGACATTTTTAGGGTATAATCACACCAGTCGTAGCAGACACCACAATTGTCAATTTCCAGGGATTGAAAAGAATCGATATCGATATTGTTCAGGTATTGAGCCCATACCGAATCACTGATAGTTATAGAAGTCTCGGGAATGTCTGACTGTTCTCCACAGGCATAGTCGTGAGCATAAGTGGCAGCCGATTCAGATAAAGTCAGTTGCTCTACACCGGCACACCAGCCACAACTGTAAAGGAGTTCTATTTTAAAATTTTCACTATTGATCATCAACCCGGAAGATTCTTCGCAAGAGGAAAGAACAACAATTGCAATGGCAACACCTAATATCAGCAATAATTTTTTCATGTTATATAGACCCATTCTTTCCGAATATCGCTGTAAAACCATTCGAAATATTTTTTCTATTGTTCTTTTTCAGTTTGAAGCCCAATTAATAAAGGCTCATTCAGGCGGTCTTTTTCATCACGATTTTCCAGATTGAGTACACCTCTCGGACAAACAGCGGAGCAAACTCCACAACCCACACATGAGGATCTCACGATGTTTTGGCCTCTCTGCGCATACCAGCGAACGTCTATACCCATTTCACAATATGTCGAGCAGTTTCCACAGGAGATACATTGACCTCCATTTGTAGTTATTCTGAATCGTGACTTGAATCGCTGAACGATTCCCAAATAGGCGGCGAGCGGACACCCAAAACGGCACCAAACTCTGTTGCCCATGAGTGGATAAAATCCCGTGCCAACTACCCCGGAGAAAATGGACCCGATTAAGAATCCGTATGGTTTCCTCAGGTATGTGTAGGTATCTAATCCTAAAATAGAATGTGTGCCAGTGATGAAATTGTATACAACAGCGATGGTCATCACCAACGCAAAAACAAGTACTGAATGCACCAGCCAACGTTCGATTTTCCAGGCTTTTAGGGATTTGTCTGACAGTTGCCGGAAGGGGTCACCGGCAGTTTCTGCCAATCCTCCACAGCCACATACCCAACTACAATACCATCTTTTTCCGAAGAAATAAGTGAGTGCTGGCACACCTATGACAAAAAGTGTAATGCCCCAGACAAACATGAATATTCCTAATCCGCCGGATGAAGTAAGCATTTTGATATGCCAGGCATCGAAAAAATCATAGTCGAGCGGCCACATATTTTTAAAATCGAAATAAGGTTGATTCAATCTTACTAGAATTTCAGGAATCAGAAATGCGAAGGAAAGCTGAAAAAACATTACAGAAATGGTTCGGATAATCTGGTAATTGCTGTGGCGGTATTTAATGATCATTCTGATACCCATCACCAACACAGCAAACGTGTACAATAGCCCATAAAGAAACCATTGACTGGACGTTGCTGCCGGGTTTATAAGCGATTGTAGCGGCTGTACCAGTATAATCCAATTCGTGATATAAGCCGGAAAGAAATAGAGTAGTATATAAAATGTGATCAGGAAAGTGCCAATCATGATGCCCAGCCAACCACGATTGTTGAGAGCCTTATGAAATATACCATTGTTTTTGATGCCTGCTGCACCACTCAGTTTGCTATCTGGAATGATATACATTAGTGCTCCGATGCTGCCCAAAACCAAGGTTAGCAGAAAAAATAATATGGAATTTTCGGCCACTGTTCCTTTTGCGGCGACTCTTACAAGTGATGCGGTGTAATCATCGTAAATGATTTGGTTCCAAGCCTGAGCAGTTTTGAATTCATTATTTATGGCTTCTATTGCAGCATTGATATCATTGACAATGCCAAAGCTTAGGTTATATTCTTTTCCAATAATATCTGAAAAACCTTCCGCTAAAATCTCCTGATGCTCACTTTTTACTATTTGATTGAATCCCTCGTCCGTAAGCTGAAAACTACCCAGGAATAAAATCGATAGGAACAGCAGAAATGAGGCTATGAAAAGGAATAATCCAGTTTGTTTAATCAATTTCATTTGTTGAGTACTTTGTGGAGAAATGATTTTTTTGAAGTTTTGATGGGCATTTCTGGAAATTCATAATTGTAGGCTTGCTGAATTTCAGGTTCGTATCTCTTGAATAATTCCGGATCAAAGTTCGCTTTGCCAAGATGCTCTATCACGTAATCTAGCCTGCGGTTTTTCTCTAGCCATTCATCCCAAACTTCATGTCTTTGCCTGATACCCATCGTATTGATTCCCATTACAATTTTGGAGGCTTCATTAAAAACAATTTTAATGCAGGCTTTTTTGTTCTTACTTTCCCAGTAAAATGAACTCAGACCTGCGCTGTTTTCATTGGGCACTTGTCCGTAAGTTTGATATTCTATATCAAAGAATTTTGCTGAGTTGAACCAGATTCCAGGTCTGTATGCTGTTTCATTGCCGGATATAGTTTTTGCAACAGTTTCACCCATCATTCTACCTGCATACCAGACTGCTTCGATTGGTTTTCTGTGGGGCTGCGGATTGCGCAGCTGCGCACAATCACCAATCGCGAAAACATCTGGAATATTTGTTTTTAGGAAATCATCTACCAAAATGCCTCTTTCAGTTTCAAGTGCTGTGTTTTTAACCAGTTGGATATTTGGGGAAACTCCCACTGTCAGCCCCACAAACTGGCAATCAATGATTTCTCCACTTTTTGTTCGAACTCCCGCGACGTGTCCTTTACCATCATCCAATATTTCTTCCAGTTCGGTGGAATGCCGCAGGTCGATATGATGATCATGGATCAGGTGATGGTCTATCAGATTTGCTTCTTCATTCTGAAGTACATTTCCCCAAAAATGATTTTCGCGGATCAGATAGGTCACATCAATACTTTTATAATGAAGCATTTCGGCCATTTCCACGCCTACCAGACCACCTCCAACAATTACTGCTCTTTTGACCGATTTGCTGTTTTCCTCCATGTTTTCCAGATCTTGCAAGCTGTACAGGGTCTGTAAGCCTTTCAGGTTTTCACCCTTCCACCCAAACTTGTTTGAAACACTTCCAGTAGCCAGAATTAACTGATCATAAACTAAGGTTTGACCAGATTCAAATTGGAGTTGTTTTTTACTGAAGTCAATTTCTGAGACCCATTCTTTCATGAGTTCTATTCGGTTTTTGATCCAAAACCAGTCTTCGTAAGGTTTGGTGTGCTCATATTTCATGTGTCCCATGAAAATATACATCAATGCCGTTCGGCTATAAAAATGTTCTGATTCGCCGCTGATGACCGTGATTTTATAATCAGATTTTTTTCGAATATGTCGGGCGGCAGTGATTCCAGCTATTCCATTTCCAAGGATGACAATGTGTTTCATCTATGAGTTTATTGAGCGTCTAAAGCTACGATTTTCATTCGATGCCCGTATTAGCTTTGTAAACATAACTCTCAATTGTCATGAATTAGACAAATGGTCTGGCATCATTTTTCGTTACATTATAGAGTCTTAAAGCCTGGCAATATGAAATTCATTATCATTTATTTTTCTATTCTTCTTCCTTTCATCACTCATGGCCAATCCTTTTTTGATGAGGCGGATAATTTTTTTTCAACTTATGTAAAACAAGGATTAGTAGACTACCGATCTATCAAGGAGGAGCCAGCATCATTGCATAATCTGGTTCGGCAAATAGCCGACCTGGATTTATCCAACAAAAGAGTAACACCATCTTTTATGAAATCATTTTATATCAATGCTTACAATATTTTGGTTATAAAGCAGGTGGTGGAATTATACCCAATAGAAGGGCCACTTAAAGTGGAAGGGTTTTTCAACTCACTGAGGCATGAAGTGATGGGACAGGATTTGACTTTGGACCAATTGGAAAAAGAAATACTATATGAGAAGTTTCCAGATCCAAGACTGCATTTTGTGCTGGTGTGTGCAGCAAAAGGATGTCCATCATTGGCTGATTTTGCCTATCAACCATCAACGCTGGAAGAGCAACTGGCAGAAAGAACAACCAAAGTACTGAACTCTGAGTCTTTTATACAGGTTAATAGGTCAAAGGTCAATGTGTCAGAGATATTCAATTGGTATCAAAGTGACTTTGGAGACATTTTGACTTTTCTAAATAGATATAGAGATAAACAATTAAGCTCTGAAACCGTAATTGACTATTACACATATGATTGGTCATTAAATGACATCAACTCAAAATGATGGGTTACTGATAATAGGTTAGGTTAGGTTAGGTTAGAAAATTCCCATCATTCAGAGCCCCGCACGGATCAGCGGGGCTCTACCTTTTCAATTATACGTCATGATATAATTCAGTTCTGTTTGTAATAATTGTTACAATGGGCATTTCGCCAAAAACATAATTTGGGATTTTAATTAATTCCCCAAATATGTCAACAGTAGTTGTATTAGGTGCAGGAGTTTCAGGGCATACCGCTGCACTCACTCTTAGAAGAAAACTTGGGAAGCAGCACAAAGTAGTTGTCGTCAGTCCAAATAGTAAATACCAATGGATCCCTTCAAATATCTGGGTAGGTATTGGCCGCATGGAAAGTAAACAAGTGACTTTTGAACTGGCTCCAGTTTATAAAAAAATTGATGTGGATTTTCATCAGGCAAAGGCAACCGCTCTACATCCTGAAGGAAGTGCTGATCATGAAAAGCCATTTGTATCAGTGACCTACACTGGTAAAGAAAAACAAGGAGAAGAAGCTCAGATTGAGTACGATTTTCTTGTAAATGCCACTGGGCCGAAACTCAAATTTGAAGCCACTGAAGGTTTAGATCCTTCTGAAGGAAATTGTAATTCCGTATGTACGTTTGGTCATGCTGAGCATTCATGGAAGAATCTCCAGGATGTATTTGCCAAGATGGAAAAAGGCGAAAAGCAAACAATCGTAATTGGTACAGGCCATTCATTGGCTACCTGCCAGGGAGCAGCATTTGAGTATGTTTTGAATATTGCTTTTGAAGTTAAAAACAGAGGCTTGGAAGATCAGGCTGATTTGGTATGGCTGACCAATGAGTACGAAGTAGGAGACTTTGGAATGGGAGGAGCCTACGTAAAACGAAACGGCTACATCACTTCTACAACTGTTTTTACAGAATCTATACTTGCAGAATATGGTATTCGCTGGATTAAGCGAGCAGGAGTACAGAAAGTAGAGAAAAATGTTATTCACTACGAAACTTTAGATGGAGAATATCTTACTCAGGAGTATGATTTCACTATGCTCATTCCATCATTTAGTGGTGTAGGTTTGAATTCATATAATAAGGCAGGAGAGGATATCACCTCTACTATTTTTGCGTCTAATGGCTTCATGAAGGTGGATGCTGATTATACTCCCAGACCATATGAAGAGTGGACGGCAGATGATTGGCCTTCGGAATATCAGAATCCGACTTATAATAATATGTACGCGGCTGGAATTGCTTTTGCTCCACCTCATGCGATCTCCAAGCCGATGAAGAGTAAAAATGGTAATGTGATATCACCCACACCTCCACGCACAGGAATGCCATCTGGTGTAATCGGAAAAGTGGTGGCTCTCAATATTTCTGACCGGGTTAAAGCCAATAGTGAAACAAACAATCACAAGGCATCGATGGCTAAAATGGGTGCCGGATGTGTGGTGTCTGCCGGATATGGAATGACCAAAGGAATGGCTGCTACGATGACCGTATTCCCGATTGTGCAGGATTGGAAAAAATACCCAAGATGGGGAAGAGACCTAAGCTACACAGTAGGAGAGGCTGGCTTGGCCGGTCATTGGATCAAGCTATTATTACATTATTTGTTCTTGTATAAGGCTAAGGCAAAACCATTCTGGTGGTTGATCCCGGAATAAAATTTTTAGAAATGATTAGAAATTATTAAAATCGAAGATATGAAGGCAACAAAATTTGTACCCTATAGCGAAGTAAGCTTTGCTACAATACCTGGGCCGGCAACACGTTTTTTCAGGAAGTTTTTTCTGTGGCAGGTTTGGCGTTTTTTCCGGCTAAACTGGAAAATGATGCGCATCGTGGTGGGTGGTCACTCTTAGGATCAAGAGTTTCCCTAAACGATATAAGTATGAAGAAGGATAGGATTGGTGACCACATGTTGCCAGTCCTTTTTTTGTGGAAAGCCCATAAGGAATTTCTTATTTAGCTTAAAGGCTCACAAACGTCTATGACAGACTATAACAATTCCGCTTCTTCCAAACGGTTTTTAATCTGTTCGTGCTGGCTCCAGAATTTGTCCTCAATTTTGTTCATCGCTTGTTTATACCTTTCCTTTTGGAACAGAGGCTTCAGCAAAGGGTCTTTGTCCATAAAAAGTACCACCCAGTAATGATAGTCTTTTTGGCTGGTGAATGCTTCAATATGCTCAATTGCTTTGGCTTCATTTCCGAGATACAATTGTTCTCCAAACAAAAGCAAGTCATGATAAATTGATTCATCTGAAGGTAGAAAATTTCTATAAGACTGGAAATATGCCTCTGCCTCCTGAGTTTTACCCAATTCCCGACAAACGAAAGCAGGTTTTAGGTTTTCATGAATGTAGATATTGAGACTATATGCTTTTCGCAGACTATCAAGCTTACTGTAATATGCATAGGATTTTTCATAGTCTTCCATCATGTAAAAGACCTTCGCTACATCCTGTAATACATCCAACCTGGTAGGATCTTTTTCAAGTACCTGAAGAAGCTCTTTACTAACAATGTTGAGGTCGTGATGGAGTGGGTATTTTGTGAAAGCGCGTAAGTAATCCACATATTGATTTGAAGGGTTGTAGGCTTCTACCATTTCCAGATATTCCAGAGCTTCCCTTGTAAACCCTGTTTGTATCAAAGCATTGGATAAATGAAGGTATAAGTAACTGGCAGAGGTAGAGTCTTTGCCAGCAATGTCTAATCGAATTCCTTTGAGAGCGTATTCCAGGTACTTTTCAGTGTTGGGGAGCACATTGGCGTAGTAGTCAGAAAGCATATTGATGATTGTGGAGGAATTTGGGCTGTATTCCAGTGCTTTCTCCAAAAAGGGAACTGCAAGACTGAATTTGTTACTTTGGATATATACCAGATATTTAGCCATCAAACTATGGGATAGCTCCGGATCAAGCAGCATGGCTTTGTCTGCATTTGAATTCAATTCAGCCATGTATTTCTTTTCTGACTGAAATGCATCCAAATAATAAAATGCGATGGCCATATTGGCATACGCCAAAGCGAATTTTGGGTCTTCTTGCACGGCCTTTTCAAAATATTCAATTGCTGTAAACAAAGGTTCTCTTTCCCCTTGATTGAGGTATTCCAGCCCTTTGAGATAAAAATCATAAGCAGTGAGATTTTCCGTAGGGATCTTCTCTATTCTTTTCACTTCTTCCGGCGTGATCACCACTTCTATTTCCTCTGCTATACTTTTGGCTACTTCTTTTTGTAGCTGAAATATATCTCGGGTATGTTTTTGATAGTTTTTAGCCCAGAGATGTTTGTCTGTGCTGGCATCTATTAGCTGAATATGCAGCTGAATTTCATCACCGATTTTCTGCCCACTGCCTTCCACTATATAAGTCACATTGAGTTCCTGTGCAATTTCAGGGGCAGTTTTAGGACTATTGCGGTATTTTTCTGATGAGGTTCTGCTCAGCACTCTCAGTTCCTTGATTTTTTGCAGATTGCTAAGCGTGGATTCCATTAGCCCGTTGATCAGATAGACATTAGTAGAATCATTGCTGTCGTTGATAAACGGGAGGACAACTATGGATTTTTCAACCTGTTGGTTTTTCATCCCCTCCGGAAAAGCTAATTTGACGATTACAGAAAGGGTGATAATGATTAAGGCTCCTATTGATACAGTTTTGATAAAACGATTCTTATTAGTCTTGATATCGCCGATTTCATTTTTCGAACTGATTTTTCCTGCTTCGCCTGGTGAATATCCGTACTGCTCGCGAAAGCATTTGATGAAATAGGAAGTACTACTAAATCCCACTTTATACCCTATTTCGGAGACATTCATACTGGACTCCTTCAGCAGAACCAATGATTGTTCCAGACGAATTTTTCGGATATATTGACTCACTGAAAGTCCAGCGATTTTTTTCACTTTTCTCAGGAGATTCGATCGGCTCATTCCTGCTTCCTCTGCCAATTCTGAAACTCCATACTGTTCCTCAGAGAGGTGAGCATGAACAATGCTTTCCAGCTTGTTTAAAAATTCCTCATCGGCAGGTGAGATTGGGGTCATGGTAGGGAGTTAACGTTTATTCAAAATTAGTAGAATACTTCCGAATCTATTGATTATTGGATTGTAAATACGCCAGTCTGATGATGCGTTTGCATCATAGTTTACATGGATGCATCATAGTTTTCATGACTTCACCAAATGTTATGTTTTTGGCTTCATAGCTGTTTAGTTCATCTCAGGGCACTTTTTGAACTTTGCTTTATCAAATCATTTAGAAGTCTTAAACAAATTAGAAATGAAAACGAACATCAAATTATTAGCAGGTATTGCAGTAGCGATATTGGTATTTATCACTGCTTCATGCAACACAAAATCATCCAATGCGCAAGCAAATTCGCAGAAGCTGAATATGAAAAATCAAGCCCCAGAAATCGACCTTCACATGGCGGTGATTACTAGCAATATGGAAGCGATAAGACAGCATATTGAAGCTGGGTCAGATCTGAATATCCAGGATCCTTTCGGAGGCTCTTCTCCAATTATTACCGCTGCGCTTTTTGGTAACGAAGAGGCTGTAAATCTCTTAGCTGTGGCTGGTGCGGATATCAATTACAGAAACAAAGAAGGATCTACAGCTCTGATCACTGCTGCATTTATGTGTCATCCGGAGGTGGTGCAGTTGCTTTTGGAAAAGGGTGCTGACAAATCGATCAAGAACAATTTCGGCTCTACGGCTTATCAGTCAGTGGCTGGTGATTATAAAGATGTTGAGCCGGTTTACAAGCTAATGAGTAAGCAATTGGCACCAATGGGATTGGTGATGGATTTTGAGCGAATAGAAAAAACAAGACCTGAAGTGGCCGCCCTGCTGCAGTAATCAAAATAACCATCAGAGATGAGAAGATACGATATTGACTGGCTCAGAGTGATTACCATCGGTTTGCTTTTGACATATCACATTGCCATAGTTTTTCAGCCATGGGGACTCATGATTGGTTTCATTCAGAGCGATGAACCTCTGGTTGACCTCTGGACACCTATGGCATTCCTCAATGTATGGAGGATACCATTGCTATTCTTCGTTTCAGGAATGGGAGTGAGCTTTGCCATCCGCAAAAGGAACTGGAAGCAGCTTTTAGTAGAGCGTACTAAAAGAATTTGGGTGCCTTTTGTAATTGGTATTTTCACTGTGGTGCCTCTTCACATGTACATTTGGGAGCGGCACTACGATATGCCCATCAACTATGTGCCTCATATGGGCCACCTTTGGTTTTTGGGGAATATTTTCTCCTATGTCCTGATCTTTTTACCACTCTTTAGTTGGCTGAAAAAGCATGAGTCTGGTCGTTTACAAAGTGTAATTAGCAAGATTACAGCCTCGCCATTTGGATGGTTACTGATGATGTCATTGTTTGTGCTAGAAGTAACACTGGCCAATCCTACAGTTTTTGAAATGTATGTGCAAACATGGCATGGGTACTTTTTGGGGCTGCTGGCTTTCTTTTTCGGTTTTGTCTTTGTGTATGCTGGAGATCCATTTTTGAAGAATCTTTTGAAATGGCGATTGGCTTTGTTGGTAGTTGGTTTGGGATTGTTTCTGTGGAGATATCTTGAATTCAATTTGAAATCACTCAATTATCTGATGTCCATCGAATCCAATGTTTGGGTATTGACAGTGCTGGCTTTTGGGTATCAGTACTTACAAAAACCAGGAAAGGCACTTTCCTATTTGAGTGAGGCAGCTTATCCTGTTTATATCTGGCATATGGTCTTTCTGTACTTGTCGGCTTACCTGATTTTACCATTATCAATAGATTCGTGGGTTAAGTTTGTGGCGATCAATCTATTGACTTTTGCAGGTTGTTTCGCTATTTATGAAATAATTAAAAGAGTCAAAGTGCTGAGGCTCGCCTTTGGACTAAAGGTGTAAGACTGATTATCAGGATTTGTATATGCTTCCAGAGGAGGCCATGATGATAGTTATCAACAGGATAGATGTGATACGAACAATCCATGCATCTGGGCTAATCATCTTTCCAATTGCTTCAGAACCGATTACGATCATGCCCATGATGAAAAAGCATATCATCATCAGTGTAGAATAGCCTTTGATATTGAAACGTGCTTTTTCTTCATCAGGCATGGTACTATAGCCTGCAATGAGATTTGGAAATACTTTGACTAAAATTCCAATGACATACAGAAAAACTCCTAACCCTAATTCTAGAGTCAACATTCAAATTTGTTAGCTGGTTTATGAATTGCTTTCTGATTATTTATTTAAAAATGTATCTGAGATTGTCAGATTCATGTTCGTTCATCTGGTGCAATTTGAATTCAAGTTCCTCTACTTTTTCAGTTAAGAACTCGATGTGGCTGATCAGAAATTCAACATTCGCATCCTTATTGATTTTCGTTTTCTTAGCGAAGATGTGAGCAATCCATTTCATGGTTAAAATAGTTAAAGTGGTTCGGTATAAAAAAAGCTCTTCAGGTCAGAAATGGGAGCTGAAAATAGCTTTTGTCCGGATAGCTTAATTCTATTGTTAACTTACAAAGGTTTTATTATAATTAACAGAGCTGATGAGTGAAAGGGAATTATCATTGATCAGCTGGAACGGGATCAGTTTGTGTTTGCTGGATTATTCAGGTGGTTGAAAAAATAATGAAAATTCAATGGTCTGAAAAACAGGGAGTTATCATCAATATACTCTCTAGTTATCCGAGTTTTGTTCTAGCAGTTCTGATGCTTTCAATCACTACTGTTGTGAAAATCAATATTCCCCCGATCATTGTTTTGCCGGAAGGTATTTCACTTAGAAAAATATAACCCCAGGTGCTGCCTATCAGGGGAGTAATGGCACTGATGATGCTCACCGTACTAATGGTAAAATGCCTGAAGCTAAGTACAAAAAGGGTGTGACCAGTTGCGGTTGTGAAAAGACCAAGAATAATCAAGGGTATCCATTGTGGAAAGACATCTGCCGACCAGTCAAAGTTAAATGTCAGTGCCAGGGGAGTCAGTACCAATGTGATGATCAATAATTGATAGTACATGAGTGCAATGCTGGAAAATTGTCCCACTTTCTTTTTCATTAGGATATTCCTAATTGAGTAGAGTAGGGCTGACAAAATCCCAATGGCAATTCCGAGGGTATACTGATTGTCAAATGAGAGTTCAGGTACTAGAAGAGCCACCCCTGCAAAAGCTAGAATGGATAGGAATAATGTAGCGGGCTGGAGTTTTGTTTTGAGTAAAAGCGGCTCCAGCAAGGCAGTAATCACAGGGTATGTGAATAAGGACAGCATACCGATGGCCACAGATGATAGCTGTAAAGAGTAAAAATAAGTGACCCAATGACCACCAAGAAAAAGCGCTCCAATGGTTATTGATTGAAAATTGCTTCTAAAGAAATTGGTTTCAATTCGCCAGATTTTCAAAATGAGATAAAGAGCGATGGTTGCTATAATACACCTGAGCCATATAGTGACTGTAGGAGGAAGATTAATATATCTACCAAGAGTACCTGAACTTGACATAACAGCTATTGCCAATCCAAGCTCGATGTAATGAGAAAAATGTTTTTTCATCAGCGTGCAAATGTAGGACAAGCGCTGACCAACGAAAAATCAACCAATTCGATGATTTATTCTAATATTATAGGAGATCAAGGTAAAGGGTGTGTTGCCTCATACGAGTTGTTGTAATAATCGAAAGCTTTAGAAATATCAATCACCCTTTCAAAATCAAGGTTATTGTTTTTGATGTATTGAGCCATCCATTTTGCATCCTCACCAAAGGCATTGATAAAATCCTTTTTCTTTTCCAGTGGGATCAGTTCTTTACGTTTACCTACAGCGAAATAATCCGGATAAAAAGATTGAGTGGTTTGATCCCTCAGGATTCCTTTTTTGTACAGGATTTCAGCTTTTCCACTAGATACCACCAAAAAAATGAAATGGTCACCTTCTAGCTCAGAACTTTTGTAGGAGCTTTCATTCCCTGAAGGTGATTTGAGCCTGATTTCTTTGATTTGACTTGCATCAAATACTTTCGCTGTATTGTCAGACCGCCAGAGTACCTGATCATTTTTCATGTTGATATCTATGATCCCTTCAAATTTGCCTTCAGTAGTTTTTATTTCTCCAGTAGTATTGGCATCTGCATTGAAGGTTTGTGAGGTACATGTCATATGTACACTCAGAAGTATCATGATCTTAAATAGTCTCATTGCTGTTGGGTTTAGGAGGGCTAAGCAAGAACTCAACTATCTTTTTTCAAAGGATATTATACCTTCTTGATCTAAGGGTAAAAATGAATTAAAATCAGGGCAGGGTTATTACTAAAGCATTGTGGTTAGTTGAACGCATTGTGAATACATGTCTTAGTTTTTAGCTAATATTCTTGCTCATTGTAGTATCCGAATGCAGTTTCAATGTCTTTCACTCTGCTTAGGTCGAGGTAATTGTTTTTGATATAGAGCTCCATCCATTTCGAATCCTTTCCAAATACCGAAAGGAATTTCTTAGAATTATCAATCGGCATCACCACATTGTTCTGATCTCGGACGAAGTAATCAGGATAATACTTATTCTGAATTTTGTTTTTCAGTATTCCTCTTCTGAATAGCACCTCGAGTTTTCCAGTGGAGACTACAAAGAAAAAGCGATTTTCTTCATCTAATTCATAGCTTTTATACAAGTTGTAACCGCCGGTAGGTCTAAAGATTTTAATAGCATCAATCTGGCGTGCATGATACATGCTAATCCTATTTTCTACTTTAAACAGCACTAACTCATTGTTCAAATTTAAATCGACATTGCCTTTGATAGTATCGTTTTTGATAACGATTTCGCCTATTGTATTTTTATCAGCACTATACTTTTGAGAATAGCAGGAGATGCATATGCAGAGTAAGTTTAGGCAAAGGATAAATCTCATTGAAATCAGGCGAGTTTTGCACAAACTAAAAGTAGCAAACCACTAATTCACAACAAGAGAGATGTAATTCGATGAAATTGACATTTCAACTGATAAACATTGATTTACCGCATCTTTTCTATTTGAATACCGCTTTCTTTGAACGCAGAAAGTGAATAGGTAAACCCGAGCATGAAATATCTCCCCAAAGAAGCAACTCGCTCTTCCTCCAGATAATTCGCGGTGCTGTTTCGGTTGACGATGACATTTTGATTGAATAAATCAAATGCGCTGAGTTTAATCTGCCCACGGTTTTCTTTTAATATAAACCTGGAAATTTCTGCTTTACACAGTGTTCTATCCGGTTGAGTGCTGAAGTCTTCAGACGAGTAGGTGTAGTGATCTACTGTGGTTTTCACTAACCATTTGTCATTGATTTTCCATTTGAAATCCACGAAGTGGTCATAGTTCAGATAGCTTTGATCGAACAGACTATTTTCAGAATACAGGGTGGTGTTGTATTGCACTTTGGTGCCTGCTACCACGTCAATAGCTCCTTTGTTTCTATTTTCAATTTTGAAAGTAGCTGAGTGATTACATCTTTTAGCGATGTTCTCTACGTTGTTCAAGTAGATAAATCCTTGATTATAGGTGGCTCTGTGCCTCAAACCAATTTTGATTTTCAGTGGCTTAATCGGCATCCCATATGACCATGAGCTGGTAAGTAACCAGTCATAATCAGTGTTGATTGGTTGTGATTTCTGTGTCAGCTGATCATCAATGTTAGAGGCAGTGACGATTTTATTTTCGGTATAAATAGCACTGATGAATGCAAAGAAATTGGTGAATGAAAACTGATCAAACCAAAGCAAATTCATGTTGAGCTCATGCTGATATTCCGCATTCAAATCAGGGTTTCCCTGGTAAATTCTCATTGGGTCTGCATTGTTCACCACTGGTTGCAACTGCTGTAGAGAAGGTTCGTTGAGATTTGTTCGGTAGAATAATTTCAGGTTTTTGCTGGTGCCAAATTCATACTCAAAAGATGCATTCGGGAGCATTCGGTTAAAGTTTTTGGAGATCAATGTGTTTTCGGTCACCAGATCACCTTTCAGTTTACTGGTTTGGTAGTCCATCCCTGCTGAGAACTTAAATTTCTTTTGGTTGAAGTGATAACTGCCTCCTACACGATCATAATAGTAATCTCGATTAAAGGCGATCGACAATTCTCCATTTCTAATCAACTCCTCATTTACAATATCAAAATAGTCGTTACTGACATTGTTTTGATGGTTCTTATGCTCATATTGAAGGGCGATGTAATCATGCTTACCCAGTGGCTCAGTAAAGCCAAAATTTCCTGAATAATTCAGGATCTGATCATCAGATAATTGATTCTGAAGGATGGTACTCAGCATAGTGGAATCCCCCAAAAAAACTGTTGATAATGCGCTAATATTGGATTCGTTTTTTGCATTCCCAATTCTCGAATTCAATTCAGCACTGATGGTTCTACCTGGTTTGAGAAATTTCTTCCGATAACCTGCGATGATATCAATCGAATAATCTTGCCCCGTAGTGTGGTTGTCATTTGAAGAGGTGTTCAAATTTTGATTATTCTTAAAAGCAATATTGGAACTTTTAACTGAAAAATTTCTGGAAAGGAAACCTCCTTTGGTAGAGATGGTGATGTCCTGAGATGGATCAATTTTATACTTCAATTTCGAGCTGAAATTGTGAGCGAATGTACGATTGTCTTGCATGGATTCCGATTCGGAACCGAATGTTTCTCCGTCTTCCAGGAAATTAGTTCGATTACTATTTCTAGAAATATCGGCCATCGTCCCATTAAACATGTAATTGGATCGCAGTTCCAGCTTTTTACCAAAGTCTCTATTAAAGTTCAATCCGGTAGTAGCGCTGGAAATGATACCATCATCGCCTTGGCCTCCGATAGAAATGCCATTCGGAATTTCTATAGAGAAAGATCCACCTGACCCTAAACCTCCATTACCTGAGAAGTTTAGATAGTCACTAAGCGTAAAACCTACTTCATTGATGTTATTTCCGTTTCCGATGAAGGATAATTGACTTTCACTGTTAAATCTATTGATATTGGCTTTGCCTAGAAAGCGACTATCTGTTCCGTAAGCACCTGTGATTTTTCCGAAGGTTCCGTTTTTCTTGTCTTCTTTCAGAGAAAGGTTGATCGTTTTTTGCTCATTCCCATCTTCTATACCAGCAAACTCTGCGAAATCAGATTTTTTATCAAAAACCTGTACTTTATCCACAGCATCTGCTGGTAGGTTTTTGGTAGCAATTTTCGGGTCATTCCCGAAGAACTCCTTTCCATCCACAAGCACTTTCTGTACGTTCTCGCCCTGCGCTTTTACAGTGCCATCGCGTTCCACGTCTACTCCAGGTAGCTTTTTCAGTAGGTCTTCCACGCTGGCATTGGGTGCGGTTTCAAATGCCAACGCATCATATTCGATGGTGTCTTGCTTTAGGGTAATTGGAATCCGCCGACTATCCACTACTACTTCAGAAAGCACTTTTTGGTCCGGAGACATTCGGATTGGGTCGAGCACTAAAGTTTCATTTTCTGATTCTGTAATGTTCAGAGGAGTTGTGTATGACTCGAATCCCATAAATGATGCCATTAGGTAGTATGTTCCTTTTGGAGCCTTAGGTAATTCAAATTTTCCATTATCACCGGTAATCGCAAAAGCCACCATGATGGAGTCAGATTGATTCTGGAGTGTGACAGTGGCTCCAACCAAACCAGAACCAGTGTCATCCAATAGCTGTCCCGAAATCTGGACACGCTGCGCCACCACACTGAAGCTCAGTGTGAGAAGAATTAAACCAACAGAGATTCGCATTAATTCTCTTCGTCTATCTGGATAAATACACCTCCTTTGCCTCCATACTCAGCTTCCATTTCAGCGAGTTTCTCCTCCCGGATTTTCTTGAATTCTTCTTCTGTTATTTTCTTTCCCTTTTTTGGTGGCTTAATTTCCTCAGATGGAGCACCTAAAGTGATTTCTTTAGCTACCAACACACGATTGTTTTGCGGGTCTTCGATTTCCAGAATCATACCCGGAAGATTTCCATATTTATATGGACCATTGCTGATTTGAATCTGCGGAGAGAACCAGGCGATGATCTCTGTAGTATCAATGGTGGTAGTAGCTTTTTGCACTACATAATCGAGGATCTTTTTTTGTTCCGGAGCTATTTTCCATTTGAATTCAGGTATCGCTCCATTCATGAGGAACACTCTGCCAAGAAAGTCTCGTTTTTCTGTTTTCTGTCCTTTGATCAGGTTCTTATAATAGACATCATCAGGGATCTCATTTTTGATTTCCAGATGAAGATCTCCAGTGTTGATGGCATTTACTTTTTCTTCTTGTGGTATTGGCTTGTAGAGTGACTCATTCTCTGTAAAGTAAAGGGCTTTTGTCACGGTGTTTTCAGAAGGGAAATCTACAGGTGCTTCAAACCCGGGAGGTAAGTGAATTTCCAGTTTTGTGATTTCATCATAAATGATCTTACCGGATGTTTGAGCGATCAACGTACTGCTGATTGCTAACAGGATAACTAGTAAAAGATTTTTCATAGTGAGATTATTTAGGTGGGGTAAAAGTCCCAAACTAATCTCTAAAGTGCTGTTAAACGATTCTTAATAAAGGTTAAAGAGTGTTAAGTGTGTGGATGGGATGTATGGGGTGAATAGAATTAGTAATATCCAGAAATCTACAATTGGAATCTAAAAAAAGAGGGCTTCATAAGAAGCCCTCAATTCAGGTTTTGTTGATCATCACCAATTTTTTCCGATCATTTTTTTGAACGTCTTTTACAAAATCCCTGAAGGCGTCATATTTTTCGGGTGCATAAGTGCCTTTCTCCAACACGAATTTTCTAATTACTGTATAGCCTTCCTCTTGTTTGACAATTTTTCTTTCATAGCTGCCAAATTCAGTTAATAATTCATCGTCCTTTGGTAAAGATTCAGGGAAATAACCCTCAGGAAAGCTAACGTGGATGCTATCTATTTGAGTGTAAGGATATCTCATTTCAATAGGTTTGGTACGGTCACTATTGGGTAATTTCATCCAGTTGATATTGGTAAATATGAATGGTTTATAAAACAACCTGTCAGCGTTGACAGAGGCTAGCCTTTCAAAATCCAATGATAACTTCATCTTTCCTGTTGGAATGATTTCATCTGTAATTGGCTGTAGTTCAATTGATTGAAGAGAGCTTGAGCCCCAGGCATATTTGTCGTAAAACCATTTCTCTTGTTCAGATTGTGGTTTTAATGCCATATCACTGAAGCCGCCATTATCAGTCTCCAAGCCTTTGTAAGTTCTCGTTACGTCTCCTTTTCCCGTTCCATCTTCATTTATAGTAAGATCTACAACTGTGGTCTGAACATTCTCCGAAGGGCTGTAAGATTTTGTTTTAATTAAATGACCTCCGTCCTCTTTAATCATTACGGCATATCGATCACTGGTAAATGTACCAAGATAGCCGAATGGATTTGACTGAGAAGTACACTCAAGCCAGATGGTATCTTCTTTCATAGGCACAGTGACAATTACATGATTTGAAGTTTTAGCAGGAAAGTCGGGATGCAGTTTTCGAGATGGTCTATAACCAGCATTGATCAAGGTATAATGTGCTCTAATGCCAGCGGCTTCCAACAAACTGACTGTGTAAAAAGAAAGCGCTTTACAATCCCCGTATTTCTTTTCATGCACATATCCAGATTCGAAAGGTTGCCAACCTCCTACTCCTAATTGAATACTGACATATCTGGTGTTTTCTTGCATGTAATTATAAATGGTCTTGATCTTCTCTAAAACTGTCGCTCCTTCAGGAATTAATTCCAGAATGGGTTTGACCTGTTCAGGAGTAAGAGTATTCTGACTTTTCATCAGATTGTATTGCCACATGCCTAAGTCCTCCCATGTATTCATCACGCCACTCCAACCATCTACTTGAAACTCAGTAGGTCCAGTGTAAACTACTACTGTATAGTCCTCAATACTTCTACTATACTTTTCGTATTCAAAAGCCTTAAGATTGTTCACTTCCCACTTTGTGCTCAGAGCATTTTCCTCAATGGGCTGAATGTTGATTGACTTATGTCGAAATGAATTCGCAGCTGCACCTGATATGGTATAAGAAGCCTGTATCACTGATTGATTTTCACTCTGAGGAATCCAAGTGGGATAAAACATAGTCTCAGATTGAGAAATGGCATATTCCACCTCTATTATGTAAGGGTATGTAGTGCTGATAACCTCCAGGACTTTAACTCTCGAATCACCCGCTATACTACCATCTTTAGTGCTGTAGTCGTCGAAATCATTCAGCTTGTATTTCTCTATTTTATCACCATATAAGGTGTATGTAATCACCTCACCATTCAGTATTTTTTCAAAATTGTTGTAGTACAGATAAATTTCGTTGAGGTCGTCTGCATTGTCATTCATGATGATGGCCTTGTAGTGACGTCTGGTTTCAGCTTTTCCCGGGTCTTCAATGATGAATTCCGTATCATCAAATAATATGATCTCATTAGCATTCTCTTGCAATGAATCAGGAATTTCATTTAACAAACCTTGAGAAAAGCCAATTATACCGGCAATTAAAAAAATCGATGTAAGTAAGAGCTTCATATCTTTTTCAGCACAATCATTTCACCATGTTTTTTCGCCACTAGGTCGTAGAATTGTTTAAGCATTGGGTATTCGGTGCTCGTAAATACATTCTTATTCAATTCGAATATACTCATGACCATGATTTGATCCCCTTGTTGTCTTGCTGTATAAGTGAACTTCGCGGTTCCTTCTGGCAATTTTACTATCGTTGGTTCTGGTAGTTCAACGGAATAACCTTCCGGTACTTCAAAATTTGCCATCAGTTTTCTAGATACGGTGTATGGGAAATCAATTGGAGCTAATCTTTCTTCCCTTTTGAATGGATTGCTTTTTACAGCCTCATATGCAATAGGTTGAATATAAATGACACTTTCATTGTCTAGATCTTTCTCCACTTGTACATGAACTTTTAGGTCTGAATCACCTGTCTCAACACTATTTTCCAAGACTTCTGAGTCTGGAAAACTATTTTGAATATCAGTGTAGTATGATTCTTCATCTTCCTCAAAGTCATCAAACTCTGAGAAAAAAGCATAATTCTCATATTTCACATCGTGTTTGGTCTGTATCATACCTTCAGCTATTGAAGTTGAGGACAATAATGTCACGTTGTAAGAGGCATTGGCTTTAAGGTCTACCCATTCTCCAACTGGCTCATTTACCATCCAACCTTTGTCATTGAGACATCTGGTAGGTAGGTTTCCGAAGGGTAGGTCAGTGGTAGCATCTAACAGGTAAAGCTTTTCATCAATTTTTGCAGATGCAATGACATAATTGAACTCATCAAAGTTAGGATAAACCGGATGTGGAATTCCGTGACCTCTGGTACTTAAAAGTATCGGATTAGCATCAATTCCCGCTTCTCTCAGTGCAGCAACCAACGTAAGATTAATATCACTTGATGATCCTTCTTTGTCATTAAAAGCCTGCTTTCCGGCTTTAGTACTATATGAGCTGATGACGTTATTATAAACAAAATTCTCTTGCATAATCTCATAGATAGCCTTAGCTTTTTCCAGGTGCCATCCCTCTAATTCTTCGACCATATTTCTGAAGAAAAACCCTTTGTTTACCACAACTCCCACACCTGAAGATTTCAACATGGTCTTATTGAAATCTTCGTAGCTTTCGGCTACCATTCTCGTTGAAGATCCCGGCATTTTGGTTGATATAAGTTGAAATTCCAGACGACTGGGGATATTCTTCTTGTTGTTTTGAAACGGCTCATCAATAACAGGAGGCACATTCTTCGCAACCATAATTACTCTCTTGCTAATTGACTTTAGAGTTCCTCTGCCTTTTTCAACTCTTCCCCCTTGTCCCGGTAGAGTTTCATAAGTATAAGTAAATGATTCTGAATAAGTCTCCTCTGACCTTTCAGTTGGATATATGTTTCCAACTTGATTTGCTGAATAATTAAAGAACTCTGGAAGAGTGTATCTGATTTCTGACCTTAAGGTTGGAATACTATTTTGAAAATGCCACGTATAAAGATTGTAATAGAAATCAGATTCGAGTGTGTACTGGTACTCTATCACTGATCCTTCATTTACATCAGGCATGGCAAAACTGATTTCTTTTCTATAATCACTTATTCGTGTTTCATGTTCCTCTTTATTTGAGAGTTTAGTTTTTTCTATTTTTCCGTTCACAAGGTTGTAAGTTGCAGCCCTTATGGAAGAGACTCTTTCTCTACTGCTACCATCTTTAGGATCGTAGATATTGATCTTGATATTGGCAATGTCCTTATCCTGATAATCAAAAATCTTAATTCTTCTTGTGATGGTTATTGAGTACGCCCACCCTGTATTGTCGTAGTATTTTAGTCCAATATCTCCTGATTCACCCAAAATCATTGATTCTGCCTCAGGGTAAAAATCACATTCGGTCATTTCGAGTTCTTCTTCGGTGACTTTCCCGAATCTAAGTTCAAGTTTCTGGCTGTGGGCAAGAAAAGATATGGATAGAGTAAAAAAAATGGTGATAAGCTTGTACATCATGTGTTTGGTTAAGTTCAAACCCCTAAAATAACAAAACCCGGCAAAATGCCGGGTTATGCAATTATGATTTTTGTTAGGCTGATAGATGCTATTTCGCAAATGCTACGGCCCGTGTTTCACGAATTACCGTTACTTTGATCTGCCCAGGATACTGCATGTCTTTTTCTATTTTCTGAGATATTGTAAATGATAGTTCTCCGGCTTTTTTATCGGAGACATTATCAGCATCTACAAGTACTCTTAGTTCTCTTCCTGCCTGAATCGCATAGCACTTATTCACACCATCAAAGCTGAGCGCCACTTCCTCCAACTCTTTCAAACGCTTGAGGTATTGCTCCATGATTTCTCTTCGTGCACCAGGTCGGCTACCGGAGATCGCGTCACATGCCTGTATGATAGGAGAGATCATAGAGGTCATCTCTATTTCATCATGGTGTGCTCCAATGGCATTGCAGACCTCTGGGTTTTCTTTGTACTTCTGCGCCAATTCCATACCGATAATAGCATGAGGTTTTTCTGGCTCATCTGGCCATACTTTACCAATATCATGGAGCAACCCTGCTCTTTTGGCGAGTTTTGGATTGAGGCCAAGTTCTGAAGCGAGTGTTGCGCATAGTTTGGCTACCTCGCGAGAGTGCTGAAGCAGATTCTGACCATAAGACGACCTGAACCTCATTCTTCCTATCAGTTTAATCAATTCTGGATGAAGTCCGTGAATACCCAGGTCGATAACCGTTCTTTCTCCTATCTCAACGATTTCTTCTTCTATGTTCTTAGTGGTTTTCCCAACGATCTCCTCAATTCTAGCCGGGTGAATCCTTCCATCCTGCACCAATCTGTGGAGAGATAGTCTGGCGATTTCTCTTCTCACCGGATCAAAACCTGAAATGATGATCGCTTCAGGCGTATCATCCACTATGATTTCTACACCGGTAGCAGCTTCCAGAGCCCGGATATTTCTTCCTTCTCTACCAATGATTTTACCTTTCACATCATCACTTTCCAGATTGAAAACCGATACACAGTTTTCGATTGCGTGCTCAGTGGCAGTACGCTGTATGGTTTGGAGCACAATCTTTTTCGCTTCTTTGGTGGCAGTCATTTTAGCCTCCTCCATGATGTCCTTTATATGGGCAGAAGCGTCTGTTCTTGCCTCATCTTTTAGTGTTTGGACCAGCTGAGACTTAGCCTCTTCAGCAGTCAGGTTAGAGACCTTTTCCAGTATGGTGACCTGCTGGTCTTTCAGCTTCTCGTATTCTTCTTTTCGTTTCTGAACGATCTCTATCTGTGCCTGAAGGTTTTCCTTCGCCGATTCCATTTCGGCTTCTTTGCGCTTGTTTTGTTCGAATTGCTTGGAAAGATTGGACTCTCGCTGTTTCAGCTTGTTCTCATTAGAGATGATTTGGTTTTTCTTCCTGTTAGCTTCTTCCTCAAACTCTGTCTTCAGCTTAAGAAATTTCTCTTTTGCCTCCAGAATTTTATCTTTTTTGATGCTGTCAGCAGTAACCTCAGCTTCTTTGATGATAAGTTTTCTTTGTTCTTCTGCTTCTTTCAGTTTTTTATTTACTGAACGTTTTAGCAGAAAACGATCTGTGCCAAAGCCAACTGCAGCCCCGGCTATGATCATTAAAATGTATATTGGATCCATCGTCTATTTATATATATGTTATATACAAGACAGACAGAGTGGTTCGTATAGGGTGTAAGTATATAAGGGAGGCTAAATAGCTTCTGCTATCAATCGGCTAATGTGTTGAATTTGACTAAGTGCTACTTCGTCATTTGACTCTGTGTTTTCTTCTTTTTTCATTTTGTCCACCAGGCAATCAAATGCCACCATAGCGAGAAGGTCCTGATTGTCCTCGATCCCAAACTGACTCCTGTATGATTTTATTTTATCATTCAGTGATTTACCAGCTTTTCTGATACGTTCTTCATCCTCGGCCTTCACCCGCATGGGGTATTCCCGGTTTCCTATTCTTAGCTTTATTGATAATTCTGCCATTTCGGTTTGTTAAGCTTCACCCAAATGAGCTATGCATTTATCTATCTCCTTTATATAGTCTTCGATTACATCTTTCACCGCTTCCGAATCATTCTCTCCGACTATCATGCTTTCTACAATTTTACTAATTTTCGCCTGATTTTGAAAGTTAGACTCATTCTGCTGATATTCAGATACCTGAGTCCGCAATTGCTGATTTTCATCACTTAGTTTCTGAAAAGCAGCCTTTAGCTGGGTATGCTCACTAAGCAGCAACTTTACCTTGCGTTCAAGATTGTTGATTTCAGACCTTAGTGATTCACTACTCATTTACTTTCTAATAATTGCTCCAACTTCTTTTTCAAATATAGTGATCAGGTTTTTCATTGTTTTGTCGATCACCTTATCGGTCAAAGTTTTTGTTTTATCCTGAAGGAAAAAACTCAACGCATAAGATTTTTTTCCAGCATCCAGGTTTTCCCCTTCATATACACTGAAAACATTGATTCTGTTTAGCAATTTTTTCTCTGCTTTCAGAGCCAATTCTTCGATCTCTCCGTAAGATACATTTTTATCCAATACCAACGAAAGGTCTCTGCGTACCTCAGGATATTTTGATAGCTCATCGAAATGAGTTTCTGTCTCTGAAAATTTTACCAGATCCGGCCAATTAATTACCGAATAAAAGACTTCTTGCTTGATGTCATAGTACCGGGTAATTTTTGTTTTTACCTTACCCAGTGTGCCAATTACCTTGTTTTTTACCTCGATTTGAAGTCCGTATTCTAAATTTTCATCGGAAACTGGAGTGGTTTTAAATGTTCTGATTTTCAAATGGTTTAGGACACTAAATACAGTCTTAGATAAATCGAAAAAAGTCGTTTTTGATGTTGGCTCTAACCAATTTTCTTCTTGCTTGTTGCCGGTTAG
>JAUIAO010000027.1 GCA_030425425.1 Bacteroidia bacterium | reverse complement strand
CAATCGGCAAATTGATCTCCTTGCGATTAACCATTTTGGTGATTTTGATAATAGCACCAAAATCGCTCATATACCTGAATAATCGAAGTTTTCACTCAACTTCTAATTCCCTAATGCATAATTGGGGATGAACGAAGAATTAGAAAGGTTAATGAGTGCTCAGGAGTTAATTCACTACCCCAAAACCAATCCTTCCCAAGCCCTTAAAATAAATTCAGAACCACTTCTTTGTAATTCATCCCAATAATTCCCAATCAAAACTTCCATTTCTGAGGTGTCAAATTGACCTCCAACCTGAAACTCCACTTCCTCTTCACTGAAGTTTAATAGAATCAAATAGCTTTCCCCATCCTGCCATCTCCAATAAGCAAAAACCTGTTCATGGTATGGCTGAATGATTTCAAAATCCGCATACACTAATGAAGGGTGATCCTTACGGAATTGAACCATCTTTCTGTAAAAATGAAGAATGGAATTGGAGTCCTTTTCCGCTTGATCTACATTAATTGCCGTATAATTAGGATTGAGTTTTAGCCAGGGATTACCAGCGGTAAAGCCAGCATTTTCACTACTATCCCACTGCATGGGAGTGCGGGCATTGTCCCTTCCCATTGTATGAACAATCTTTAGAAACTCCTCCGAATCTTTTCCTTGTGCCAGCCACTCATCATAGGCATTGAAAGTCTCTACATCATCATAATCTTCGATACTATCAAATGCCACATTGGTCATCCCTATCTCTTCACCCTGATAGATATAAGGAGTCCCACGCATGGTCATCAGCATCATTGCTAAAAGTTTGGCAGATTCTACCCGATATTGACCATCATTCCCGAAGCGAGAAACGATCCGCTGAAAATCATGATTCCCAAGAAAAATACTACCCCAGCCTTCACCTTTCAGTCGATCATCCCACTGCTGAAAGATCTTTTTGAACTCAATAAAATCAATCGAAACTGGATCGAAACGTCCGCCAACTCCCTGATCCAAAAACATATGTCCGAAATGAAAAATCATGTTGAGCTCCTTCGCTGATTCTCCTACATAGTTGAGCGCATTGTCCAGATTGATCCCCGGGCCTTCACCGACGGTCATTACATCATATTTGGAAAGCACCTTTTCATTCAGTTCCTTCAGATATTCATGGATTTTTGGGCCATTCGCATAGACATTATTGATCGTACTATTCATATCAGCGTAAGGTGAATCCTCATAATTACGCTTAGAAATCACCGATATCACATCCATTCTGAATCCATCCACACCTTTGTCCAGCCAAAATCGCATAAGGTCATGCACCTCATTTCTGACCTTTTCATTTTCCCAATTCAGATCTGGCTGCTTGCGTGTGAACAAATGAAGATAGTATTCTCCTGTTTGCTCATCGTATTCCCATGCACTTCCTCCAAAAATCGACTTCCAGTTATTGGGTGGCTCTCCATTTTTACCAGATTTCCAGATGAAATAATCTCGTTTTGGATTGTTTTTTGATTTTTTCGATTCCTCAAACCAATGGTGCTCATCAGAGGTATGATTCACCACCAAATCCATCAACAGTTTCATGCCTCGCTGATGAATTCCATCCAGCAACTGGTCAAAATCAGCCATCGATCCGAACTCATCCATGATATCATAATAATCACTGATATCGTATCCATTATCATCGTTGGGTGATTTATAAACCGGGCAGAGCCAAATTATATCTACTCCCAGACTTTTGATGTAATCCAGCTTCTGAATGACTCCTTGGATATCCCCTATTCCATCTCCGTTGCTGTCATTGAAACTGCGAGGATAGATCTGATAGACAACCGCCTCTTTCCACCATGTTTTGTTCATTTGTATTGTCTTGTGTTAGCCCAGCAATATAGTAGTCATTCGCTATAAAAACTCACTGGCAATCTTCAGTCCTTTGTCCAGCTTTGCCAATTCTTCTTTTTTTCGGTTTTTATTCCAATGATGAATATCCGCCAAATGGTTTGAGACTGGATCGATCAGTTTTGGGATTGTACCAATATTGAAATTGACCCTGCCTGTTCTTCTTTCAAAAAAGTCGAGCAAAGTATGCACCGCTTCATTTTCGATACAATAATCCAATTCTGACAAAGCCAGTCTAATCTCTGGATCTTTCTCCTTTCTGTGATCAAACAACTGAAGAATCTGATTGCTTTGCCTACCATAATTCCCTACGAGATATGATGCATAGTACTTATCCAGGCCCTTTGATGAAACTATCTTTGTAATTTCATTGATGTATTGATCTACACCTTCTCCATTCTTGAAAAAACCACCTGTAAGTATCACCTTCTCCGTCTGACAAGGATTCAGCACTTTCTTTCTTTTACCATCCAGTTTCTTTATCAATCGATCAACGATCCTCTCAGCCATTTTGCGATAGCCAGTTAGCTTCCCTCCTGCAATTGAAAATAGTCCTGATTCTGATTCGAAAATCTCATCTTTCCGACTAAGCTGTGAAGCGGACTTTCCCTCTTCCTCGATTAGCGGACGCAATCCCGCCCAGCTTGACTCTACATCAGAGACGCTCAATTGGATATCAGGAAAAATATGTTTCACCCCATCCAGCAAGTATGCAACATCTTCCATATTGGTTCTCACTTCATTGATATTTCCTGAGTAGTCCGTATCTGTGGTTCCAATATATGTCACCCGATCACGTGGAATAGCAAAAATCATCCGGCCATCGGGCACATCGAAATACACAGATTGCCGTACAGGAAATTTCTCATGTGGCACTACAATATGCACACCCTTCGTCAAGTGAAGATGCTTTCCGGAAAGCGATTTATTCTTTTCACGCATCTCATCCACCCATGGACCTGTAGCACTAATTACATAATCACTACTGATCGATTGGCCCAAGCCCGTGAATTGATCCTTCCATAAAACTCCAGCCACTTTACCTTGTTTGTAGATAAAGTCGGTTGCTTCTGCATAGTTGATAATGTCCGCACCCATCAAAGCGGCAGTTTTCAAAATCTCAATCGTCAGCCTCGCATCATCCGTGCGATATTCGGCATAGAGCCCTCCTCCTTCAAGAATACTTTCATCTAAAAGCGGTTCTTTCTGCAAGGTCTCTTCTTTTGTCAGCATCACCCGCTGATCAGCATTTTCCACTCCGGCAAGTACATCATAAGCCATCAACCCTAGCGAAGTGAGGATCTTACCATACGTACCATCCTTAATCAACGGCAACAACATTTTCTCTGCTCTCACCAGATGAGGAGCCAGTTTATGAACCACAGCTCGTTCGCTGCCCACCTCCTGAACCAATGCTATTTCAAACTGCTTGAGATATCGCAATCCTCCATGAATAAGCTTGGTGGATTTGCTGCTTGTACCTGATGCAAAATCATTCTTCTCCACCAAAGCACATTTCAAACCTCTTGCCGATGCATCCAACACTATCCCAGCTCCAGTCACTCCTCCTCCAATCACGATCAGATCATAATGTGTTTCATTCAGTTTACTGATGAGTTGGTCTCTATGCGTGGCGTTGAATGGGTTCATTCTTCCTTAGACCAGTTGAAGGTTCTTTCCACGGCTTTCTGCCAGTTTTTATAGAGTTTATCCCGCTCAGATTTAGAAATATTTGGAGTGAACTTTCTCTCTGTTTTGCGTACTTTCTTAATCTCCTCCAAAGTCCAGACACCTGCAGTCAGACCAGCCAGATAAGCCGCCCCCAAAGCAGTGGATTCAGTGATTTCTGGCCGATCTACCTCTGTTCCTAATATGTCCGACTGAAATTGCATGAGGTAGTCATTGGCTGTAGCCCCTCCATCCACCATCAAAGTATTCAGGGCAATTCCCGAATCTTGTTCCATTGCTGACTTCACATCACGTGTCTGGTATGCGATAGACTGTAATGCTGCTTTGATAATATGGTTTTTGCCTGTATCTCTGGTCAATCCAAAAATGGCTCCCCGGCTATACTGATCCCAATAGGGTGCTCCCAACCCTGCAAAAGCAGGCACCAAATACACATCATTTGTATCGACCTGAGTGGCAAAATATTCTGAATCTGAGGCATCGTCAATCACTCTCAAAGCATCCCTAAGCCACTGAATGGCTGCTCCGGCAATGAAAATACTCCCTTCCAGAGCATACGTCAGTTCATCACCGACACTGCAAGCCATGGTGGTCAATAGTCCGGATTTAGATATCTCACATTGATTTCCGGTATTCATCAGCATAAAGCAACCCGTTCCGTAGGTATTCTTCGCATCACCGGGCTCAAAACATGCCTGGCCGAATAATGCGGCTTGCTGATCGCCAGCAATTCCCATGATGGGAATTTTTACACCTTCATAATCAAAATCTCCAAAGTGGTAACTCGAGGGATGTGCTTCGGGCAACATACTAGCTGGTACATTTAGCATTTTCAACAATTCTTCATCCCAGCGATTTTCCACAATGTTGTACATCATTGTTCTCGATGCATTGGTATAGTCCGTAGCATGAACTTCTCCCTTGGTAAGGCGCCAAACTAACCACGTATCTATGGTCCCAAAGCAAAGATGTCCGGCTTCTGCCAATTCTCTGGCTCCCTTCACATTTTCCAGCATCCAATGAATCTTAGTCCCGGAGAAATATGAATCAATCACCAACCCGGTTTTGGACCTGATGATCGCTTCGTGCCCATCAGACTTCAATTGCTCACAATAGTCACTTGTTCGCTTATCTTGCCACACTATCGCCTTATAAACAGGCTCTCCGGTTCGCCTGTCCCACACTACGGTAGTCTCGCGCTGATTTGTGATACCAATTGCCGTAATGTCTTCTGGAGAAATCTCCGAGACTTTCAAAAGTGCCTTAAATACCTCAAACTGAGTATTCCAGATTTCCTGGGGATCATGCTCTACCCATCCTGAATGAGGGAAATATTGTGGAAACTCTTTTTGCTGGATTCCCAGAATTGATCCTTTTTCATTGAATAAAATCGCCCTGGAACTGGTAGTTCCTTGGTCTAATGCGACAATGTAAGCCATAAGCAGTGAGTTTTATAAAAACAATTTCATGAATTGATGTCCATTTGGATTTACTCAAATATCCATTTCTTCTTTCAATAATTCACAGATAATTTGAAATCGTTTTCAAGCAGAATAGTGTTCTAATAATCAGCAGATTACCAGAACGACAGCTAAATAATTCAAAAAACTACCACATTTTAGGGATGAAAATACCCAGTTCAGGGTATTTCATTTGGAATCAATAAAGGTTAATTTTACACTATTGTTTAATTACAAAAAAACTCAACCATGCTTACATCAATAATCGGAATTGCACTTATGATCACTTTGGTCGTTTTTGAGAAAAAATGGCTAAACAATGAATCAGAAGGTTTATCAAAAAAGTAAACCTTTCGTTAAAAAACTCAACTGGCAGACCAATGCTGCTGCCGTACATTTAGTTTCAATCTAATGGCCGACTGGAAACCCAGCCGGCCATTTTTTTATGCTTCATCCAGGAATGGATATCGGTAACTTTTTGGTGGTACCAGGGTTTCTTTGATCGTTCGGGCACTAACCCACCTAAGCAGATTCATAGCAGAACCAGCTTTATCATTAGTTCCAGATCCTCGGGCACCTCCGAATGGCTGCTGACCAACTACTGCTCCTGTTGGCTTATCATTGATATAGAAGTTTCCAGCCGCATTTCGCAGTTTTCTGGTAGCTAATTCCGCTGCATATCGATCTCTGGAGAAAACTGCACCCGTCAATGCGTATGGTGAGGTTTCATCCAAGACAGTCAGTGTTTCTTCAAATTTATCTGCATCATATACATAGATGGTCAATACAGGCCCAAAAATCTCCTCTTGCATTGTAGTGTATTTTGGATCATCCACAAGCAGTACCGTCGGCTCTATGAAATAACCTTCAGAATCATCATAATTGCCGCCAAATAACACTTCAACCCCGTCTGACTTTGCCTGATCAATGAATCCGGTAATTTTATCATATGCTCGCTTATCAATCACAGCATTCACAAAATTGCTGAAATCCTCCGGGCTACCCATCGCAATTTCTTTTAGGTCTGCAGACATTTTTTCTTTGACTGCCGGCCAAATATTGTCAGGAATATATGCTCTGGAAGCTGCGCTACATTTTTGTCCCTGAAATTCGAAAGCTCCCCGAATCAAACCTGTTGCTACTTCTTCAGGATTCGCAGATTTGTGCGCAATCACGAAATCTTTTCCTCCTGTTTCTCCAACAATCCTCGGATACGTGCGATAGGTCTCAATGTTCGCACCAATTGTTTTCCATAAATGCTGGAAAACCGCTGTACTTCCTGTAAAATGCAAGCCAGCAAAATCCTTGTGCTTAAAGACAATGTCTCCAACAATAGGCCCATCTACATAAATGAGGTTTATCACTCCATCCGGTAAACCAGCTTCTTTGAAAACCTCCATGATCACTTGCGCAGAATAAATCTGACTATATGCAGGCTTCCATACCACAGTGTTGCCCATCAAAGCTGCAGAAGCAGGAAGGTTTCCAGCGATTGCCGTGAAGTTGAACGGAGTAATGGCTAGTACAAATCCTTCGAGAGGTCTATATTCCATTCTATTCCAAACGCCCGGAGAAGACTCTGGCTGATCCATATAGATTTCCTGCATATAAGAAGCATTGAACCTAAGGAAATCGATAAACTCACAAGCAGCATCTATTTCTGCCTGGAAAGCATTTTTCGATTGCCCCAACATGGTAGCTGCATTGATTTTGGCACGGTATGGGCCGGAAATCAGATCAGCTGCTTTTAGAAAAATACTTGCTCTTTGCTCCCAAGCCATGTTTTCCCATTGCTCTTTGGCCGCCAGGGCAGCTTCTATCGCCATATTAACATGGCTGGCATCTCCTTCATGAAAATGTCCGAGCGTATGCTTGTGCTCATACGGAGGACTCAGTCTTACTTTATTACCTGTTCTCACTTCCTCACCACCAATGTACATCGGTATATCTCGCTCTTCACTTCGAGCAGACTTCACTGCTGCCTTCAGAGCAGCTCGCTCATCAGTACCTGGTCCGTAAGCTAAAACCGGCTCATTAGATGGTTCCGGTATATAGTAATTTCCTTTTGGCATAATCTAGTTGTTTATTTCTGGAACAAAATTAAAAAATTGATAGTGCCCTCTAAAGAATTCTCATTAATTCTGACAGATGGCTAATTTCATATTCACATGTCGATTTTAATTGTCCGGTCGGGTTAAAGAATATTGGGGTTATTCCGGCGTTTTCAGCACCTAGAATATCTGTCTTTGGATTATCTCCAATCATCAGGCATTCCTCTTTTGAAAACCCAACTTCTCCTAAAGCATGATCAAAAATCTCGGGAGAAGGCTTTTTAAAGCCAGCTGATTCGGAAGTAAAAACCTTATCAAAATACTTTGCCAGTCCACATGCTTCTAATTTGACGGATTGCACATCATTGAAGCCATTAGTAATGATACTCAGTTCATATTTTTTCACCAGATAATCAAGAATCAGGTCAGCTCCATCGATAATTCTTGTTTGCCTTGGGCAGTGATAAAGAAAATAGTCATTCATCCCGAGGTGATCCAACTGAACCTTGCAGCCTGCAGCATTTAAGACCATCTCAAACCGGGAGTTTCTAATCGTATCCCGGTCAATTTCTCCAATGTTGTATTTGGCCCAAAGCTGATCATTGGTTTTAAAGAATGATTGTACAAATCCGGCAGCATCTACAGAGAGGTGATTTGATAGTTGATAATTTTCATAAAGCTGCTTCAGCGTAGCACTTGCATTGGTATCATAATCCCATAGGGTATGATCCAGATCGAAAAAGATATGTTTGATGTTTTTCAAGAGCGATAACCTTTTGCTGATAATTTGTTGATAGACAATTCTCTGTTCGAATAAAGTGTTTCGTAGATTTCCTGGTCTTTCAGCAGTTGTGTATCCTTGTTCAGAAAATCAAATATTCTGGAAACCATGTCATACACTTCTTCTTTGATGCCATACATAACCCACTGATCTTTTTTTGTGGCACTGACTAAGCCAGAGTTTTTTAGATATCCAATATGCCTGGAAGTTTTGGTCTGTGTAAAGTCCAGAATAGCTTCCAGATCAGAAACGGCAAGTTCTTCATTTCGATATAGTAAGTGTATAATCCTCACCCTTGACTCATCTCCAAAAGACTTGAAAATCTGAGTACCATAACCAATTGTGAAATTCTTTAATCGCATGTCGTGTTACAAGTAGGACGTGTTTTATCAAGGCTTTTGTACCTTTGAACACATCGATGTTAAAAAAAGCTAAATCCATTGATTAAACAGTGGATTATCACGTTAGCATTTGAATAGCTAGTAATTTAGGGGACTTTGTACAAATTCATCACATATATCATCTTGCTCGCTTCGGTGAGCCTCAGTTTTGCTCAACAAGACTCTATTGTGAGTAAAAAGAAAAATATTATTCAGTTCACAGGAGTGGTATTCGCTCCGGATAGCAATTCTGTCATACCAGGAGTGCATGTGTATGTCCCTACAGCAGGAAGGGGAACTACTACCAATCCTTATGGTTTTTTCACTTTACCTGTATTGGAAGGAGATAGTATCGTTTTTAGCTCTATTGGGTTCAGAAGAAACCACTTTATAGTTCCGGAGCACAATGAAGAAACCAGCCTGAAGGTAGTCATTACCATGGAAGAAGATCTAACCCTGCTGGATGAAGTAGAAGTTTTTCCATATCCTACAGAGGCCATGTTCAAAGAAGCGATTCTGGCTCTTGAGATGCCATACCAAAAGCAATACAATAACATGAATGCCTGGCTTAGTAGTGAATATATGAATAGCGCATACGGACAACTGAATCAAAGTGCCAATGCCAATCACCAATATTATCTTGAAATGCAGCGCCAAAGTGGTCAGGGCAGGTACATGGCTCCACAAAATAACCTGCTCAATCCGTGGGCTTGGGCTAAAGCCATCAAATCTCTGAAAAAGTAAGTACCGCTGTTCGCTATACGCTGAACGCATTACGCCTATCGTAGTTCGCTCATACTGAATACAGATCAACACACCCTGATCAACTATTCAGTTCACCAGCCGCTTCAATCACCTTATTCCAAACTCTGAAGGTGTTTTTGTAGCAGATCTTTTCTATATCTTCTTTCGTATATCCCATTTTGAGTAGCTCCAGGATGACATTTGGGTACATCGATACATCTTTCAAGCCTTTTGGCAAGCTATCACCCACACCATCAAAGTCAGAACCAAAGCCTACATAGTCTATACCTGCAATTTCCACGACATGGTGTATGTGTTGAGCAGCCATTTTCACATCCTCATACACATCCAAATCTTCAGCCACCTGTTTTGCATATACATTATAAGCTGAATCTTTTCTGGTCAAACCAGTTTCTGCCCGATAATTTGTGAGGATTGAGTCCAATTCATCATACTTATCTTGTGATCTTTTAGATAAAAATGTTGAACCGAAGTTGATATGAATCACACCATCCTTTGCCGCAAGATCCTTGATCATCTGATCGCTCATGTTCCGCTCAAAACCAGGCGTATACTCACGGCAAGAAGAGTGTGAAGCAATCATCGGAGCTTTGCTTAATCTCAAAGCATCATAAAATGCACTATCGGAAACATGCGAAATATCCACCATAATGCCTACTCGGTTCATTTCAGCAATCACCTGCTCGCCAAAAGAACTAACTCCATTGTGAGTATATGTCGTATCATAAGAAGAATCAGCAATTCGATTATCCTTGGAGTGTGTCAAAGTGATGTATCGGATTCCGCGATTGAAAAAGTATTCTACATTTATCAAATCATCTTCTATAGGCGCTCCATTTTCCATCCCCATTGGTAGTGAAATCAATCCCTTTTTGAAGTTCTCTTCTATATCTTTTGGCGTGCGCGCTGGTGCAAACATGTCAGGATAAGTGGCAGCCACATTCATCGTCATATCGATCAGAGAATCTGCAAAAAGTTTCGCTCCAGCCTTAAAATTGTACGAGGAAGGCACATAGATAGACATGAACGGAGCATCTAAACCTCCTTCCTTTGATTTTGGGAAATCAAAATTCCCTTCTGTTTCCACAGATACATTTTCTACTTCCTTCTTCAGCATAAAGCCTTTTACTTTCATTCGGTATGGCAAGTCCACATGACCATCTACCATAATGAATTTATGTGCCAATTCATCAGCGAGAGCCACCATTTCCTCTTCGGTCAATGGAGTTTCCTGGGTTTCTGCTGACTGCTGTGTTTGGGTACAGGCGCTTAAGAAAACAATAAGTCCTGCGATTGAAAATGATAAAAGTTTGTTCATGTTAGATTTATCTGAGAATACAAAAGGCTAATCTAACGATGAAGATTCAGATATGAAATATGAGGTGGATAAGCGGAGTAATGAGGTTACGAACCTACCGAAAAAACTAAAGTCTCGTTCGCAACCTGACCATAAAGATCACCAAGTTCAAAATAGAAAGCAATCGACTTACCTCTCATGGACTCATCTATCACTATATCCCAACCATCTGAGGCAGAATATGCGCCATTTCGAATACCTAAAATCTCTGGTGTGTTGTGTTGTAATGAAGTGTACTCACCATCCCCAATCTTGAGGTCGACCAAATAATAATTGACTCCATATTCTGCATATAACGTCACATTAAAAGCCAATGTGTCTCCAACAACTACATCCTGTCCCTCATAATCCATTTGATTTAAAGAAACTTGGATTTCCATCATAGGATTCACAGGGAAATAATCCCCTGCCATGTCATCCGCCGCAGAACAAGAGGCAAAAAAACATGCAGCAATAACTGCTAAAAGTAAAAGGTGTCTAAAACCGGTCAAGTTAAAAAGAGATAAAACAGGCTATCCAGAAGTCCGGATAGCCTGATAGTTTATAAGTTATTTCTGAATCTTTACTGTCAGAGTTATAGACCCACTGCTATTGCCATCAACAGCTGTTACCTTAAATGCTCCAAATTTCTCCCCTCTCGATGCATCTAGTTTAAAGACAACCACATCGTCCACTTCTAGACCTGTAATTCTTGATTCTCCTGTCAAGACTTCACTGTATGCGTTCGATAGATCCATGGAAGTTGATGCCGCATCAAAATCGAAACCTACATCTGCAACTTGAAAAGTTGTCGCATTCTCAGTTACATCAAATGGCCATGCAGAAGAATTTTGTGCATCCCATGTTAATTCAGCTTCATCATTATTAGGAGCGGCAATTGTTCTTTGAGGAGTATCAGCGAAATAATATACAAAATCAATTCTTGCTTGATTTGCAGCATTTCCCCTCAAATTTGACGCAAAGAATACCGAATCAGAGCTTGCATCATAAGAACTTCCCAAAGATTCACTATTGAATCCTCCAATAAGAACCGTTTCAAATTCATTAATACTCTCTATAACGGCAAAATCGAATGTTTCAGAAGCAATCTGATTTTCCTTGTCTACAACCTCCAAATACAGACTAATGGTCGTTCCAGCCAACTCTTCAGGAATTTCTTGCATAATAGAGAACCCAAACATTCCACTGGTTTCATTATTAGTAAACCCAAGATCTGTTGGAGTTACATATTGCATAGCCTGTGTCTGCTCATTCACAGAATCTTTGTTGATAGTAACCTGATAGTTGAATCCACTAAACTCAGCCTCTGCCGTAAACGAAACATTGAACCCAACAGAATCACCTACTTCAAAAGTAGTCTGTGAGAGTAAGTCTCCTGATAATGTAATAGTTGGTTTTGCCAATGCTGGCTCTTCAGTAGTGTCTTCACCACAACTGTACATAAAAACGGCTGTAGCCATCAAACCAATTAAAAGTAAATTTTGAAATAATCTTTTCATACTTGTTCTATTTAATAAAATTTATGATTAGTTGAATCAGTTGCAAAGATATTGTTAATTCCTTTAAGAATATTCAATGATCTGCATTAATGACTGAGTAACAACTCTAAGTTCCCGATTACGAAAAACAGTCACTTTAGATGCAATATGTTGACACTATTTAGGATAAAAAGGTTGGATTGAGGGCGATAATTGATAAATTGTTAGTGTTTTTGAGTGTAATTGTTTCTAATCAACTAAGAAATCTTATTGATGTTTGGTTTGTTAGATTGGTAAAAGCATGTTGTGAAATTGAAAAAATATCACACTTTTGTATTAAAATTAACCGCAAAATCAAATTTCTGCTATGACCGAACCTATATCTACTAGTTTACTCGCAGCTTGGAACACTTATGGTCAGTTGCTCGCATACGTTGCTGGAGGAGTTGGTGTATTGATCCTAATCGGACACTATCTCAAGCTCGTCACTACAAAAGATTTCAAATCTCGATATGACTATATCAACATGCACGAAATCAACCTGCTATGGTATGGTTTCTTGTTGATTTTATCTGGAGCCACTCTTTATGCCAACACATTGAGGCCTGAAACCACCTGGATGTGGTTCTTTGTTTGGTTATTCGTTAGCCTCATGGTGGCAATGATCGTTGGTGTGATTGTGCAAAACGTATTAAAATTCTATTATCCATTCTTCATCGAGAAAAGACTAAAGAAATTGAGATATACTCCAAGGACTTCTCCTGATGGAAGAAAAATGAAACTTCTAAGTGAAGAGGAAGAAGACGTGTACCTTGATGAAGGAATGCAAGCAGAAGAAAATGCCTTCTCCGTGGATTATGATGTATGGATCGATGAAATATCTGGATTTACAAAAATCGAAAAATACAACGGTAGATTACACGCTCTTCAGTGCTCTGAATGCAACTATCAAACTCTAAGAGTAGATCGTGAAGAAGTGATTCAGGAAGCAACGACAACAGAAGAAGGTGAATTGATGAAATATTACACTTGCACTTACTGTGGACACAAGGAACGCAAATCGTTCGCTATTTCCAAATTAAGAGTAGAGCAAGAAGCCTAACATAAAGCAAACTATTAAAGCGAAACCCTTTTCAGAGCAATTTGAAAAGGGTTTTTTATTTGTCTTCATTTTGAAAATCCTATATCGCACCAGTTCTCCCTCCATCTACAGGAATACTGGTTCCATTGATATAAGCTCCATACTCAGAGGCTAGAAAGGCAACCATATTTCCAATTTCTGATGGTTGACCAAACCTACCTGAAGGAACTGTGCTTTTAAAATTCTCAGAAACCACATCAATATCCAATTCCTGCTGTTTAGCCGTCTGCTCAATCAAACTCATAAGACGAGGCGTTTCAATAAGTCCTGGCAAAATATTATTGACTGTAATACCATGTTGAGCTAGTTCATTACTCATGCTCTTGGCCCATGAAGCCATAGCTCCCCTTATGGTATTGCTAACTCCCAGTCCTGGGATTGGAATTTTCACGCTTGTAGAAATGATATTGATAATTCGACCAAAACCTTTAGCCTTCATTGTAGGAATGCTCGCTTGTACCAATTGATGACTTGCAAATAAATGAGCTTGGATTCCATTTTCGAATTCTTCCAAGGAAGCATCTGTAATTGGTCCAGGTTGCGGTCCTCCAGTATTATTTATCAAAATATCAAAACCAGTTTTGCTGATGTGATCGACGAGCTTTTGTACCTGTTGTTTGTTTGACAAGTCGGCCAAAAATATTTGATGATTGCCCGATGGCAAGGTTTTTACCACTTCTTTTAGTTTTTGTTCACTCCGCGCGACCAATGTCACATTGGCTCCACATGCAGCCAACGATTGTGCACAAGCCTCCCCAATTCCTTGTGATGCACCACATACCAGGGCTGATTTTCCTGATAAATCAATTTTCATATTATCTCTGTTTATGAGTCAATTTTATTTCCTGAAGGTATTCAAATACTTTTGTCATCACCCTGAAAACAACTCAAAAATTAACCAATTGAAAATGAACTTTCAGAACACCCTCGAATATGCTATCAAAATGGATCGAAATGATCCGCTAAACCATCTTCGTTCAGAATATCATATTCCACCGCATGAAGGAGCTGACTCGATATATTTCTGCGGCAATTCGTTGGGATTGCAGCCTAAAGCGACGGAAAGTTTTCTCAAAAAAGAGCTGGACATCTGGAAATCTATTGGAGTTGAGGGCCACTTCAAAGGAGAAAACCCTTGGGTAAATATTCAGAAGAAGTTCAAAAAACCATTAGCACATATTGTAGGTGCAAAAGAATCAGAAGTGGTAGCCATGAACAACCTTACCACAAACCTTCATTTGCTATTAGCCTCATTTTATCAACCTTCAGAAAAAAGAGTAAAAATCTTACTGGAACAAGGAGCGTTTCCTTCCGACCACTACGTGGTGGAATCTCACATGAAAATGAAGGGAGTTTCTCCAGAGGATCACATGATACTTATCAAGCCACAGCAGGGAGAGCTTTTTACCACAGAAGAAATCATTGAGCATATTGAAGGAATTGGTGACGAACTGGCGCTCGTTTTTCTTCCGGGAATCCAATATTACACGGGACAGTTTTTTGACCTGAAAAATATTACTAGGGCAGCACATTCGGTGGGTGCATTGGCCGGTTATGATCTTGCACACGCGGCTGGTAATGTTTTGCTCTCACTTCATGAAGATCAGGTTGATTTTGCTGCATGGTGCAGTTATAAATACATGAACTCTGGGCCTGGAGGAATGTCTGGAGCTTTCATCCACGAAAACCATTCCAATGATCCTAACTTCCCAAAACTTACGGGTTGGTGGGGCCATCACCTGGATACAAGATTTGATATGGATAACCACTTCCATCCAAGCGCAGGAGCAGACGCCTGGATTTTGAGTAATACCAATATCCTTTCTGCTGTGGCTTATTTAGCATCACTCTCCGTATTTGAAAAAACAAATATGTCCGCATTGAGGTCGAAAAGTGAAAAGCTAACTGGCTTTCTGGAGTTTCTATTGATCGAGGATGAATTACTAAAAGCAAATGTGAATATCATCACGCCATCCAATCCAGATGCAAGAGGCTGTCAGCTATCATTATCCTTAAGAGTGAATGCAAAAGCCATTTTCGACGGACTCATTGAAAGTGGTGTGATTCTGGATTGGAGAGAACCAAATGTAATTAGGGTAGCACCTACTCCTATGTACAATACCTATGAGGAAGTCTTTCGATTTTCAGAAATTTTGAAAAAACTGATCGTAGAAAATTCTTAGAATTCTAATGCAAGCCGTTGTGATAATTGCTCTATTGTTTCCTGCTCGATAGCAGAGATCCCATCGGAGGCATTGGCAAAAAGATACATAGATTCCAGTACGAATTCTTTATCAAGTTTGTTCCCAGCGATATGGTTTTTTAAAGCATTAAGAAATTTCTTTTGCCACTTATCTATGTTATCTAAAAGATATCTGAATTCAGTGCGAAAAGATTGCTCTAGTTTCTCTGCTTCTTCCGGCTCCCGAGATGAGGTATATTCCAAAGTCAACCCTTTAGCTGTCCTAAGCACACCATCCCATTCTTCCTTATCCAGCACACCATCACACATACAGACAATTAAAGATGGGTATAGATTCAATATGTAGGTGAATTGTTCAAGAGATAGATCTATGTTTCTGACCTTTTTATATTCATCTAAGAGTTGCTCGACCTGTGTTTTCATCAATGTAGTTACCGTTATCATGGTTTAGCTAATATAATTAAAACGAATTCAATAGTAGATACCTGAGCGTTTAGTTTTGTAACCAAATTATTGCATTTTTATTATAATTAATTATATTTTTCCAATAAAACATTTTTAGAAGAACGGTTGTTCAAAAAAGATGAATAGGAAATCAGTTGCTGTTATCGGCTCGGGTATTGGTGGCATAGCGGCTGCAATCAGATTGAGAATTGGTGGTCATGAAGTCAGTGTTTTTGAATCCAATGCTTACCCTGGAGGCAAACTCTCACAAGTCCAGCAGGGATCATATCGATTCGACGCAGGACCATCACTGTTTACTTTACCACATTTGGTAGATGAACTTTTTGAGCTTGCCGGAGAAAACCCACGAGATCACTTCAATTACATAAAGCTGCCTACAAACTGTCATTACTTTTATCCTGATGGTACATTTATCCGAGCATTCTCTGAGAAGGAAAAATTGATTCAAGAAATCACTGAAAAGACCCATGAATCAGCGAAAAACATTGAAACGGCTATAAACAACAGCAAATTCCTTTATGAAAAACTGAGTGAATTGTTCATTTTCAGCAGTATCGACCGATTAAAGACTTTTCTTTCCAAATCAGCTTTCAAAGCTTATGGAAGTATTCACAAGCTCGGATTTTTTGGTACTATGAATTCTGCCAATTCGAAGCGATTTAAAGATAAGCGACTGACTCAGCTATTCAACAGGTATGCAACGTATAATGGGTCATCTCCATTCAAAACACCTGCGACTATGAATATCATTCCTCATCTGGAGATGAACATAGGGGCATTTATGCCAAAAGGCGGAATGCATGAGATTACAAGATCTTTGTATCAGTTGGCGAACCGTCTTGGAATACAATTTCATTTCAATTCACCGGTCACTGAAATACTAATTACCAGAAAGCAAATTGTTGGTATAAAAGTAAAAGATCAAAAAATGCATTTTGATCGGGTAGTGAGCAATATGGATATTGTTAATACATACAAAAAGCTACTACCTTCACTAAAGGCTCCCGACTTTTTGCTCAACCAACCGAAATCCAGTTCTGCTCTCATTTTTTATTGGGGCATTAAAAAAACGTTTCCTCAACTCGACGCACACAATATCCTTTTCTCTGATGATTATAAGACTGAATTTGATCATATTTTCAACCAAGGAAGTATTTACAATGATCCCACGGTCTACATTAATATAACCTCTAAGTATGAAAGCAATGATGCCCCTGAAGGTTCGGAAAACTGGTTTGTAATGATCAATGTCCCCAATAACAAAGGACAGAACTGGGAAAAATTGAAAAATGAAGCGAGAGCCTCTATCATCAGAAAAGTGTCTTCTATGTTGAAATCGGACATTGAAGAGCTTATAGAAGTGGAGGAAGTCTTAGATCCAATATTAATAGAAAAGAAAACCAGCTCAGCCCAGGGCGCATTATATGGCAACAGTTCAAACAATCTCTTTGCTGCATTCCTGCGACATTCCAATAAAAGTAAAAGGGTGAAAGGGCTCTATTTTTGCGGTGGCAGTGTACATCCAGGTGGAGGCATTCCACTAAGTTTATCTTCGGCTAAGTTGGTTGATGATCTATTTCATTAAGTCCCTCAGATATGATTGATTTATAGTTTTCATAAATCGAAAAAATAGTGGACACATACGTGACAGGCTCAATACCACGACAATATCCATATTGGACCACTTCATCGTTGAAGTATTTGCTGTTAGATTTGTTGAGGAGATATTCTCTAACATGATCTTCCCAGAGCTGAGGATTTCCTCCATTTTTCTTAGTAAGTCTAATGGCGTCCATCACATGACCATGTCCAACATTATAAGCCGCCAAAATAAACTTCAAACGTTCTTCCGGATCATCTATTACATCTGCAAAATAATCCTGCAACCAACGAATGTGATTCGTTCCAGCCTTTATATTTTCTTCGGGAATAGTCAGATTCGCACGCGAAACACCATATTCTTCTGCGGTCTCCGGCATCAACTGAAGCAAACCAATCGCACCAGCCCACGACTCTGCATTGGCGTCAAACTTCGATTCTTTGTAGATCTGAGCAGCCAACAGCTTCCAATCCCAGTTCAGACTATCAGCATATTGTATGATGAGAGAGTCGTAAGGAGACAACTTACCACCACTCAGAGAATAATACTCACTTCTGGTACGCTTCAATGAGGCTTTTCGGCTTTTGAAATATTTATTGTAAATAGTATAATAATCAGCGGTTTTTCGCATATCCGCGATCCATGCGTTGAGTGTATCGAGCAGATCATCAGCATTTTTTCTGACTCCCCACGCTATTTGAGTTGGGAAACTTACTGGGGTCTTAATATCCAAGTTGCGGTAATACGTCGCATTTACAAGAGCTATATCTTCCTCCGCTACAGTGTATTGATATTTGCCTTCCGCCACATTTCGAATAATAGTCTCGGTCTCAATATCAGGTTCTTCTTCTACAATGATGATATCTCCGCCTATTTCATTGGATAAGTTTCTAAGTCGCTCCAAATAGGAAGATGAGTTTCGCACTATAACCTCCTTCCCTATCAATTCCACCGGATTTCTTATCAACTCTTTCTCGATTTCATGGAGCTTCATATCTCGCCAGTTATCGGGTTTTCTTTGAATCAAAACCATCCTGACCAAATTGTGATAGTGTGTAAAAGCAATTCGCTTTTTCCTTTCCTTAGTTACAGTCAGGTTATTGGCCAAAATATCTCCCTCTCCACTATTGAGTTTTTTAAATCCCTCTTCAATGCTCGGAGTAATATTAATTTTCAGCTCTACGCCGAGGTGATCGGCAAACTGCTTTACAAGCTCATATTCATAGCCCATCGTATTGCCTCTATAGATAAAAAGACCTGTGGAGCTATTGTCCATAATCGCGGTGATATAGCCCCTTTCTTTGATTTTTTCTAAATCCAGGTTTACTACCACCTCTTCAGGCTCATCTAGTGGTTCATCGCGCTGACTTTTGGTTGTTGTTGTGCAGCTCTGGCTAAAAACCAGAACAGAAAAGAGAAGAATATTTCCTATATGTAATTTCAAAGAATTAGGTCGTTTTAGACCTAATATACAAAATAGTCAGGCAATATGTTTTGATATGATTAGGTAATACCTATAATTCTACGGTTGCTGAGGCATGTTCCAGCATTTTAATAACGGTATTTTTGATGGCCAAATCGTTATATCCGCATTCCGCATACAACTCGTCTTGTGTGCCATGCTCCACGATTTTATCTGGCATTCCTAACCTGGTAATCTGATTGTGATATTGATTATCAACCATAAACTCAGCGATAGCACTACCAAATCCACCTGGCAAGCATCCATCCTCAACAGTTATTACTTTCTGATGTTTCGAGAATACCTCGTGAAGTAATTCTTCATCAAGTGGTTTTACAAATCGCATATCATAATGGGAGACATTAATTCCTATAGCTTCCAGCTGTTCTGCAGCCTTCACAGCATAATTTCCGATATGGCCGATAGTCAAAATTGCCACTTCTTCCCCGGCACGTACCAGTCTGCCTTTACCAATTCCCACATTTTCAATGGCTGTTCTCCATTCCGGCATTACACCTTCTCCCCTCGGATATCTGATCGTAAATGGTCCTTCTTTGTGCTCGCTAGCCGTAAACATCAGATTACGTAATTCTTCTTCGTTCATTGGTGCTGCTATAACCATATTTGGAATGCATCTCATGTATGCTATATCATAAGCTCCATGGTGCGTAGGTCCATCTGCACCGGCTATTCCTGCTCTATCCAGACAAAAAACTACCGGCAATTTCTGGATGGCAACATCGTGGATTACCTGATCATATGCTCGCTGCATAAACGAACTGTAAATATTGCAGAAAGGCACCATTCCCTGTGCGGCCAACCCTGCCGAGAAAGTCACGGCATGTTGCTCTGCAATCCCTACATCAAAGGCTCTGTCAGGCATTTCAGCCATCATGATATTTAGAGAAGACCCTGATGGCATGGCAGGAGTAACCCCCATGATCTTATCATTATTCTTTGCCAGTTCCACAATCGTATGACCAAAGACTTGTTGATATTTTGGAGGTTTTGGCTCTGTAGGAACGGTTTTTCTGATCTCACCCGTAATCTTGTCAAACTTTCCTGGCGCATGCCATTTGGTCTGATCTAGCTCAGCTTGCTTGTAGCCTTTACCTTTCACCGTCACACAATGAAGAATTTTCGGACCAGGTATATTTTTCAAGTCATTTAAAACATGTACCAGGTGATTCACGTCATGTCCATCAACTGGACCAAAATAACGTAGATTCAGAGACTCAAAAAGGTTGCTTTGTTTTAATAAAAATGACTTAACACTACTCTCAACCTTCCCCACGATTTCCCTGGCATTTGGACCAAACTTGCTGATTTTGCCAAGAATTTTCCAAATGTCATCTCGGAATTTATTGTAAGCCTGAGAAGTGGTGATATCTGTCAAATAATCTTTTAATGCCCCAACATTTGGGTCGATAGACATGCAGTTGTCATTCAGAATGATGAGCAGATTTTTATTGCTATCTCCAGCATGATTCATGGCTTCAAACGCCATACCGCCAGTCATAGCTCCATCCCCGATTACTGCAATGTGGTGCCTGTCTTTATTCCCTTCATAATCCGATGCAAATGCCATTCCGAGTGCCGCAGAAATAGAAGTAGAGGAGTGCCCTACCCCGAAAGCATCATACTCACTTTCGGATCTCTTGGGGAATCCTGATAGTCCTTTGTAAAGTCTATTCGTATGAAAATGCCCTCTTCGACCTGTAAGAATTTTGTGACCATAGGCTTGATGACCAACATCCCATATCAGCTGATCATCCGGAGTGTTAAAAACATAATGAAGAGCCACTGTAAGTTCTACCACTCCCAGACTAGCACCAAAGTGCCCACCAAAAACTGATACATGATCAACAATGTATTCTCTTAATTCATCACAAACTTGCGATAATTGGACTAGATCAATCTTTTTTAGATCATCGGGGTTGCTTATCTGAGCCAGGAGCTCACCGGCTTTAATCTCCATTACTTCCAGATTTTGAGGTATTACTTAACCGAACCAACAAGTAGAGTGTTTGTTCAAATATTAAATAGTACCAAATAATTGGCAAATGTAACCCTTTTAGAATTTATTCCTTAGATAGCAAATGCACTCAGACTACATAGGATTCGACTCATTTCCAATCAGTTTAGCCGATGGGTTTATAGTTTAATACCACTCCAATTGATACTTTTTAGATAAAGCGAGTAGCTTTGAGTTTGCGTGAGTCAGGAAAGTAACAAAACATACGAAATCAAGTTGCCCCTTTTCGAAGGGCCATTCGACTTATTGCTGTTCTTCATAGAGCGCGATGAATTAGATATCTATGATATCCCGATATCGCAAGTTACCAGTGACTTTCTGGACTATATCCAGCATCTGGAAGAAATGAATGTGGAAATAGCCAGTGAATTTATTCTGGTAGCAGCCACGCTCATGAGGATTAAGGCGAAGATGCTTCTCCCCAGACCTGTCTTGGATGAAGAGGGGAATGAAATAGACCCAAGAGAAGAATTGGTCAAACATCTTCTGGAATACAAAAGATATAAGTCTGTAATTGGGGATCTATCTGCTCTGGAGGCCGAACGACTGGATAGAGAAAGAAGAGGTAATCTGCTAAGTGAGATCCGAAAGCTCTCCGAAAACATCAATGTAGAAGCGGAGATGCAAGACCTTGATCTCTACAAGTTGATGAAGGTGTTTCAGAAAGTATTGAAAAGGTACGAATACGAGCAGGCCAAACCTACACATCAGGTTGTTCAATACCCTTATACTATATCAGTCCAAAAGGAATTTATTATCGAAAGGCTGCTGAAGGAACCGGATCAAAGAATCTCATTCGAAAAAATGGTCGCTGAAAAACCTGAAAAGATTCTGGTGATTTACAACTTTCTGGCGATCCTTGAATTACTTCAACTAGGCATGGTGACCTTACATATTGGAGAAGGTTATAACAACTTCTGGATAGAAAAACTTCAGGGGCAAGAAACAAAAATCCCGGATGAACCGGGATTTGATTGAAATACTTAATCACTCTATTGATTAATGCTTTTCTAATTCAGAGAAGAAAAATGAACCTTCAATGGCTGCATTTTCATCTGAATCTGATCCATGAATTGCATTCGCTTCGATCGATTTTGCGAAAAGTTTTCTGACAGTCCCTTCTGCTGCTTCTGCTGGATTAGTAGCTCCAATAAATTTTCGAAAATCTTCTACCGCATTTTCTTTTTCAAGGATCATGGCGATGATCGGACCAGAAGACATGTATTTTACCAGGTCACCATAAAAAGGGCGCTCCTTATGTACTGCATAAAACCCACCAGCATTCTCTGCAGTCAGTCTCACTAATTTCATTGCTTTGATCGCAAAACCAGCCTCCTCGATCATTTTGATGATTGCTCCACTATTCCCATCAGCAAAAGCATCAGGTTTGATCATTGTAAAAGTCTTTGTTCCAGCCATTTTTGTAAATGATTAAAATTGAATTTTGTTATTGAATACAAGGCAAAACTAATATTAATTGCACCTTATCACTCATTCAAGTCACATTTTGTATTTACTTGATTTATTGTGAGTTTTGCGGTTCACTTATCGAGAAGGTCAGCACATAACATGAAAGAATTAGGCACTCTTAAGACATTTCTTTCCAGTCCTAAGAAAATAGTCATTACTACGCACGCCAATCCGGATGCTGACGCACTCGGTTCATCTTTAGGGCTGCATCATTTTCTTAAAAACAGAGGACACAATTGCACAGTAGTAACTCCTACAGATTACCCGGAATTCCTGCATTGGATGGAAGGAAATGATGAAGTAGTGGTGAATAATAACGATACACACCAGCATTGCGCCAAACTAATCTCAGAGGCAGATCTGATATGCTGCCTGGATTTTAATGGTTTGAAAAGAATAAAAAACCTTGACGAGCCGGTCAAAAATGCTCAGGGCAAAACACTTTTAGTAGACCATCATCTCAATAAAGAAATCGAAGCTGATTTTGAACTATGGGATGATAAAGCAGCTGCTACTGCCGAGCTCATTTTTGACCTGATCAAAATTCTGGAAGGAGAATCAGAAATCAACACGGCGATAGCAGAAGCATTGTATGCAGGCATCATGACTGATACGGGTTCTTTTAAACATGGATCTACCTCAGCGAAAATTCACCGAACAGTCGCTGATTTGATGGATCACGGTGTGAATGTGAACAAAGTAAGCCGACTGATTTATGACACTAACTCCTTAAATCGTTTACGGTTTATTGGCTATGCCCTGATGGAAAAGCTCATAGTGAATATGGATCAGAAAGTGGCCTATTTCGTGATCAATGCAGAAGAACATGAGAGATTTCACCTGAAAAGTGGCGATACCGAAGGTCTTGTAAATTATGCCTTGTCAATAAAAGGTATTGTCATTGCAGCAATCATCATGGAAAAAAATGGCGAAGTAAAGATGTCATTTAGGTCTGTGGGTGACTATGCTGTCAATGATTTTGCAGCTGCACATTTCAATGGTGGCGGCCATAAAAACGCAGCTGGGGGGCTTTCAGATCTAAACCTTGAGGCAACAGTAGAGAAATTCAAATCGCTGATACCAGAACTTCAGCACACACTAATATAGTAAATACACAAAATGAGAAATTTATTAATTTTTGGCTTATTCCTTACAGTACTTTCTTGCCAGCCACAAGAAACTTTTACCACCGAATCTGGTGTGGAAGTAACTAAAATAGAAAAAGGTAATGGAACAGCACCGATAAAAGATTCTGTGATAGTTATCCAAATGAAGCTCGAAACGGATAGCGGACAGGTGATAACTGAAACCACACCGCTTAGACCTCTGGCATTGAAATATGATCCTGCTATGGAAGCGGGAGCTTTACAAGAAGTTGTCAATATGCTTACAGTTGGAGACAGTGTTTCATTCCAGATATCTGCAAAAAACCTGTTCGAAGAAACATATAAACGACCTCTACCTCCAGGAATGGATAGCACAACCATGATTAGCTGCAACATGCTACTTCAAGATCAAATGTCTGAAGAGGGGTATAGAACCTATACCAACGAGCTCCGCCAGCAGCAGCAATTGCTGGATGAAGCGAAACTAGCAGACAAGTTAGTAGCTGATGGAGATACCATCGATGCCTTCCTTGCTAAAGAAGGTATTGAGGCCATTACTTCAGAGTCAGGTCTAAGATATGTGATCACTGAAGAAGGAAATGGACCAAATGCTGAACCAGGTGATGAGGTAGTAGTACATTATGCAGGAAGAATTCTTAATGGAGACTATTTCGATACTAGTATAGAAGCAGTAGCAAAAGAAAATGGCATGTATAACCCTTCAAGAAATTACAGTGAAGGATTCTCATTCAACATTGGTCAGGGAAGAGTGATCAAAGGCTGGGATGAAGGTATAGCATATATCAAAGAAGGCGGTAAAGGAACTTTATATATTCCAAGTCCATTAGGATATGGTAGTCGTGGTTCCGGACCAAAAATTCCTCCATACAGTATCCTGGTTTTTGACGTTGAAGTATTGAAAGTAAATAAATAAGTTAAGGTGCATTTTAGAAATATGAGGAGCCATTTGTTAATAGTACTTACGATTTCGGTAGGTCTGGTAATGTCTTGTAATAATGACATAGAAGTTGAGCCGACGGTTGACACAGATGCTCAGTGGCTGGAAGATATTCAAATCATAGAGGATTATATCACTGCAAATGGCTACTCATATGACACCACCACAAACGGAGTAAGGTATACCATTCTAGATTCTGGAAGTGGTAATAGCGTTAATCCAAACGATATTGTAGGATTTCATTACATCGGCAGGTTGACTACTGATACTTTATTCCGGACCTCCGTAGATACGGTTCTTTTTAATAACGGAGCTGGTGACTCCTCCAGGTCTTACCCTCCAATACATTACACCTATTCTACTAGCGGCTGGAATATTCCCAGTATCTACTCCAGTTATTACGATTTTGAAACTGGCTATCGTGAGGGAGTTTCTAAAGTCATTGGCTTGATGAAAGAAGGAGGCCATGCCAAGCTGATGATTCCTTCAGGCCTGGCATATCAACAGTTCGACCCTACTACTTTTGGGATAATCCCTCCATATTCTGTTTTGGTTTTTGACATTTTTTTCGTCAGCACAGAATAACGTGAAGATCTATTTCGCCACACATAATGAGCACAAGCTTAGGGAAATAAGTCAAATGATGCCTTCAGGCATTGAACTATTGGGCTTAGATGACCTAAACCTGCATGAGGAAATTCCTGAAACAGCCCGTACCATCGAAGGAAACTCCCTAATGAAAACTCAATATGTATTTGACAAACATGGAGTGGCTTGCTTTGGTGATGACACTGGACTGGAAGTGGAAGCACTGAACAATGAACCTGGCGTATTTTCAGCTAGATATGCCGGAACAGAAAATGACAGCAACGCCAACATGAATAAGTTGCTAAAAAATCTTGGAGATAAGCCAAATAGATCTGCTAGATTCAAAACGGTGATTACCTATATTAACGAGAACGGTAAAGTGAAGCAATTTACGGGAATTGCCAACGGAGAAATAACTAAGTCCAGAGCTGGCGCAGAAGGATTTGGATATGATCCTATTTTCCAGCCAGAAGGTCATAACATCACATTTGCAGAAATGACCGCTGAAGAAAAAAACGCCATCTCTCATCGTGGAAAAGCTTTCCAACAATTCATTGATTATCTAAATTCACAGGTGATATGAAAAAGTCAATGCTTGTTGGGATTACAGGTGGAAGTGGTTCTGGAAAAACACTCTTTCTCAATCAGCTTTTGGAGAAATTTGGTAATGAAGCGGTAAGCTTACTCTCATTAGATAACTATTACAAGCCCAGAACTGAGCAACCTAAAGATGATTTGGGCATAGAAAACTTCGACCTCCCTGAATCACTAGATCGGGCCAGGTTTTCAGCAGACCTGAAAAAACTTAAATCTGGCAAGGACATTACGATTACAGAATATACTTTCAACAACGACGAACGCACGCCTGAAAAAATTCATATCAAATCCACCCCGATTATTGTAGTAGAGGGAATTTTCACTTTTTACTATCAGGAGATTTTAGATTTGATGGATTTCAAAATTTTCATCGAAGCACCGGATTACCTTATGCTGACCAGGAGAATCAACAGGGATGCTAAAGAACGAGGCTATGACCTCAATGATGTACTGTATCGCTTTCAGCATCATGTGACTCCTTCTTTCAAAAAATTCATAGAACCGCTAAAAAACGAAGCGGATATCATCATTCCTAATCACAATGGATTCTCTGTTGCTCTGGATGTGGTAACTACATTCTTAAATAGAAGGCTGGAACAATAAATGAATTAGACTTCTCGAATCAATTCTAAATCACTACATTTGTCGCGCTTTGAAACAAGGTATTGATTACATATCGAATCTGTCTTACCGCTTTGTGGTGATTTTGGGCCTTTTGGTTGGTTTTGTGTCATTGACTCTAACGACTCCTGTGGTACCCCAAGTACAAATCACTGCATCCGAATCTGGAAACAATAATGATCAGCAATCTGATCAGCAGCCAGAATTGAAGGTTGGCGCTTTTGATGCTATCACTTCATCTGTTCACATCAACTTTCATCAGGATTTTCAACTCAACTACATACTCCCTGACCTGGATGATGACAGTGAAGAAACCTCCTCAACTGATCAGGTAATCTTGCCGGGTAGCAAAGCCCTCAAAATACTATTTCGCAGGATCATTTCCCCCAATGCTCCCTGAGGCGAAAACCATCAGCCGTATTATTATCAATCTTCCAGGCTAACTAGCCGAAATAAATTATCAATTTTTACATAATCAATTAATAAAATGAAAAACAAAGGTTTTGTTGTATTTCTTACAATCATCATTTCCTTACTGTGCATCTACTATTTGTCATTCACATTTGTAGCACAGTCTATTCAAAAGGACGCCACTGAGGCCAACACAGATGAAAACGGTAACATCGATTTTGCTGAAAAGCAACGTTATCTGGACTCTGTCTGGAACGAGCCTATTTACAACTTATTAGGCATCGAGTATACGTACCAGCAAGTAAAAGAAACCGAGCTGAACCTTGGTCTTGACCTTCAGGGTGGTATGCACGTAACACTGGAAGTTTCTCCGGTAGATATCCTTAAAGGATTGAGCGCTAATAATCCAGATCCGGATTTTCAAGCTGCGTTGGTAGAGGCTAAACAGAATATCAGAGGAACACAGATCAATTATGTAGACGAATTTTACAGTGTTTTCAGCAGTAAAGCACCTAACAAGTCTCTCGCATCCATTTTCTCAAATGCAGCAAACAGAGGAAGAATTTCTCTTAATTCTTCGGACGATGAGGTATTGGAAATAATCAATTCTGAAGTTGAAAGTGCGATTGATCGTTCATTCAACATCTTGAGAACTCGTATTGACAGATTCGGAACGTCTCAGCCAAATATTCAAAGACTTCAGGGAACAGGCAGAATCCAGATCGAATTACCGGGAGTGGATAACCCAGAAAGAGTTAGAAAACTATTGCAAGGTGTTGCTAAACTAGAATTTTGGGAAGTATATGAGATCAATGAGATCTCTCCTACCCTGGAATCTATCAATGGTCTTTTGGTTGCAGAGCAAGAAACTGCCCTTCCTGCTGATGACTTGAGTGATGAAGACTTTGTAGATGAAACCATCAACGAATCTGATGACCTTTCAAGCTTATTGTCAGATGAAGATTCAGATGACACATCTGCAGTTGCATCAGAAGACACTACAGATAGTCAGTTAGACTCTGCATTCAACAGCCAGGTGTCGCCGCTATTTTCTCTTTTGCAATCTCAGTACGGATTGATCTATGATGTGAAAGATACAGCTGCTATCAACAGAATCATGCAGAGAGAGGATGTGCAGCAGATGATCCCATCAAACATGAAATTCTTGTGGGCAGTAAAACCAATAAAAAATGAAACTATCGGTGCTCCAGAATTACTGGAACTTCATGCTATCAAGACAACAAGAACGGGTAGAGCGCCACTTACTGGTGAAGTGATCACAGATGCTCGTCAAGATTTGGATCAGCGCTCAAGACCATCTATCAGTATGCAGATGAGTGTGGCTGGTGCTAAAACATGGAGAAGACTTACAGGAGCCAACGTAGGCCGAAGAATCGCCATTGTTTTGGATAATTATGTTTATTCTGCGCCAAATGTCGAAGGTGAAATTCCTAACGGTAACTCACAAATCACCGGAAATTTCACTATTGAAGAAGCAAAAGACCTTGCAAACATCTTGAAAGCTGGTGCTTTACCAGCTCCAACCACCATCGTAGAGGATGTGGTAATAGGACCAACTTTGGGTAAAGTTGCTCAGAAACAAGGTATCATTTCTATTGTAGCGGGTTTGGCAATTGTGATCATATTCATGGTGCTTTACTATGCTAAAGGTGGTTTGGTGGCCAACGTAGCTCTCGCATTCAACATTTTCTTCATTCTGGGAATTCTGGCTCAGCTAAGTGCCGCACTGACCTTGCCAGGTATCGCGGGTATTGTATTGACTATTGGTATGTCAATCGATGCGAACGTACTGATCTTCGAAAGGATCAAAGAAGAACTCAGAAATGGGTCTGGACTAAAAGCAGCGATCAGCAGTGGTTATAATAAAGCATTCAGCTCAATCATTGATGCGAACGTGACCACATTCATTACAGGTTTGTTCCTGTATGTGTTAGGTCAAGGACCTGTTAAAGGATTTGCAATCACATTAATGATTGGTATTGCCAGTTCATTCTTCAGTGCAGTATTCATAACCAGAGTGATAGTAGAATTCTTCAGCAAAAAGGGAGAAAAATCTACTATGTCATTTGCGAACGCTTTTTCTAAGAATGCACTTACAAGCTTAAATTTTGATTTCATCAGTAAGCGTAAAATGGCTTACTTGTTCAGCTCTGCATTTATCATTTTGGGTATTGTCGCTATGATTCTCAAAGGATTGACTTTGGGCGTGGACTTCAAAGGTGGTCGTTCATTTGTCGTTTCTTTCAGCGACCCTGTGACACCTACAGAGTTGAAGCAAAATATCCTGCCATACTTTGACAATGAAGGTACGGAAGTGAAAACATATGGTGCCAACAATATTCTGAAAATCACAACATCATACATGATCGAGGATGAATCTGATGAGGCAGATGCTAAAGTTCAGCAATCACTCATTGATGGAATTGCGTCAACGGGACTTACCGAAACCAATGGAAATCCTGAAGAACTGGAAAGTGCTTTCTCTATCAGCAGTTCATCTAAAGTAGGCGCAACAATAGCCGATGATATTAAAAACTCTTCTGTAGAATCAGCGCTGTTTGCGTTGATAAGTATTTTCATCTACATCTTGATTCGATTCAGAAAATGGCAATTTGGTCTGGGTGCAATTGTGGCACTTTTCCATGACACCTTGTTTGTGTTGTCTGCTTTCGCCATTGCATCATTGTTTGGAGTGTCATATGAAGTAGATCAGGTTTTTGTTGCAGCGATATTGACAATTATTGGTTACTCAATCAACGATACCGTGGTTGTATTTGATAGAATCAGAGAAAACCTTGGCATCAAGAGTGGCTCTGAAATGAAGAATGTATTCAATGAATCACTCAACAGCACACTTAGCCGTACATTGATCACATCAGTAACTACATTGATTGTGGTATTGGTATTGTTCATATTTGGTGGACCTGCTTTGAAAGGGTTCTCATTTGCATTGCTTGTAGGTATCCTTATTGGTACTTACTCTTCAGTGTTCATCGCGACTCCTGTCGTAATTGACCTGAACTCAAAAAAGAATAAAGATTAATTCAGAAAGTTTAAATTCTTAAGCTATCAATGAAAGCTGCCTCGGATCGGGGCAGCTTTTTTATTGCCATTTGATATAGGCTAATCAACTACCACGAGGTAGAGCTATCATGGTAGTCGATGCAGTGTATTTCCTAAGCATCATGTCTCTCGACCCAAAGGATAGAGGAATAAACCTCATTGTAGATTCACTGGAGTGGAAAACGTAACTACTCATAGGACATCTTCCAAAAAATAAAAATGGAGTTGTTGGACATAAATGGTTCATCAGGGGGTCAACTCAGAATCACCATTCACATCAAGATACCTACCATCAAACAAAAGGTTGTTTTATGTGCCCGTTTCGGATGTTAGCATTGCGATCAAATATTGACCTGAATGAAACAGTTCATTTTAGTTATTTTATTAGGCCTGTTGGTTATACAGGGATTCGCACAGAAAAAAGTGATCAAAGACATAGATCGGGAAATCAAACTGACCACCTATAGATCACATTTATATTTTTTAGCTTCTGATGAGCTGAGAGGTAGAAATACCGGGACCATTGAAAATGAAATTGCTGCCAGGTACATTGCTGAGCAGTACCGATCCAATGGAATCAAATCCTTACCGGAAATAGACACTTACTATCAGCAGGTATCGCTGATAAAGGAAGTTTCCCCTCAACAGGCAAAGTTGACTATCGGAGATCAAAGCTTTGAATTGGATGACGATCTGGTCTTTTTTAGTTCTACAAACGGGACATTTGAAGGGGAAGTGATATATGCCGGATACGGACTGGAGGATGATCTGGAGGGACTGGATATTGAAGGCAAGCTGGTCATCGCCAAAACTGGAAATGGTGAGGCCAATAAACGTATTACTCCTTTTACCATTCAAAAACAAAAATTGGTGGCAGAAGCCGGAGGAATAGGTCTTATCGAATTGTATAAGCCCAATCGATTTCCGTGGAAAATGATCATCTATTACTTCTCCGGAGAGAAATATAAACTGGACAAAGGGAATGCTAAAAAACAAAATGAATTTCCCTCTGCATGGCTCAAGGACGAGGATGGAGCACTTTTGTCGTTTTTTGAACAAGCTGGTGGTCAGGTAGGAAGATTAGAAATATCAGGTAAAAATAATCTAGAAATCAAAGTGCCTAATGTACTCGGGATGGTAGAAGGAACTGATCCCAATCTGAAAAACGAGTATATATTGATTAGTTCGCATTTTGATCATCTTGGTGTAGGAAACGATCCTGATGATTCCATATTCAACGGGGCACGAGACAATGGCATAGGTGTAGCTAATATGCTCACAACTGGAGAATATATTGCCAAGCATCCGCTCAAAAGATCTGTCATTTTCATGGCGTGCAATGCCGAAGAAAAAGGCCTCTTGGGCAGCCGCTGGTATGCAGATCATCCGATCATTCCCCTAAATCAAACAGTGTATAACCTCAACACTGACAATGGCGGATACAATGACACAGAGAAGATAACCATCATCGGATACGGAAGGACTTCAGTCAATGATTTATTGGTACAATCAGTTGAAGCTTTCGGTATGGAAGCGATAGATGATCCTGTGCCAGATCAAAATCTGTTTGACAGATCTGACAATGTGAGTTTCGCTTCGAAAGGTGTGCCTGGCGTATCATATGGACCTGGATTCACCTCTATGGATGAAGAAATCAGAAAGTATTACCACCAGCCAGGAGACGAGCCACATACGCTCGATTATGAATACCTGACCAAATACACCAAGGCATTTACCTATGCACTTACGCTCATCGGAAATTACGATGGGTCCATCACATGGGTAGCAGGAGATAAGTATGAAGAAGCTGGTAAAAATCTTTATGGCGAGTAATCGTCATCATTAATCCGATTGATTAGACTGATGGCCACTCACTTTTTAGTGAGTGGTTTTTTTTGTGATTCTGTAAAAATTCTACCCTTATTTTGCATCATGCAATACATTGGATTCATCGCAGCATTTTGTACTACCATTTCGTTTATACCTCAGGTTGTTCGTACCATTCGCACCAGGGATACCAGAGGCATTTCATTAGGAATGTACAGCATTTTTGTATTTGGTGTGTCTCTGTGGCTTGTTTATGGAATTATGCTACATGACTTACCCATGATCTTTGCCAATATCATTACAGTAATACTCGCTACCATTATCTTAGTAATGAAAGTAAAGGATGTGATGAGGTGATTTTTAATGTATGATTTTAATTATTGTCTGGTTCGTAATATTATTTGGGCTTGTTTTTCTAGTAAGATTTACCATCTCAACTGGACGGTTTTATCCAAAAAATGACAAAACGAAGTGTCCTAATTGTTACTATGCTACCCCAATCAAAGAAAAAGGGATCAATAAATGCGAAAATTGTGAATTCACGTATTTGGTTGATGAAAATGGTGTTGCTGATAAAAGCTCATTGAAAGAGAATTTCATGACATTTGTGCTTTCCGTGATTATTTTAACATATACCATTGTTGTAATCAAGGATTTTGCACTAAAAGTAGATTCTATCAAGAACCTCACCTTTGATGACTTGATTCCCGTTGGATTCATGCTGGGGTTTACAATTGTTTCAATTAAAGCCTTAATAAGAGGAGTTAGGAATTATCGTTTCTACCAATCACAAACACCCGGCATTGGGCATCAGACAACAACCAATACTTCTAATCCTTCAGCAGATAAGCCTTGACGATGTAATCAAGCTCCGGATATTCTTCTCTCAGATACTCATTGCCTTTGGCATAGATCTGACCTTGTTTGGTGGCTGGTTCATTGCCATATTGATCATAAAACTCCATGACCACATCCATTCCATCGGTCACTTCGGCCACAACAGGAAAGCCCGTTACACCACCGCCGCTTATTTCATCTAAATATGGGCTATTGCTTTTGAGGTTAATGAAAAGCTGCGTGGATCTCGTTTCTTTTCCTGCCCGGGCAAATGAAATGGTGCCTTTCAGGTTCTTCTTCTTCACCTCTTCATCAGGAATGATCACATTTTCCCATTGTTTATTAAGCAAGCTATCATTGTTGATACCGAATTGAACAACAAAGTTTGGAACCACCCGATATAAGGCTATATCCGTATAAAATTCACGCTTGATCAGCTGATATAATCGGTCTACACCAGCTGGTGACCATTCCCGCTCGGCATAGATATCAAAATTGCCTTTTGTAGTTTCGAAACGCGCTTTAAAGGTCTCAGGTGCTTTTTCTTCTGTCCACTTCGTTTTGAAGGACTTCTGGCTACAGCCAATAGTCAAAAACAGAGCGAATAATATCCAAATATTTTTCATGTGTATTTTGTAAGTCGTTTTACGTCAATGGTTCTCAGGTAAAATTGATCCGCCGCTGTGCTGTGCCAGCCCAGAGAATTAACATTACATATTTATCTATCGCCTGGCCTCCTTAATTTGGCACAAATGCAATGTAGAATATTTGTGTTCATTTCAACTGATGAAGATAAGTTGACTCTGCTAAATACCAAAATGCTTTCTCACCACGCCCTTCCAGATAATATATCCTTTGTGGTTCATGTGCAGCTGATCTTCGGTGAATAGTTCCGGCCTTGCCTCGTTTTTCTCGTCAAGCATCGAATCATAGATATTAATCAAACTGGCCTTATTGATTGTACTTAGTTCTTTTCTAATGAGATTATTGGTAAGTCTGATTTCTGGCTGCAAATAAGTTCGAATTGGGCTAGGCTTGATCGAAATGAAATCTAGAGGAATATGCGGGAAATTCACTCTAACCAGATTTACAAGCACTCTGAACTTCTTCAATACTTTCTCTGGAGGGATGCCATTGGCCAGATCATTGTCACCGACATAGATCACCAGATGTTTGGGTTTGATTTTAGAAAACAAACGATCAAAGTAATAGATACACCAGGAAAATGAAGAGCCACCAAAACCAAGATTGAGTACATTAAAAGGTTCCAAATCGTTCTCTATGTTTTCCCACAGACGTATGGACGAACTTCCATAAAACACCACCAGGTCGTCTTTATTAGGAAGGTCGATAATTTTTCGCTCTAATAGCTCTATTTCTTCTTCGAACTCAAAATTCATTATTGGTTCTTCCATGTTGTTTTTGGAGCATTTTCTGCCTGCTTCAAGGCCAAATCTACATATCCACGGTATTCTTGCTGATATGATTCCAGGAAACGCTTAATTTCCTCTTTGCTCTCTGGGTTTTTAATATGATCTGAAGCTCTAAAGGGTGGCAAAACTATACAAGAGAAAACATTATTTCTAACTCGTTTCTCAAAATTGGCCATAGCCAGCGGCACGATCCATGGTTCTTTTTTCATGGAAAGGGCCAGACTGAATGCGCCAGCCTTAAATGGACCCGGAGATTCGTCTGTACTGTAAGAGTTGCCTTCCGGACTGATGATGAGATTGCCCCCATTTTGCAAATATTCACCGGAGGTATTGTAAAACATTTGCCTAACCTGTTCCTTACGTTTTTTAGTGATTTTTCCAGAATCCTGGGTAAAAACGTCAATATGACCTTGCCTTTGATAATACTCCTGATGAGCGTACTCCTTGCTCAGTCCCACTCTTACAATCCTCAACCCCGGATCTCCGTACTTTGGGAACAGCACCATAGCACTGATGAAATGTGAGTCTAATGTGATCTGAAATTGATTAGGTAATGTATTATAAGGATGATTTCTCAGATGATTATAAATGAAAATATTACCAGGCTCATCAGGTAAGTTTTCCTTACCTGTGATGATATAATTCGTTTTGCTAAATACATTTTCATATTCCTGAGCACATATTTTACGCACTTCACTATGGCCTAGTTCCGGTGGAGCTTTGACTACACCATTGTAAACATTGACCAACCCGGCATAAAAATCCTGTTCTTTTTTTATCTCATCCAAAATATCCAGCGCTGTGAGGGCCACTGTCTTTTCCAAGGTGGTTCCGTTCTCACGAAGATTTTCTAGTGTGTTGAGTGCATCCGCTACAGTAAGTTTATTGTCTAGCAGATGCGGTATTTTATGGAGCGGGGATGATAAAGTCAGCCTGGCACTGTTTTGATCTATTAAGTTACTAATGGCAATCACTTCGGTATCCAGCGATGAAGCTATGACTCGGGCACGAATGGCCTGCAATTGATGGCTGATGAGCCAAAGTAGTCTTCTGAAATATTTGGGTGCGAAATCAGGGTTGAGTCGAAATACTCTGTCAAGCGTTTTTTGAGGAATAAAATGGACTGTAGTTTCCCTTACCGCATGAGCGTTAATGATATTTGGTTTTCCTACTGCGCTGGACCAACCAAGCACAAACCCTGGTGTATCTATTTGCCGGAAACTTACGGTAGTTTCATTTGCTCCCTGATAGCTAAATCTCACCTTCCCTGTATCCAGAATGTAAATCCCGTCTGCAGGAGTATTTTGATGATAGAGGACAGCATTAGCTGCATAAACTCTTCGTTCTATACCCTGACCTAAAAACTCAAGAGGTGTCTCGTCAAATACTTCGAAAAAGCTTGACTTGCCAAGAAATTGTACAAACTCCTCCTGATGTAGTGGCTCTGACAGCCTAAATTCTTCGGATTTTGGAATGCTTTCATGAATCAAGGACGGGCCGCTGGTAGAGAGTTTTTCTACTGCAATTTTGATGAGATCTCTAGCTCGCGCATTCATTTCCCGTAGAAAGTTCATCGCTGCGTCATGATGCGCATCAAAATACTCTTTGAGCACCTGATGATCCCACTTATAGAAAATCGCATGATGAGAATATACCTTGACTGTGGTAGCGTATCTTCCTGGTGGATTGAATCCACTCCACCCCACTGGGGTTAACTTTTGACCACTTTCTCCGACCTCAAATTCCTGATCTTCATCACTAAGAGAAAGATAGAATTTTACCTTGCCGGATTTTAAAAGATAAAAGTCATTTGCTCTTCCGAATTGTTGGGACAGAATTTCACCGTTTTTTAAACGAATTTCTGATCCGAGTTCCAGAATAGCCGGATCAATTATAGAATTGACATTAAAAGACTTCAATTTTTGACAATATTTAAAATAATTGAATATTTAGATATTATATATTCAATCAAATTACATAAATGTTGCCATATATCTAATTAATAATGAGAAAATTTATGAGAAAAGTAAAATTCAACTCCAATATTGAAATTCTTTCAAAAGGTGAATTTTATGTGAAGTCCCTTTTAAGGGAGTTTCTTTAAAGAACATCCCTAAAATTAACCGGACTACATTGACTGAATTTTTGACTCTTAGTCATTGGAAACTGATAGTCGGCGATAAATTCATTTAGAAGTTGATCAAATTCCTCCAATCTTTCATCCTGTAGCTCACCTTCTTCAAATTCATAAATGAAATAATCCACACGTCCTTCTTCATTGAAATAAATATTGTTGGTACAGCGGATCAAACCACCCCACTTAAAATTATTGGTATTCAAATAGGTATTGATCTCTTGGATCATATCGTAGTATGCCTTGATATACTCATTCTGCACATCTGCAAACACAGCAGAGTCTGGATTGCTATGTACTCCATCCGCATAACTGGACTCTAAATTATTCAATGAAATGCCCTGGCTTTCCGCAGCATCTACTGACATAGCGATTTGCCCAAAGGATGATTGAACTGTAAAAATGACGATGCTGATGATCCCAATATATTTCTCCATAGTATTGTCCTTTACCAAAAACGAGTGCGAAGGTAAGTATTATCAACTACACGCCGAAACCGAAGAATAATTGCAAATTATATCAGCAATCTTTTACTTTATTAAAAATATTCTTAACATGTCCAGAATATTTAGGTTTTATCTTGATTAGGTGGCTTTACACCAAATAATAAATGGGAATAAGTCAAAACCAAGATCTTGCCATCTCTTTTAGTGCGAAAAATGATAACCAGTAGTTTCAATTAAAAAATCTGAAGATACAATTTTGTGAGGAGTAGTATTCATGACAAAGCGCGGAGGATTGAGTCCGGAATCTATTGCCGCCTGGTTGTAAAAAGTAATTTTCGAAGGATGTTTTGGGGAACAAGCGTTGAAGGTGTAATTCCAATAATCATTTTCGATAACCTCCTTGATTACACCTATAGCATCGTCTAGATGGATCATGTTTACTGGGTTTTCTCCTCCGGGAATTTCGTTGGTTCCTGAAAAAAATCTGGCAGGATTTCTGTCTGGGCCGTAGAGACCTCCAAAACGGATAATGGTAGATTTCAGGTTCGAATCACTTCTGAATATTTCCTCCATAGCCAACAGAGAGATCCCTGCTCTGCTAGTGGCATTCATACTTGCATCACCTTCTGATACTTCTTTTCCGTTGTTTGGATATACGGAGGTAGAACTTATGAAAACAACTTTATCTATCGGAGATTTACTTACTTGCCTGAGTAAATTTCTAAGTTGCTTCTCGTGGTAGTCAGGATCCTCGGATCGGTTTCTGGGAGGCAGGTTAATGAGCAGAATTTCACTGTCCATAAAGTGTCCTTCACCTTTGTACTCAGGATCTAGATTGACCAAAAATGGTTGAATTCCCAGCGATCTAATTGTGGAAAGCTTCGCAATGTGCGTAGTGCTCCCTTTTACGCGATAGTCGTTTTTGACCAAATCAGAGGCAAGAGGTAGACCTAGCCAGCCACACCCCAATATTGAAATAGTTTTTCGGCGGTTCACAACTTGATATTAGTTAATTCTTTGGAGTTTTACAATACGCGCAATGGTTTTTGGTGAAAAAATGCGGCTCAAGTGTAGATTTTATGAATTTCCACCATAATCCTACTTACAGCCGGGCACATGAGAGCATTTTTATATGTCAAGCTTGTAATCTGATACATCCTTTTCCTATTGGTGTGTGGGTATTCCCTACAGGCTTTTGGTCGGCTTTCGTAAACGATGCACTTATTATCTGCACCCAAAAAGGCACAGGGAGACTCCTGCAAGACATAATCACCTTCATCATCTATTTTCAAATAAGTCTGAATAAAAACCGGGACTTTCATTTTTAGCAATTTGGACAACCGCTCTATATCAGACTGTAGAAAAATTGGGGAAGTGGTGGAGCAACAATTGGCACATTGAAGACAATCAATGTCTAAGAATGTCTGATCGTGTAATTCATGAAAATGATCATCCAAATCTTTCGGCTTTGTTCGCCTAAGTTTCTTAAGCACACTCTGAAAATCTTTTTTCTTGCTTTCCGCAATTTTCAAATCCTCCTTGTATTTCATCTTCTTATACCGTCTTAATAGACATAATTGCTTTTGAATCTCATAAATTTTCTACCCTATTTGTGGTATTTTTTAATCAAAAGAGTGAAATAATTGCGAAAATGTAGGGTGTTTAGGATTTTGTGATTAAACTTTGTGCTACCCAACAAAGAAACGCCATGAAAATAAAAGCAGCTAAACTAATCACTAAAGTAATTTTACTAACATTTCTTTTCGCACAACTCGGTTGCTCAGAAAACTCTATTAGCAATATCAAAGGTTCGCTTGGCACTAAAGTGTTCAATATACTTTCTGCCAAATAGCATATTTCGCTCTTAAGAAAATCAATTCGATAGCGCCGAGCTTTCCTTGTGCTCAGATGTATAGCACCTATGCTAAGGATAATCCATAATCTCAGGATTGATTATCTAAACACAAAGATGAAGCAATGGGCGCGTAGCAAACTGCTATAATTGAGCACAAAAAATAAAAGCTGCCCTCAAGAGCAGCTTTTCATATTTTCTAAGAACCCTTAGGTTATTTTCCCAATGCTTCTTTCATTACTGCACCAATATCTGCAGGAGAATTTACTACGTGTACGCCATTCTCTTCCATGATTCTCATTTTAGCCTCTGCAGTATCATCTTTACCTCCAATGATTGCACCTGCGTGCCCCATTCTTCTTCCCGGAGGTGCTGTTTGGCCAGCAATAAAGCCTACTACGGGTTTTCTATTTCCATCTTCTTTAATCCACCTTGCTGCTTCGGCCTCATAATTTCCACCAATCTCACCTATCATCACAATACCTTCTGTATCCGGATCGTTCATCAACATCTGAACAGCTTCCTTCGTAGAGGTTCCGATGATAGGATCACCACCGATACCAATAGCAGTAGTGATACCTAACCCTGCTTTTACTACCTGATCAGCAGCTTCATAAGTAAGTGTTCCTGACTTAGATACAATCCCTACATTTCCTTTTTTGAAAACGAAACCAGGCATGATACCCACTTTTGCTTCTCCCGGAGTGATTACTCCTGGGCAGTTTGGACCTACAAGCTTAGCACCTCGGGCCTTTGCGTATGGTTTAGCTTTCATCATATCTTTTACTGGAATACCTTCCGTGATAGTAATGATCACTTTTATACCTGCATCAGCAGCTTCCATAATCGCATCAGCAGCAAATGCTGGTGGCACGAAAATGATAGACGTATCAGCTCCTGTTGCATCTACGGCTTCTTTTACAGTGTTAAAAACTGGCTTATCCAGGTGAGTTTGTCCACCTTTTCCCGGAGTTACACCACCTACTACGGGTGTTCCGTATTCTATCATCTGACCAGCATGGAATGTGCCTTCCGAACCAGTGAAGCCTTGTACGATGATTTTGGAATCTTTATTAACTAAAACGCTCATTTTTGATTGGTTTCAAAGTTGTGTTGCAAAAATATTTGAAAAGGACAGTTTGCCAAACGGAATGGTAATTTAAAGTATTATATACATTTGTAATCGATTGAACCGCCCATCTAACATCAATTATTCAGGACTGACTTAAAAGATGCAGAAAGCAAAGGCGTTCCGAATTAAAAATAAGGAACGAATCATTCATGCAACCCTATTTACCAAGGATCGGAAAAGTCCTCACCTGATCATCGTATGTCCTGCTGCGGGTGCTCCACAGCAATATTACCAGTCTTTTGCAGTATATGCATCTAAATACAGGGATTTTGATGTCATTACTTTTGATTATTCTGGAATCGGAAAATCTCTACAAGGGTCTATTAAAAAAGAAAAGACCAATATGAGTGAGTGGGGAGAAAACGACTTGCAGCTGATCATTAGATGGGCTGAAGATAAATATGACAAGATCTGCCTCATAGGACATAGTGTGGCGGGACAAGTTTTTCCCAAATCCAAAAAGCATGACCGCATTTTGGCAGCATATTTCGTAGGATCACAGTCTGCCTACTACGGTCATTGGAGTGGTATTTGGTGGTGGTTAGTACTACTGTTTTGGTACTTAGTGCTTCCAATAACCACTTTTTTCTATGGATACTTACCCGGTTGGGCGCTAGGTGGCAAGGTGGCATTACCCAAGCGAGCAGTGAAAGAATGGCGAAAATGGGGTACTCATCCTATGGGAGTCCTGCAAGACGATGAAAAAACAATTCGAGCTTTTGAAAGCGTAGATATTCATATTCACTTTCTGAGTTTTGAAGATGATAAGATGTTAGCTCCGTCTGCTGCTACTCAGGCATTGATGAATCAGTATAAAAATGCAATAACCACCTATCAGTTCATCCGACCCACTGATTTGAAGCTAAAAAAGATCGGGCATTTTGGTTTTTTTAAAAAGAAAAATTCAAAAAGGCTCTGGCCAATGCCGATGTATTATTTTTCACAATACGTGAATAAAATCGACTGATCAAAGAATATACTTATCAATAAATTCTCTGACAGCACCTTCACCCCCTTTTCTCTCCAATACAATATCTGATATCCCTTTGATGGGATCGGATGCATCGGCAGGGCATGCTCTGAAACCCACTTTTTGCATAATTTCAAAATCATTCAAATCATCTCCCATAAAGGCGATTTCTTCATATTGAAGGTTTAACTCAGCCATCCATTCATCCAGCACATCTTCTTTGGGTCGCTGGCCTACATAGAAATACTTCATGCCAAGAGTATTGGCTCTCGAAGTAACCATTTCTGCTACCAGGCTGTGGCTGATGATACCTACTTCTACACCAGATTGTATCGCCATTCGTATGCCCAGCCCATCCTTAGCATTAAACTTTTTGAATTGTCGCCCGTCTTCCATGATGTAAATGCCACCGTCGGTCATCGTACCATCTACATCCAGAATCAATAATTTGATATCTTTCTTAATCATATAATTTGTTTGCCTATGGCGTTTGCAATGGGCTGCAAGGTATGAAACAATGATTCAAATTCTCTGAAATTCAATTGCTGAGCAGCATCTGATTTTGCCTGCTCGGGAGTTGGGTGGGTTTCGATCAACAAGCCATCTACACCCATCGCCACAGCAGCTCTTGCCAAATCCGGCACTCCATATCTATATCCCATCGCATGACTTGGGTCTATGATTACGGGAAGATTGGTGTATTCTTTGAGATAAGCAACTCCGGTAAGATCTAGTGTAAACCGTGTCTTGTTTTCAAAGGTCCTGATTCCTCTTTCGCATAGCATCACCTCACTATTTCCACCGCTAAGTATAAACTCCGCTGCCTGTACAAACTCCTGAAGAGTGGTGCCAAAACCTCTTTTGAGGAGCACGGGCTTCTTTGTCTTACCACAAGCCCGTAAAATACTCTGATCATACATGGCCTTGGTGCCGATCTGTACTATGTCAGAGTACTCAATCACCAGATCCACGTGCGAACTATCCTTTACTTCTGTTATTACATTGAGACCAAATTCTTCCCGCACGTCTGCCAGCATCTTCAATCCTTCTTCTCCCAGACCCTGAAAAGAATAAGGTGAAGTTCTTGGCTTAAACGATCCGGCTCTTAAGGTTTGAATCCCTAAATTTTTGAGAAAGGTAGCCACTTCACTGATTTGCTGCCATGATTCTATACTGCAAGGACCGGCCATCATCATGGTGTTGTTTGTATTTCCGCCAATAGTATGATTACCTATATTTATTGTTCTTTTTTCTGATAGGTAAGCCCTGCTTGCCAGCTGGATATCACTGTCCATTAAAAAAGATTCAGACACAAAACTGGTCAGTGATTCTGGCACTTCTTTTACTTGACTTGAAAGCACCAATTTCGGTGTAGACTGATCTATAAAACCAACGGCCTCATGACTCGTGGCAATTTCAAATAATTTTTCAGGAGTAATATCTTCGTTGAGGTGTAATATCATGTGTCAATGTTTCCGTCAAAATTATAAGTTTCCTCCATTCTTCCTTTACCTTAGATAGCACATTGAAAGACAAAATAAATGATGAAAATGATTGACCTCAGAAGCGACACTATTACAAAGCCAACTCCGGGAATGCTGGATGCGATGATGTCTGCAGAAGTAGGTGATGACGTTTTTGATGGAGATCCTACAACGTCTTTGCTTCAAAATAGACTGGCAGAAATGTTTAGGATGGATAAGGCATTATTTTTTCCCTCTGGCACTATGGCCAATCAGGTCGCCTTGCGTATTCAAACCAACCCTCAAGATGAAGTAATCTGTCACAAACATTCGCACATATATTTATATGAAGGAGGTGGCATGGCAGCCAATAGTCAGCTTTCTCCAAAGCTCCTGGAAGGAGACCGTGGGCGAATTACAGCAGAAACAGTGGATGCAAGTATCAACTCTGATGATATCCATTACCCCAAGTCATCTTTAGTGGGGATTGAAAATACGATGAATAGGGGCGGCGGAAGTATCTACAGCCTGGAGGAAATAATGAAAATCAGAAAGGTGTGTGATGAAAATGGTCTTAACCTGCACATGGACGGTGCGCGGTTATTCAATGCATTGGTGGAAACAGGCGAAAATCCCGACGAATATGGCCCTCTGTTTGACACCATTTCAATATGCTTTTCAAAAGGACTAGGTGCTCCAATAGGCTCTGTTCTTTTGATGAAAAGAGAGCTCTATCCCAAAGCTTTAAGAGTCAGGAAAATGATGGGTGGAGGAATGAGGCAGGTTGGCTATCTGGCAGCAGCGTGCCTTTATGCACTGGACCATCATATAGATCGGCTGAAGGAGGATCACCGAAGAGCTCGAATTCTTGGAGAGGCTCTGTCCAAATCTCAATATGTACAAAATGTATTGCCTGTGGATACCAATATTGTGATTGTGGAATTGAATGGTATTACTCCCGCAGACTATCTAGAAACACTGGCAAAGAAGGGCGTGAAAGCAGTTGCTTTTGGAGCAAATGCTGTTCGGTTTGTGACACATTTGGATTTTGGAGACAATGATCTGGAAATAATCCTCACACTGTTGAAATAAAGTAAGAATTGTTTTATTCTTTGAATTTTCGTTTAACAAAAGTTCAAAAAGATAAAATCATCGAAAAATGAGACTTTTATTTCCTCTCCCAAATGCATCCTGACAGTTTGTATAGGTGATTTCCCTAATTCGTTAATCATTATAAAAGCAATTAAAACTCATATCAAAAAATGCAAATGCTATATCACAACGTGCAAACGTTTTCGTTTTTACTCATGTAGATTCGCTTTATTGTAAATTGTATTAAAATCAAATTAATCAAATATTATGTCTTCTTCTCCCAAAAACTTCAGTGAATCTGATTTCAATTTTGTTGATTATCTATGGGATCATGATGTGGCTGCCAAGCTAGGTGATGATCAGGTAGCGTTGTTCCTATACCGATCCAATATGCTTGGAGCAGATCTTAGGGTAACCAACTATGGTGGAGGAAATACCTCATGTAAGACTGTAGAGAAAGACCCTCTTACCGGACAAGATGTAGACGTGATGTGGGTAAAAGGCTCTGGAGGAGATATTGGCACACTGACAAGAGATGGTATCGCCGGGTTGTACGTTGACAAGTTAAAAGACCTGAAAAAAGCATATAAAGGAATTGAGTTTGAGGATGAGATCGTACCATTATACTACCACTGTTTGTATGATTTAGACAGTAGAGCACCATCCATTGACACCCCTCTACACGGACTTTTACCTTTCGAGCATATAGACCATTTGCATCCTGATGCTTTGATTGCTATTGCAGCTGCGGAGGACAGTGAAAAAATCACGAAAGAAATTTGGGGTGACGAAATGGGATGGGTTCCATGGCAAAGACCTGGTTTTGACTTGGGACTACAATTGGAAAAATGTCTGGCCGACAATCCGGGAATTAAAGGTATCGTATTGGGTAGCCACGGTGTGTTCACATGGGGAGACACCAGTTACGAATGCTACATCAACAGCTTGCAGGTCATTGAAGATGCTTCTAAATACATTGCCGAAAGAGAAGGAAAAGACAGAGCAGTATTTGGTGGTGCAAAAATTGACAGTGTAAGCGCAGATCAGAGGAAAGAGCAAGCAGCATTGATTTCACCTGTATTGAGAGGCTTGTGCTCTAGCCATGACAAAATGATCGGCCATTTCACTGATGATGAGCGTGTTCTTCAATTTGTCAATAGCAACGATCTGGATCGTTTAGCTCCACTCGGCACATCATGTCCTGACCACTTTCTTAGAACAAAAATCCAACCATTGGTATTGTCATTATCTGCAGATGCTGATCTAACGGATCCAATGGCTATAAAAGAAGAAATTATCCCTGCATTTGAGCAATACAGGAAGGAATACGAGGAGTATTATGAAACTTGTAAGCGAGACAATAGCCCTGCAATGCGGGATCCGAACCCGGTCGTAATTCTTTACCCTGGAGTAGGAATGTTCACATTCGCTAAAAACAAACAGACTGCAAGAGTTGCTTCGGAGTTTTATATCAATGCCATCAATGTGATGCGTGGTGCAGAAGCTATCTCAAAATACACTTCTTTACCTCGTCAGGAAGCGTTTGATATTGAATACTGGTTGCTGGAAGAAGACAAACTGAAGCGCATGCCTCCAGAAAAGCCTTTGTCTAGAAGAGTGGCAATCATCACCGGAGCAGGTGGTGGAATCGGGAAAGCGATCGCTGACAAACTAGCCGCTGAAGGTGCAAATGTGGTCATCACGGATATTGATCAGGGAAGAGTAGACGAAGCTGTAAACACATACAAGCGAGATGTGGCAGGAAGTGCATTATGCGATGTTACTAGCGAAGATTCTGTAAATGAGGCCTTCAAAGCAGCGTGCTTAGAGTTTGGTGGTGTAGATATCGTGGTACACTCTGCAGGTTTGGCAATCTCTAAGCCATTGGCGGAGACTACTCAGAAAGACTGGGATCTATTACAAGAAGTGCTAGTGGGTGGTCAGTATAGAATGGCGAAAGCCGGAACGGCCATCATGCGTACACAAGGATTTGGTGGAGATATCATCAATATAGCAAGTAAGAATGGGTTAGTCGCCGGCAAGAACAATGTGGCATATGGCACGGCGAAAGCTGCACAGCAACACATGACCAGATTGTTGGCAGCAGAGCTTGGACCAGAAAAAATTCGTGTGAATACAGTAAATCCAGATGGGGTAATTGTGGGAAGCAAAATCTGGGAAGGAGCTTGGGCTGAAGGAAGAGCAAAAGCTTATGGAATTACCGTGGAGGAATTACCGGCATTTTATGCTAAGCGTAACCTCATGAATGAAATTATCAGGCCTGAGGATATTGCAAATGGAGTTTTCGCAGCAGTAGCCATCTTGAAAAAGACCACTGGTGGCATCATCAATGTAGATGGTGGTATGGCTGATGCGTTCGTAAGATAAGATTTAGGATTATAAGTTTATGGATTAAAGACTACACTGACTTTGGTTAGTGTAGTTTTTTTGTTTGCTGCCACCGATTTTTATTGACCAGAAGAATCTTTTATTGGCTTAATCACTAACCAAACTCCTCCAAAAACCAGCATAGCGGCAATAAGGTGTTTTATAGTCATAATCTCCTCAAAAAACATCGCTGCAATCAGCGTAGCGAAGACTGGCTGCACATAGATGTACGCTCCTACAGTGGATGGGTTGACTTTTTTCATGGCCCAGATATTGATAAAATACACAATCACTGTAGTGCCCAAAATCACGTACGCAATATTCCACCAGATAGACCATGGTATTTCCGACCATTGGGCAGTAGTAAATTCATTCCAACCAAATGGAATCATGAACCAAAAACCAATTAGAAAAGCATACATTGCTACTGTGATCGGTTTATATTTTTTGAGCAGAGGTTTCACAATCACCAAGTATGCACCATAGCTCAGTGCATTGATAAAAATCAACACATCTCCCACCCAATTTCCCTGACTGATCTGAATATCTTTTTTGTAGATAATGAGAAGCACACCAGCCAGTCCAAGTATTAATCCAAGTACCTTACGTTTCAGAATTCTTTCTTTTAAGACCAATACTGAAATCACAAAAACCATGATGGGCGTGAGCGTCATGATAATAGATCCATTAATCGCGGTGGTGAGACTAAGCCCTTTGAAAAAGCAGATCATATTGATTCCTACACCAAACAAAGCGCTAAGAAAAAACCTGAGACCATCTTCGCGCCAATTGATTTTTTCTCCATGAATTAACCCTACTGGTAAGAAAATCAATGTAGCAACACCGACTCTAAGTACTAAAAAACCAAACGCATCCAGATACTGTGGCGTCACAGTTTTCATAATACTATAATTGGCTCCATAGAGCAGGCCTACAATAAGCAAGGCCAGGTGTCGGATAAGGTTTTGGAATTTCACGTCACAAATCTACAGGTTGAAATTACGATTCGGTGGATTGTCCAGCCAATTAGTTAATCGCATGATCAACTTGATGATGACATAGCCAGCGACACCCATTAAACCAATCATTAGCCATAAGCGATCAAGTGAAGAAGTGAAGGTCAGTTTTCCATCAAAATACAACCGTACAGCACGAATCAGTGGAAAGACAAGTAAAATAGCAGCAAAACCATTCTTTTCTTTCCGAGCGACTTTATACCAATTGAATGATCTGGAGCCAGGCTTGAATTTAGACCATGACGGGAAAAAAACAGGAGTATATTTCGACCATTGAAGGTATACTTGTCCATATTTCTCTCTTAAGAATTGGGATTCCGCTCGAATAATGGCTCGGTAAAACCATCTGAAAAAAAACAAAAAGAAAATCAGTAGAAACCAATTCTGAAATAGAAGAATCACTGAAAGCCAAATGAGCAAATTACCAAAATAAAGCGGGTTTCTGGTCACAGAATATAAACCAGTAGTGACTAGCTCATCTGCCACTTGTTCAGCTTTGTTTCTTCCAGAAGTTCCTTTTGGCGAATAGCCAACAGTATAAACCCTAAACCCTTCACCAAGAAAAGCTATTGGCAATAAAAACCATATCCATTGATCTAAATCGCCTATTATAACAGTAGAAATCTTCCCAAAACCGAAATAATCAGCGATAAAACCAAGTGCAAGTATAAATACCGGAATAATACCTCGTAGGCTAAAAAGGAAACTCCCAATCCTGATTGACATAATATCTAAATGTAATTCTCAAATTTAGGTATTGAGTACATATGATATAAATCAATATTAAAGAGCAGTAAAAAAATGGATAATTCTATTTGCAAACGTTTGCAATTTGTATATTTGCTCTTACATTATTGATTATTCACCCAAATAATTAACTGCAAATGGTTTTTACAGATATTGACAAAAGAACGGTACAGACACTTTGCACACTTGCCAAATTAAGTGAGCCAGATGCTACCAAAGTGGATGCTTTTATCCATATAGCTGAGAATTTAGGAGTACCAAAGGATGAAACAATCGAAATCCTACACGAGTGGGACGAGTATGACACCATGGAGTTTGCCTCCGAAGAAGACAAAAAACACTTTGTAGAGGATTGTTTTTCATTTATGAAAACGGATTACACTCCAAGAAAATCTGAAAGAGAATTGTATAATCAGGTTGTTGCCAATCTGGGTTTAAACAACGCACGCATTAATTAATCCCCCCTAAACTAAATAATTGCAGCCTTGAAGAAATTCTTCAAGGCTCTTTTTTTTGCGTAGTATTTCCTGCATTTTCCCTTAGCAACCCTAAGGAAATCACCTAGTGAAGATTCCCAAGTAGAATCTTTAATTCAATAGCGAAATTTTGGTTTTTTGACAATGGGCATATCTCTCTAATATAAGAGTGCCCCCATGATGACTTTTGTATTGTAATCAATAACAAAAAACAACAAAGTCATGAAAGCTCCAATATCACAAAAATCAGTCGCCATCCAGGTAATAAGACTTTTGGTAGGATTCATTGCCATTTTCGCTATGCAGGCAGCCACCGCCCAGCATGTAATCACTTCTTCTTATATAGAGCAAACCCACATATCTCCTAAACTAGGTTATAGCATCGGTTATCAATTTGGTGATACTCATATAGAAGTAGGTGTATTCAACCAAAACGCCATGACCTCAAATGCTTCCGAATCTGGAACTATAGACAGACAGGAAAAAAACTTTGCGGGTGTATATATGAATTATCCTATGCTCGAAAAAGATGCATTGAGTTTGAGTTTTAAAATCAGAACAGGTGTTTCAAACGGTGAAAACTTCGTGATCACACCTGCCATCAATGGAAACTATAAGCTCTTCAAAAAAATAATGATCACAGGTGGATTAGGTGTAAGAGCGTTTCGACCTACGCTCATATCTGGAATAAAAATCACCATCTAATCAGCATTTAATGATCATCCTTAGAATTTAATGACAGTCGAATTATGAATACTCAAGTAATAAACCAAACAACAAATAACGATAACCTTTTGGCTATTAATTACTCTGCCCCAGCAAAGAAAAAAGTTTCCACTTTGAAATATGATAAGCGCAATGAAGTGCTCAATATCTCTTCAAGTCACCTTGAACCTTTGTCAGTAGCCACCTATTTCAAAGCTACGCAAGTGATCAAATACCATTTGCAATCAAAGGAATCTCTGCACGTTCATATTTCCCTGATCAAGTACAATGCGAGCAGCATCAAAGGTCTGATGAATATATTCAACGCGCTAAATCATAAATGGAAAGTCGGTAAAGAAGTGAGTGTAAGCTGGATTACACCTTGGGATGATGATGAAGTTTTTGATCTGGCCTATGACTTTTCAGAATTATTTGATTTTCCTGTAGATATCATCCCGGGATAAGAAATTAATGACTTTGTTTTTTGATTATTGGGAAGGGCTGTCTTATGCAAGGCAGCCCTATTTTTTTGTTTATAACATGACCTCTAGGCATTTCACAGGATTATAATAGGTGTAATACTTAAGCATATTCTCCACGTCTTTTCATCACATCAGTAGTTAAATCTGTGCTTTTTAGGAATTGGAAAATCTCTCTTATATAAGCTATGATTCATGCGGACATTTGTATTATATCAAATCACAAAGTCATGAAAGCTGAAAATGATTTCCTCCTGAAAATAGCTATCATCATCACCATATTATTATCCACCCAGACCGCATACGGTCAGACTGTAGTTACCTCCACATACCTCGAGCAGACTCAGATTTCCCCAAAACTGGGTTACAGTATTGGATATCAATTTCATGAAAGTCCTGTGGAACTCGGTGCTTTTCAACAAAGAAGTATGACGATGCTGGATGGAGATCATGCTGGCCCTACAGATTATGAGAAAGATTTCACTGGCCTATACATGAATTATGAGATGCTTCAAAACAGGCTTTTGACACTTTGTTTCAAAATCAGAACCGGAGTATCCAATGGTGAAAATTTTGTGATTACACCTTCAGTAATGGGAGATTATCAAATATTCAGAAAAGTCCAACTATCCGGTGGTTTGGGAGTGCGTGCTTTTAGACCCACACTTCTTTCTGGCATAAAAATTACGATCTGACAAAATGAACCGAAATAATCAAATCAACACCATACTCCTCAATCCAGTTGAGCCATCAGATGAATTTTTGAGTTACGACCTTCATTGTGGTGTAGTGAAAATATACCTCTCGGATTTTTCTAAGGAAATCCTCAATACCTATGTTGAGGCCACTAAGTGTATCAACAAACATCTGGAAAATCATGATAGGCTACATGTACATATTTCTATTCATGTGTTCGACACTTATTTAGTCAAGATATTGGTAGATATATTCAACACTCTCAATAGGAGGTGGAAACAAGGCAAAGACATTTCTGTAAGCTGGTTTTTGATAGACGGACAGGAAGAGATTAATGAACTAGCACACTACATGGTTGAGATATTTGATTTTCAGATCGATTTACTGACACTGTAAATGGTGAAATAAACCGTGTTTTTCTATTTACGTTTGGCTGTTTTGATAAAGAAAGTTTCAAAATCGCTTTGAATTCAATTCAAGGAATCGTCCAATACCCTCAAACAAAAAATGCTCACTTCTCAGTGAGCACATATGCTTTAAAAGTCTTCTTTTATTAATCTTTCAAAAATCGATAGGCTTTCTTAAATCTCACTACTTCGTCTTTCACAATCACGAAATAATATCCAGTAGCAAAATCCTTAACCGGAATTTTGTATTCGTTTTCGCTGATTTTCTCAACCTTCACCCGAATCTCATTCCCAATGATGCTGCGCATTTCAATCTCCGTATGCTCTAAGTTGGAATTGTTAATTTTCACAGTAACATACTCCACCGCAGGGTTAGGATAAATCTCGATTTTGTTGGTCAACTCAATGGCCTGATTAGGGAAACTATTCTCTGTCCGAACAAAGTTCGTATCGCTCGTCTGAGACCAGGCAGTCACAGATAAGAAGAGAGCAAACGATATGGCGAATAGTTTATTGCGCATGATTAATTACAAATTACGGAAAAAAAGAGCCAATGTTCGAATAGAGACAAGGTTTTTTTTGTGTAAAGCCGAAATATGAGGTCAAATTAACAAATTTTGGGAGGATTCATCCTTAATTCTTAGCGGTTCTCAGCATTGAGAACGCCTTTGGCAAATATTCTATGACATCAGAAGGAATCAGTGAAACTTCTCCTTTTTCAACGGCTGCCATATCTGCTGCATATCCATGAATGTAAACGGCTGACTTCAAAGCAATGAATGGTTTCATACCCTGAGCTAGTAAAGCAGCGATGATTCCGGTAAGCACATCTCCACTCCCTCCTGTGGCCATTCCCGGGTTTCCTGTGGAATTGAAATAAATTTTACCTTCCGAATTACAAACCGCAGAATACGCTCCTTTCAAAACCACATTTAATCGATACTCCTGGCAGAAACTTTTTAACTTTTCCAGCTTTTCGAAATCATTCTCCCATTCTCCTACCAGTCTTTTAAATTCACCCGGATGAGGAGTCAGTATGCTTTCTGGAGGTAGTGCTTTCAATAGATTTCGATTTTTCGAAATGATATTGATGCCGTCAGCATCTACAACCAACGGCTGATCGAACTTCAATATTAAATCAGAGATCGCCTTTTGAGTCAACTCACCAGTTCCAATACCTGGACCGATGGCAATTACATTGATGTCATCTCCCGGCAAAACCTCCGAAATCACTTCAGTATGCTCATCTACTTCCACCATAGCCTCCGGTACACTAATCTGCAGAATGTCTAACCCACAAACCGGCGCATGAACAAAAAGAAGCCCGACTCCCGATCTGATAGCGGCTCTTGCACACAGTGTGGTTGAGCCCATTTTCCCTTTACTTCCGGAAACCAGCAATACCCTACCGGCATCTCCTTTATGCATGAATTTAGATCGCTTGGGATAATGAATGTCTAATATTTCTGTATAAAAACAGTCGGTATTCGTCTCGATTATAAATTCTTTATTCAACCCAATATCAACCACATGCCAATCACCAACATACGGAGCGACTTGCGGCTGGAAATAGGATAATTTAGGAGTCTGAAAAGTAATCGTAAAGTTTGCTCGAACAATCTCTCCTTCTAAGTTTAACGAGTCTGAGAATAACCCTGAAGGAATATCCAATGCACAAACTTTTGCACCTGATCGGTTGACAGTCTGTATCAATTTCCCAAACAAGCCCGTGACAGGTCTTGTAAGTCCTGAACCAAAGATGCCATCAATAATTACGTGGTTTTCATTCATTTCAGGAAAATCAAACTGTTTTTCCAGATGTCTGATAATAGTCAAAGTAGTTAGTCGATCGAAGTTTGTCTGGAAATCGTCTGAAGCTTTTTCTTTATTGCCAATGGTATAGATGCTCACCGATTTACCCTTTTCCAATAACATCCGTGACACTGCCAGAGCGTCTCCCCCATTGTTTCCCACACCTGCAAAAACAATAATTTCTTTCTCTGGAGATATCAAATCAAGAAATTTCACGAAAAAAGCACGAGATGCACGTTCCATCAAATCAATAGATTTGATGGGTTCATTCTTAATAGTGTAGGCGTCCGCTGCCCTTGTTTGGTTTGAGTTTAGAATGGGAATCATATATCCCTAATCTACTCAAGAAAAACATCATTTCAGGGTATATGAAACAGAAACTCCGGCGCTGAAAGGTTTGACATTCAGAATCCCCTGTTCTTTGATTTTCGAGACAGAATATCGGATTCCTGGGATCACATATAAATCACCGTTTTTAAAACTCATCAGTTGTTTTCTGAGCCCAAATTCCATCATCCACATGTCTGCAGGAGAAAGTGAATGCGTATTACCATCAAATTGAAACTCAGCACCTTTTCCAATTCTTCGATGATATTCAGCAGATAAATAAATTGAATTGTATTTGGTAGGGAAGGCCCACGTATTCTGAAGTCTTAAACCGAGAGTAGATATTCGTTTTCGGATCTGAATATTCTGTTCATTAAATATCGGCTGAATTAAATCAGAGGTCACCACCACGGAATCCGGTTTCGTATGGCGGACTGTAAATGAAAAATGCTGATTATAGTTATTGAAAACCAAGCCTAATCGGGTACTCAATTTTTCTGACCAATTCCTCTCCAAACCAGCAACTAGCGATGCTCCTAATCTTGCAGCTGACAGACTGAATGGTGCTTCATAGTTGCCCACGTATATCTCGTCATTAAGGTTTGGCACGAGCCGATTGTATAAAAAGAAAGCTCCAGCATCGAAATAAGGATTGAAGTATTTATCATGCTTTGGAACAACCTCCTTTATTCGCGTGAAATAAGCCGGTCTCAAATGCCGCTTTGGAGTCACATTTGAAAGAGTGAATCCAATTGGGTCTATGTCTCGGGTGGCAAAATCTGATAATAGCTGTTCATTTTCATTGTCTGTAACCAAAGGCAGGATTTCCTCCTCAGTATTCAAAACTGGTTTAACATTTTTCTCTATTGAAAATACTTGTGGCTTGGCAGGAATATCAATTGGTAATTGATTGAGGTCTTCTACAGGTTTGTCGATAATGATCCGATTTACTTCCTTCGAAGCGACGTTTTGATCTTTTGCCCCATGCTGATATCCAAACATATAGAATGCCAATACAAGTAGTAGAGTACCAGTTACCTGATAAAGAGTTGACCATAGAGATATTCCTCCACCGCTACCAATAATTGCATTCTTGGCATCAGCAGGAGGCGCCACTTCATAACCGGAAAGTTTCTCTTTTATCTTATCGTCAAATGACTTGCTCATACCTGGTTATTCCTAATTCATTCAAATACTGTTTTAATACACGCTTGGCGTGAAAAAGCTGTGACCTGCTCGTCCCAACCGAAATGTTCAATTGCTCGGCAATTTCTTCGTGACTGTATCCATCTACCACATGCATGTTGAACACAATCCTATATCCTTCAGATAATCGATTCACTGCATCTAAAACTACCTCCACGGACAGTCTATCTAACAAATCTCCATAAAACTGATCGCTGAGTTCATGACCTTTGTCCTCTATGTCTGCATCATAGCGAATCATTTTTATATGATCCAACGCCGTATTTACAGCGATTCTTTTCATCCATCCTAATAGCGCCTTTTCATCCCGCACTTTTTCGATGTGGTTAAAAATTTTAACAAAGGCATCCTGAAATGCGTCTGCCGCACGGTCAGGATCTTTCAGGTAACGCATACAAACCCCCATAATCAACGGGCTGTACTCGTCATAAAACCGACTTTGTGCTCGTCGGTTTCCTTTGGCAATATTTTTTATCAGGCGACTCAAATCATTTTTTAACTAATCAGGCAGAAATACCGACCAGTCACTATTGCTCTATTGTTAAATGGATAAATGCCGAATCACATAGATCAGGTCCACAGATTTCGTAAAGCATGTCAAACTCCCTTACCCCGGCAAATTCCTGATCAACGTAATAGACCATTTGATTAGCTGAGTCCAGATACGCATCTCCGACATCCGGTTCGGTCAACAGTGAAACGATCACATCATCGTCACTGCAGATCATGTCATTTGTCAGAATATCCAGGAAAAATGGGTTATCTGACCGCCCTATAGAGTCAAGCACATTCAAATAATACCAATCATCCTCAGCATTCGTGCAAAAAGTGGAGTCCCTGACCACATTTTCCAGAAAAATAGTAATGGTATTTCGATAGGTCGTTTCTAAAAATGTAACCTGATAATTAATTGAGTCAATATCTTCATATCCCGGATAATAACGAATCAGGCCACTTTCCAGAATTTCTACATCACCACTAGCCACTGCTTCGATTTCTACGGTCCAATCTGAAATTGGACAATCTGCCATTGGATCGAAAGGCATAAAATCAACATGATCCAGAGAATCCGTTATCACATAATAAAATGGATAAACTGCAGAGTCACAGGATTGTATGACACTGTCACTTATTGTAATGAACACTTTAGCTAAAGAATATTGCTCATTCCCGAGAGAATCAATATATGTGACATCATACATGAATTCATCCTCCCCAATAAAATCTATTTCCGGCTGATAGGTGTAAGAATAATTCTCAAATTGAGAAAATACTTTTGATAGCGTTCCGTTTTTGGGTTCTTCCAGGATACTCACTTCAAATGACTGATACGAGCTATCACAGAATCCATCATTTTCCAAAGGAAAAATGCTAACCTCTTCATTGACAGTAGTCTGATAAAAATCTGAGAGGGCCGTTCTTTCACATGAACTCCAGGCGTGATCCAAATTACCTTCATCAGCTGATCCCATCGAGATATACATACTATCAATGTCAAGAGTTTGTCCACTTTCATCCTCCAGACTCAACGCAAAAAAATCACTCCCCGAAGTGAAGGTTTGGTGCGGTTTATATTCCAGAATCGCATTCGAATAAATAGCCACTATCCCTTTATCCGGGAGCTTTTCGATACCGAATCTCACAGCCTGTGATGATCTGATATCACGTTTCAAATCAATATATAGAGGAGTATTTGGCACGGTGCGCATGGCATCCTTTATCACCAAAACATCATCATTCACCGGCTCTACATCCTCTTGAAAAGAGTCACAGGAAACTAATAAACCTCCAAATAGTAGAATGTAAAAGATTCGCTTCATCCAGTTCTTTGCTTTCAACATATAACATAGACTGGAGAATTTAGTGAAACGCTGTAAGGCTCGAAAAAAATTATCGGTCTACTTCGCCCATTACTACGTCCAAAGAACCCATAATAGCCACCAAATCTGCTAGCATGTAGCCTTTGCTTATTTCTGGTAGTACGGATAAATTGACAAAACTGGGTCCTCTGGATTTCACCCTAAATGGCTTGTCAGATTTACCGTCTGCTCTGAAGAAGTAACCCAATTCACCTTTTGGATTCTCCGAACGAACATAGAAGTCTTGAGCCTTAGGACGAATTTTCTTAGGAACAGCAGCTCTTGGATCAAACTCTTTATCTCTTTTCAAATCACCAGTCAATCGCTCCAGACACTGATCAATGATTTTGATGGATTCTTCGCATTCCCGGTAACGCACCCATGTTCTATCCCAGCAGTCTCCAACCACGCCCATTTTTCCTTCACCAATTGGCACGTCAAAATCGAGCTCCGGATACACACTGTATCCATCTACTTTTCTTAGATCCAATTTCAAACCTGAGCCCCGCAGCATTGGTCCGGTAACTCCATAGTTGATGGCCAGATCCATTGGCAACACACCAACATTCGCGGTTCTGTCTATGAATATTTTATTGGAGATCAGTAGATTTTCCAGGTCTTTTAGCTTTGGCTTAAGATAATTGGAAAAACTCTTGCATCGTTCTTCAAAGCCAACCGGCACATCAAAAAACAATCCGCCTATCCAGATATAATTGTAAAGCATCCGGGCACCAGAGGCCCACTCCAGCAATCGTAGAATATGCTCTCGATCACGCATCATCCAGAGAAAAGGCGTGAAAGCCCCTATGTCGATTCCATACGTACCAATAGCCACGAAATGTGAAGCAAGGCGATTAAGCTCTGCTAAAAGTACTCGTATGTATTCTACTCTTTTGGGAATCTGCTCCTCAATGCCCAGCATTCGCTCAACTCCCATGGCAAAGGCATGCTCAGAATTGATAGCAGCCAGGTAATCCATGCGATCCACATAGGGCAAAACCTGATTGTAAGAAAGTGACTCAGCGTGCTTTTCAAAACATCGGTGCAAATACCCCAAATGAGGAATGACATCTTTGACAATCTCACCATCGGTGATCACTTCCAACCTGAGTACGCCATGTGTAGACGGGTGTTGCGGCCCCATATTGATGAGCATTTCCTCACTCTTCAGCTGCTCCTCTTGATAGACGGTAGGCTCAGAGTTTTTGAGGTGATCCGGGTGATATTTGTATTGTTGTTTCAAATTGAAAATTGATATTGAAGAATTGAAAATTAGATGCCGATTAATTATGGAATAGATCAGCACCTATAAATCCAACGTTATTTCTGTTTTTTTGAAGACTTAATTATTGAAATCAATAACCTTTTTAGTTCTTCACTTTGAGTTAGTAAAGATTCAGTTTCAATGTTAAATCTCTGACTATCTCGAAGCAATCGTAACCAATAATGTGATTCATGAGCTTCTTTATTAGCAATCGCCAATTTATGAATAAAATCAGCTTTTGATTCTGCCTGCTGAGCCTCCTCAGAAAGCGCACCAATAGCGGTACCACTTCTCAGCAACTGTTTTGATAAAATGTATTCCTTATAGTTGTCTTGCAGAGAATAGCAAAATTCAAGTATTAGCAATGAGAATTGATAAGATTTGTCCAATAGAGGGTTTCGTTTGTTTTCCATGTTACAATTGTTTTGATTATAAAATCCCAAAATAAGAATTTTATTCCTTACACCTCCTTGATTTTCCATTCTCAATTCTCAATTACTCTAGCCCTCTTTCCAGTTTTCTACTTCTTCCCTTCTATCATAGATCACATTCATTCCATGATATTTTTCCTGCTCCTGGTAATCTTTCTGAAGCGGAAACCCTTCCCAATCTAGAGGCAACAAAATCCTCCTCAGGTCAGGATGGTTGTCAAACTTGATACCGAACATGTCAAATGCTTCACGCTCGTGCCAGTTGGCAGTGCGCCAGATACTTACCACAGAATCAATCTCTGGTTGATTTCGATCCAGCTCTACTTTCAGCATCAGGTGTAAACTGAATGGAATACTGTACAAGTTGTAAACAACTTCCATTGTGCCATTTTCCGGGCCATTGTCTAAACCAGACAAACAGGAAAGCATATCAAAATAAAGGTGCTCATGTGTATGGAGCAATTCACAAACTTCAAAAATTGACTTCTTGTCAATTATTAAAGCATGAGGTGTCGCATTGAGGTCTTCACCCAAAATCGCGTCTGGGAATTTTTCGGATATGATCGATTTGATTTCTTCGAAGGTCATGATAGCTGCTTTTTCTTCCTTTTCTCCAATAACTTCTCCAGTGCCTCCGGCTTCATCAAAGATTCGCCTCGTATTTTTTCCTGAAGTTTCAAAAACCCTCCAATCAGTGCTTCAGGTCTTGGTGGACAGCCCGGCACATAAACATCCACAGGGATGATCTTATCCACGCCTTTCACCACATGATAGCCATGCTCCCAGTAGGGACCACCGCAGTTGGAGCAGCTACCCATGGAGATCACATATCTCGGTTCAGCCATCTGCTCATATAATCTTCGCACACGATCGGCCATTTTGAAAGTTACCGTACCGGCCACCACCATCACATCAGATTGGCGAGGAGAAGCACGTGGCAGCACACCGAATCGGTCCATATCATATCCAGAGGCATACGCTCCCATCATCTCTATGGCACAGCAAGCCAGTCCGAATCCCATCGGCCAAAGACTGGAAAGTCTTGCCCAGTTGAGGAGATCGTCTGCCTTAGTGATTATGATTCCACCTTGTGCAAATTGCTGGTCTAGTAATCCTTTCATTTATTTTCCTTTTAGCCATTTGCTTCTGGCATCTGGCTTAATTTATCATTAATTGGCTTTGGCTTTTCTAAAGTTTGATTTGCATATTGAATTTTGCCTATTGCCGGTTTTTTATTGGATATCAGGGGTTATCATCAATGCAATTTCCTTATTTACTACCGCTATTTAATATGATCATAAGCTGATTTTGGAATTTTGGATTTGTAATCCGTTTTTTCAGGTTTAGGTTTGGCCCAGTCGAGCATTCCATTAGCCCAGACATACACCAGGCCCAGAGTTAAAATTCCTATAAAAATAAACGTCTCTATCAATGAAAATTTACCCCAAAGTCCTTCTGTAGCGGTATTCATTTCCTCATCTGCAAACACAGTAGCCCATGGAAACAAAAACACCAATTCTGTTTCGAACAGCAAGAAAATCAAAGCAACAACATAAAACCGGATATTGAATATTCCCCATGCCGATCGCACCGGATCTTCTCCTGATTCGTAAGTTGTCAGCTTTTCTTCATTGGGTCTGTTGGGCCGCAAAAGCTTTCCGGCTACCATGGTCACCATCACAAAAGCAACACTTCCTACCAAGAATAGTAATACCACACCGAATCCAGAAATCTCAATCATGGCTGAAAATTACACAATGCTTAGAAATTCAGTGGATCAAAATGCTTGAAGTGTCCATTCATTTGGATTTTGGCCTTAGCTTTTTCCGCTCTTTCCAATGCAGGAATTAACCGTTCCAGATGATCAATTATAAATTTATAGCGCTGAGACTCACTGGTCATTTTGAGTAATTCATATTCTTCTTCTGGCTTCAGGCCAATTTTATGAATCGCTTTATAAATCCCCTTATCTCCATCTATACAGATTTCTTTATCCATCTGTAACCAATGAAAAAGCTCCTGGCAAAGTTCTATAAGCTGAAAACGCTGACCTGGCTCTGCGTCATCCTTAGATGCCAATAACTGCACGTTTCCTCCTCCGTAGAGCTTATTGTTCCATTGATCTACAAAGTCTATAATTTTAAACTCTTGTAAACCGACTGTTTTGATATCCATTCTTCCATCCTCGTAAACTTTGGATACCTCCACAATCTTCACCTCAGTCCCAATTTCCAGTTTGGTCTTCACGTAAGAAGGAATACCGAAGGTTGTTTTTGTTTCCAAACAATCATTGATCAATTGCTTGTACCTTGGCTCGAAAATGTGAAGGTTGAGTTCCTCGCCAGGGAAAACAACAATATTTAAAGGAAATAGGGGTATTTCTTTTAGCATATTGGTACAACTCTATTTGAAAGATAGAGTTTTGATAACTTGTGAAAAATGAGCAAAGTAAGGATCAATCAAGGAAGAGTAATTCCCTTTAAGTTCAGAATAGTCTCCACTGCACTGATTTTTTTCGGTATGGCAGCTTCACTTTTATACCTCTCCCAATCCTTAGCGATAATTATCTGTATAATATTAGGATCAATGATGCCATTGGTTTGGTCTATGTACTATCTATTGGAAATAGATCCTGAAAACAAAACAATATCTGAAACCACGTGGATCGCAGGGTTTGAAAAATCCAACCCAATACCTTACGAAGAAATTGAAAAGATTTTCATCAATGAAACCCGACAGCAACAGCAAATGACTTCCTGGGCTGGACAGGTGAGAACTTCAAGATTCAAAGAAATGGTTGCATTCCTGAAACTGTCGGACGGACGAAAGTATTATTTATTCAGTGCTACTGACGCAGAGGACATCAGGAAAAAAATTGAACCCGTTCAGCAAAAACTTCAATGTGAGGTGGTAGAAAATTTTAGAGATTTGAAAGTGAATTATTGAGATTTATATTCAAAGAGCGAATTGCTAATAAATAATTCTAAAATAGAATTGCACAATTTATGTTCCTGAATAATTACTAAATTTAGAAAAAACTACCTCATATGGATCAAGGTAAAAGTTCCAATGCCATACTTTACTTTATTACTCTGGCAGTAATGATTTTAGTGCCGTTTAGTCTGGATCAGTTTTTTGGGTTTCATTACGAACCAGAACCATTGAATCAGGAATTCTTAAAGTATCATAGCCCTGAAGAAACCAATACAAAGCATTCTGGAGATCTGAAACAGGACGATCCTGAGGACATTGCACATCAGGCCAAAGTAGAAAATAAAGACACACTGGAAGCGGAACCCGAAGTGGTCATAGAACAACCGGAAATAAAAGCGGAAGAAAGCAGTGACTCCTTTTTCACAAACCTCTTGACCAACTATAAATCAGAAATCATTGCTGATTTACCAGAAAATAAATCCAGAACGGATATTGTCATCAGGTATTATAGACATCCCCCAGACGGAAACAGTCCTTATGCACTGGAAGAACTGGGCTATTATATACATGAGCGACCAATATCAGAAGGATTAGAAAACTATCAGTCCAACGCCATTTTTTATGGGGATAGTGTGAGACTAGAGGACATACAGATTGTAGCCTATACACTTTTAAAGGAAGGGTTGCCAATCAAAGTAATCAGACCATCAAAATTCAGCAACTCCTGGAAGTCAAAATCCATAGAAATCGGTACAGACACCACCTTATTTGAGCTACCAACTCTGACAGAAGATGAAATCAAAAAATTAAGTTTTTGAGGTTTGATTTAACTGCTTTATCTCCAAAGGTTAAAAAATGTGAATCTCTCAATATTACAAATTTCAATAACCAAATTTGTCATTATGCGTCGTTTGGTTTTCATCTTATTATCATTCACATCTACGCTGATTTTTGGTCAGAGTAAAAATCTATACTGTGAAGTGTTGGATTCTTCTACACACGAGCCGGTTCAGTTTGCACATGTTTTGAACCTTTCTGATGATGCTCAGGCGATAAGTGATGTCAACGGTAAGTTTATGATCAAAGGTTCTATCGGAGATACGATTCTTATTTCGATAGTTGGGTATCAGAGAATCGGCTGGCAAGTGAAACCTGATTGGTTTGACAAAGAAGTGAAGCTGAGTCTTCCCCAGGACACAGTCATATTGAACTCGGTGACTATTCATGATATTCCACCAGAGCACATCTTCAAGCAAAAAATCCTTAACCATGAACCTGAGGATACTAGCTTTTGGTATCACGGAATGCCCCAGCCTGTTGCCAAAGAAGATATGACTCTAAATGAAAAGGTGATCAAAAACCCACTTTTTATTGCCACCCATCCACTGACAGGAATGTATTATAACTTGAGCAAACAGGAGAAAGAACGAAGAAAATATCATAAAATCAAAACCACTGAACTTCTGGAAAACAGAGTGCATCGCAAATTCAGCAGAGGTTGGGTTCATGATATCACCGGATTGGAAGGAAATGAGCTTACTGACTTCATTGCATATTGTGACTTCTCCTTGCGGTATCTTGACAAGACACCACTTTATCTCATCAGGGAAAACCTGCTAGCTAAATTGTCTGAATTCAAGAAAGAACAGAAAAGTTGATCCAATTTCAATTAAAAACAACCCAGAGGCAGAGCCATCGAGGTATTTGATGTAGTTTGCTATGCAAACAAAAAGTCTCACGACCAAGAGGGTCGGGGAATAAAACCCACTAGTGGGATTTAATCAGAACAATGGCTTTTTGGAGTGTGAGATTATTCGGGAAAGTGATGAGCTGACCTTCGTCATTTTTAATAATCAATGAAAACATATTCAGATCCGCAATTACTCCCTCCACACTATTATCAGAATCCATAATCCTGATCCGGTCACCAATTCGATAATGAAAATTGAAAAACAAGATCACCGCAGAAGTGATGTTACTCAGGATAGACCAATTAGCAAATAGTCCGATACCCGCCACTGTAAAGAAAGATAAGAAATAAACAGAAAGGCCCTCAAACGAAACATCCCAGGTTATTCCAAGCATAAGCAGAAAGAACACTACCAAGACAAACTGAAAATACTTGATCGTGTAAATAACACGTGGCATTGAGATGTCATTTTTCTTGCCATATTTTTTAATCAAACCAGACAAAACCCGGTTTACGGTGAGATATAGAACTATCAATACAACCGTAATGATTATTTGAAGGTGGAGATCCTCGATTTGTTTGATATACTCAATTAACTTCATATGCAGTAGTGTAATAACAGTCAGCAATTCATCTGTGAAATACTTCTAATTAGTCCTTCCGGACCAACCTAATACCATTCTGCAAGTTTAGATCAAGGACCGGAATTTTGCACAAGACCTATTCACATTAACAATAGACCTTTCATCAGCTCGTTATTCCTTCAAACACATCTTTTACCAATTAATCTTTTGCGAAATGGAACACAAGAAGAATCCCAAGTATGATCTTGACCAAAAATCCCCACTATTCTTTTCTATTGGTCTGGTGGTAGCATTATTATGTGTGACTTTGGCTTTTGAATGGAAGGGCCAATATGATGGCCTGATAATTCCAACACCAGATGATGAGTTTGAAGAACCATACGTCATTCCTCCTACGGCTTTTCCCAAGCCAGAACCACCAAAGCCCATCATTAAAAAAGAAGAACCGAAAATGGTGGAAGCTTATGAAGTAATAGCGGGTGAAGAACTAGAAGAATTTGCGAAGGAAGAACAGCCTGATGAAATAGATTTTAATAAGTTAGTCATTTCCGCTGAAGAGCCTCCAGCGCCACCTGAAGAACCCGATTTTGTATTCGTTGCTGAATCAATGCCGGAGTTTCCGGGTGGCAATTCTGCATTTTATAAGTATGTGAGAGATGAGATCAATTATCCTAGAATGGCAAAAATAAATGGGGTCACTGGAAAAGTTTTTGTACAGTTTATTATCGACAAAGATGGAAGTATCACTCATGTGGAAGCTATTAAAGGAATTGGTTTTGGATGTGATGAAGAAGCAGAACGAGTCCTCAAAAATGCTCCAAAGTGGATTCCTGGAAAGCAAAGGGGCAGAGAAGTAAGGGTGAGAATGGTACTTCCCATAACTTTTTCTCTGAATTAAGAATAGCGCTAAAGACCCTCTTGAAATTAAGACCGCTCAAACTCCTTTGAGCGGTCTTTTTATTTTTTTATCACTTAAATTTTGGGTGCTTCTGCCCAGGGAATTGTTCCTCAAAAAAGTCTCCGTATTCACTGATCGTTTTCTTCATATCCTTTCTCAGCCAGATGATCCCCAGCAAGTTTGGAAGTGTCATTACCGCAATGGTAATTCCCGACAAAGTCCAGATAATAGTCGTATCCTGAAAAGCCGCAAAGAAGAAAGCTATGACATAAACTATTCTGTAATAAATCACCGATTTGGTACCAAAAAGGAAGGTCATTGCTCTATCTCCATAATATGACCAGCTAATGGCTGTACTAAATGCAAAAAGTAAAAGGCCTATGGATACGATGTATTTTCCATATTCTCCAAACCAACCTCTGGTAAAGGCAATAGTGGTAAGAGATGCACTATGTACCAGTGACTTTCCTTCGAAACTGAGCAACCTTTCATCAGTTACTTTGCCATTCTCGATCTGAATCTTTCCTGTAAAAAGCGATTCATCTATTAAATCTTCTACACTGTACACTTTCACATCTTCGGCAATACTTCTTGCATGTAGAAAGGTGATATCAGTATTCATGATTTCTCCTCTCTGTACCTCCAGGTTTCCAGAGAATGTTGGCAGGCTTTCTTTGTCATTGATATGATTGTAAAGCAGCTTATCCTGGTTTTCTGAGTACTGACCTTGAAGGATTTCAATGTCCGTATATTCAAAATTATTCTGATGTTTTTCTGACCAGGCTCCTGAGGAAAGTAAAACCAATCCCGTCACTGTACAGATCACAATGGTATCGATGAACGGCTCCAAAATAGCCACCATACCTTCACTCAAAGGTTCGTTGGCTTTTGCCGAAGCGTGGGCAATAGGCGCAGAACCTTGACCGGCCTCATTAGAAAACAACCCTCTCCCTACTCCTTTATTAAAAGCGAATGCCAGACTGGCTCCTACGAATCCTCCTGTAGCTGCAGATCCTGTAAATATATCTCCGAAGATGGCCACAAATGATGGCACTATATTGCCAATATTGGCCAGAATCACTGCAAAAGCCCCAATAAAATAAATGATGGCCATTCCCGGGACGAGCTTAGAAGTTACAGCTGCTATTCGTTTAATCCCTCCAATAATTACCAAACCAAGCAAAACCGACAAAACGGCTCCCGTGATTACGGGGTTGAGATCGAAAGTGGTCTGAAGTGTACCAGAAATACTATTGATCTGAGGTAAGCTGCCCGTACCAAAGGATGACAGCACCGTCGCAAAGGCAAAGATTGCCGCCAACCATTTCAAATTCACTTTCTTACCCATCAGTAAGAATTCAGCATTTTTCATGTAATACATCGGGCCACCAGCCATAGTGCCATCATCAAGTTTTTCCCGATACTTATGAGACAGACTTACTTCTACAAATTTGGTACACATACCAAAAGCAGCCGTCACCAACATCCAGAATAGCGCCGCAGGACCACCCAGATGAAGCGCCAAAGCTACTCCTGCGATATTTCCTGTACCTACTGTTCCTGACAGAGCTGTTGCCAGGGCCTGAAAGTGAGAAGTGTCTCCTGGCAGTTCTTCTTTGTCATATTTCCCCGAGACAATGCGCAAAGCATGACGGAAAAAACGAATCTGAGGGAATTTTAAATAAATGGTAAAAAACAAACCTGTTCCAAGCAATGCGTATGGAAACCAGGCAGCACTTCCAATAAAACTATCGATCAGTTTGAGGAATTCGTTGACTTGATGCATATAATGAGTGTTGATGAGTTTATTTCAATCTGGCAAAAATAATTATTCTCACCAAAGCACTTCATTTCTTTACACGAAGGGTCAAATGTCTTGGTATAACCCAAAAAACCCATGAATTGCTTCATGGGCCTGCTTGCTGATCGGATACTCCTGATCTTTATTTCTTGGACATCCTTTTCTGGATATAATCATTGATCTTAGTTGTCATGGCAGTCATTACATTTCCCATCCCTGTATATTCAGGACCATAACCCTTCTTCTTGTGCTGGTATTGGAAAAGCTCCGGCTTACCGTAGGTCACCCGAGAACCTGCCAAAAACTGACCTCTGATATAAAACATTCCTTTCAGCCCAGTGTCTCCCTCCTCTGCAAGCTGGATTGGATTTTTAGTGAAAATGTACAAGCTGGCAGCATTCACTCCATAGTGATAATAATTCTCTTTAGGCTTACGAGTAACAATGGTCACTGCTGCTACTGCATCTACACCCAGTCCTTCTGCCAATTTATACCCCATCGACTCAAAGAATTTCGCATCGTTATTCCCGGTATTCAAGAATATAGTTGCCGGAGTGCTGTAAAGGTTTTCATTGTTGACCCAAATTACTTTGTAGCCATCAGCTGCTACTCGTGTTCTTTGGATATTTAGCGTTCCGGCAGCTGTCATTGATTTTACAGATAGCTTATTCTTTTTAAGTGGTCCATGTTCGGCCATGAAGCTATTATAAAAAGTCTTTTTATCATCACTGGTCAGGAATTCATCGGGAGTGAGCAGAGTCATCCCCATGTCCTCAAAACCGGCCTTCAAAGCACCTATGGACTCATTGTAAAATCCATTGACATGTGCCTGAGCAGTAGCTGCATCTGTAGACCATAACTTGGCAACAATCTGTGTACTTGATTTTTTCTGTTTGGTGGTTCCCGGATCTTCCAGATAGAAGGTAACCAAAGCCACTCTCTTTGGGAGTTCATCAAGCAGCTGCACATTGGTACTCCATCCTGTTCCTTTTTTGCTGGTACGCCCTTCACCGTTAAAGTCTTGACGTGCTTTAATTTTGGAAACATTGGCTGTAGATTTAGCGAAATCCGACTGTGCAAAGGCTTCAAGGCTGAATGCAAGAAGCAGAATAGCTGCTAATAATAGGTTTGATATTGGCTTTTTCATAGGTGATAAGTTTTTGATGTAAAGTTCCGGCCATTACTGCCGGAAGTAAATACCTATGAATCTGTAAAATAGCTACCGAGTATTGGGTATATCAGGTGTCAAAAGCTGATCAAAGAGCTATCAAGCCCAATTTGTAGCCTATTTTCAGTAATCCGACTACACTTTTGACTTCCGTTTTTTTGATGATGTTTTTACGGTGAGTCTCCACAGTTCGGCGAGAAATGAATAAAGATTCAGCAATCTCTTCACTGCTCTTTTCCTGTGCGATGAGTTGAAGAATTTCTACTTCACGTTCAGTGAGGCGAATATCATGTTCCTCCTGCTTTTTCTCCTCTTTATACCGATCCAGAATTATGCTCATCACGGCATTGCAATAATAGGTACTGCCATCGCAGACTCGTTTGATGGCAGTCATCAGCTCCGCACGATCTGTATTTTTTAAAATATAACCCTCAGCCTCAGCCATCATAATCTCAGTAACGGTAGGTCGATCATCATGCATGGTAAGGACAATAATCTTGATGTCCGGATATTCTTCTTTCACAATTTTGACCAACTCAATACCGTCCATTTCGGGCATATTGAGGTCGCAAAGTATCATATCAGGTGGTGTCGCGGCGATTTTTGCCAGAGCTTCTTTCCCGTTCAGTGCTGTGCCGATGATCTCCAGATTCTCGTTTCCTTCAAGCAAAGAAATGATCCCTTCCAGAAATAATTCATGGTCATCAACTAAAAGTAATTTGATCGGGCTCTCCATGGTCAAGGCGTGATTTTGGAACTAAATTAGTCTAATTACTTATAATATCAACCTGCAGCTTTCAGGTCTGAGTATTGCAGTGAAATAGAGACCTTGGTTCCTTGTCCTTCCACAGAATCAATTTGCAACTCTCCTCCCAGCAAATCTACCCTGGCTTGAATGTTGGACCAGCCAATTCCCGTACTATCCTGGATCTTGGAGGTGTTAAATCCTTTACCATCATCTTCCAGCACCATTTCCAATTGATGATCATTATCTGAGAGAGTCATCCTTATTTCATTGGCCTCTGAGTATTTCAAGGCATTGTTCACCAACTCCTGTGCTATTCTGTACAAACTAATCGATTGCGATTCATCCAATCTTAATTCAGTCTTGCAGTCAAAAACTCCATTGATATTTCCTGATTCATCCACTTTACGCATCATGTCTTGCAGTGCTTCCTTTAGGCCAACTTTCACCAGCGCATTAGGCATCATGTTGTGAGAAATGCTCCGCACTTCTTTTACGGCCATATCAATGACTTTCATAGAATTCTTGACTTTTGGATTTTCATCATTATCTAGAGCAGATACGGTAATTCTTGCAGTGGAAAGAAGCTGCCCTAACCCATCATGCAGCTCTCTGGCAATTCGCTTGCGTTCCTTTTCTTCAGCATCTATTACGGCTTTGAAGCGGGTTTTCTGTAGCTGCTCACGTTCCTCGGCGAGAGATGCTTTGAGCTGATAGCGCTTTCGGCTATTGAATAGTATAATTCCAGCCATGGTTAAAACTGCTATGATTGATATAGCAATCACCAGAATCCTGAACTGCTCTATTTGAGCTTGTTGTAGCTCTCTCTCTGCATTGAGTACTTTTAGTTGTTGTTCTTTTTTTTCGGTTTCGTATTTGGTTTCCAAATCAGCGATAATTTCTTCCTTGTCGGTATGAAATACACTGTCTCTAAATTGAATCCTTTTTTCTAAACAAGACAATGCTGCTGAAGTATCTCCACTTTTCTTGTACGCCTCATACAGCATCAAATACGATGCTTCTATTCTTGAATTATTTTGAATTTCAATGGCTGCTTGCAGTGCAAGATTGCCATGTTTAATTGCTCTAGGATAATCCCTGGTCTGCTGGTATAATTCAGAAAGCCGGATTTGAGCGAAATTTCTACCCTGAGCATTATCAGTCAAACTATCCAAACCCAGGGATTTTAACAGGTATTCCTCAGCTGTTATTGATTGTTCGAGTTCGAGATAAACCGTGCCAATATTGAGAAGAATCTCCTGCAGTTTGAGCCAGGATTGGCTTTTTTCTATTCCTTCAAGAGCTAATTCATAATAATACAGGGCACTATCAAGATCACCCAAATTTTGCAGAGAAACCCCCAAATTCATCTGTGTATTAGAAATGGTTGGTGAGTTAGTTCTCTTTTTCTCTATCAAACTTCTTTCATACCATTTTTTTGCGTTGCTATAATCCTCATTCACGAAATAGCAATTACCAATGTTGTTGAGAATAGGTGCTAGGTAACCATCAAATTGGTGCTCTTCCTGGATTTCGAGTGCCAGAAATAGGTCTTGAAGTGCCTCTGGTATCTTGGCCATTGATTGCTTCAAAAGTCCTGAGTTTATCAGACAAGAGCAGATCCCTTTTATTAAACCCATCCTATCATAAACTACCCGTGCAGAATCGAGGTAAGCAACAGCAGTATCATAAGCTCCGGCACCCCAATAAACTATAGCGATATTGTTGTATGCCTTTGCAATTCCAAAATCATACTCAATCTTATTGGATTCATCTAATGCTCTCTGACCAAAATAAATGGCCGAATCTGAATTGCTGTATTTATAAAACCAACACAGTTCATTCAAAGCATCTATCTTAGTCGTGTCCACTTCTGAATTGAGTTGGCGAAATAATTCGGACTTATCTTGTGATATAGATTGATAGGCACTAAAGGTAAAAATGAGCAATAGCGTCAAGTTTTTCATAGGTTGGCTTATTGGTTGATCATTCAAATTACCTAAAAAAAGAGACACATGCGTAATAACATCTCATCAGGCGCACCCTGGGAAGACACAGTAGGATACAGCCGGGCTGTACAGATTGGAAATACGATTGAAATATCAGGATCGGCACCAGTAAAAAATGGGCAGCCGGTATATGGATCTGCTTATGAGCAAGCCATCTGCTGTCTTGAAGTAATAAAGGAAACACTAAATAAATGTGGAGCCACGCTAGAAGATGTAGTTCGGACCAGAATGTATGTCACTGACATATCACTTTGGGAAGAATTTGGGAGAGCTCATGGGGAGTACTTTAAAGACATCAATCCAGCCACCTCCATGGTAGAAGTTCGCAAATTGATAGACCCAAAATTCTTGATTGAGATTGAAGCTACTGCCATTAAAAGTTATTGAGTTATTGAGTTATTGAGTTATTGAGTTATTGAGTTATTGAGTTATAAATATTTCAGTTTCAATCTGAACTATATTTATCAGAAGCGAACAAAGGGATCACTTCTTCTTTTTTATCCTGAACTCATTATCTTAGCATGATCCCAAAAAAAACCAGATTAATGAAATATTCCGTAATCATTGTTGAAGACGATCCAAGCTATCAGGCCATTGTTTCTTCTTTTGTAGAGTCCAATGAAAACCTGGAATTGCTGGCGGTCGTGGACAATCCAGATGCTGCAAAAGCCGAAATCACCAAGCACAAACCAGATATTCTATTATTAGACATGCTTCTCGGCGGTGATGAAGGTCTGGAAATTTTGGATGAGGTTGATTGGGAACCCGTCACTCTGGTTATTTCAGGAAATCCCTATTATAAATTTGAATCATCTGGTTTCGAGGTAGTTGACTTTATCGAAAAACCCATCAAATACCCACATACGATTAAGACTGCCTTAGATGCGTGCATTAAGAGATGTGAACAAAAGAATTCTTAACGATTTCTAATACAGCTTTCGTTTTACAGATGTGTCCGACCTAATCGGGTGGTGGTTTTTAGACCATTGTCGATTGACCTCAAATAGAGAATTACAAAACCTTAATTTCTGATCGAATGATGTTTGTAACAACTCATCATCACATCATAGATAAATGAAGCTGCGAGTTTTGCCGTGCGACCATCATCATATTTTGGGTTGAGTTCGGCTATGTCGAAGCTTATGACTTTGCCAGTATCAAAGACTTTTCTGATCAGCTGACGAACGATAACTGGCTCCAATCCAAATGCAGCTGGTGCACTTACACCCGGAGCATGAGCTGCAGAGATTACATCCAGATCAAGCGTGAGATATATATGATCCAATTGATCGGCAAATAATTGAATCTGCTCAAATACTGGTTCGAGATGATTTGAATCAATAGCTCGCTCATCTATGTATTGCTGACCTGCCTGGTGATGTACTTCAAATAAAACTTTCTGATTCCCAGACTGGCTAATTCCAATTGGTAAATAGTGAAATTCATCACCCGATTTCAAACAATCATCCAGCACCTGTCTGAAAGGAGATCCGGAATGCGGACCATCCGGATATGCTCTCAAATCAAAATGCGCGTCAAGATTGATAATGCCTAATACTTGATCACCGACATATTTTCTGATACCAGTGTAGTGGCCGTAGGCAATTTCATGCCCTCCTCCCAAAAGGATTGACCGGTAACCTTTCTGAAGTAATGAATTGATAGCCTCAGCCAATTCTGATTGTGAAGATTCAAGATCTTCTCCATCTGTGGTAATGTTACCGACATCCACAAGCTCAATCGATTCAGAATCGAAATGTACTGCAAACTTTGCCATGGATTTTCGAATCTCATCCGGCCCATCTTTTGCACCAACTCTTCCCTTGTTTCTCCTTACTCCTTCGTCGGACTTGTACCCCAAAAATGCAATCTGTTCCCCCTGAGCGGCGGGTAAATCATCCAACGAAACCAATTGGACAACCTGATGCCAATAAAGAGTGTTTTTATCACCCGATGGATCGACTCTTCCACTCCAAACGTTTTGTTTTTGTGTTATTCGATAGCTCATTGTTCCTGTCCTTTCACCCAAACTCTAGACGGCTTTACTTTCCCCTGATTATAAAAAATATCCCGATAATCAGTGACCGGAAAGGCGATCATGTCTGCTCGCTCCCCGATTGCCAATCTTCCCCGATCCGGTAAACCAAGTGCGTTTGCAGCACGAAAAGTCATTCCGGCGAGTAGTTCCGCAGAGCTTAGTTTCTCATAAATACCCAGCAAACTTGCCTGAACTAGCAGATCTCCCATTGGGGCGGACCCGGGATTCCAGTCAGTGGCAATAGCCAGGCTAGCTCCAGCATCCAATAGCCTCCGGGCAGGAGTAAACTGCATACCCAACCCCAGTGAGGCCCCCGGTAATGCAATCGGAACCACCTCCGATTCGGCAAGCATTGATATTTCTGTAGATGATGAAGCCTCCAAATGGTCGGCACTTATTGCTCCTATTTGTATCGCGAGCTCACTTCCTCCTGTAGTAAACTGATCAGCATGAATAGTGATATCAAATCCGATGTTTTTTGCAGCCAGAAGATAAGGTTTAGCCAGATCAACTGGGAAAGCATTGTCCTCCACAAAAATATCCACCCGATGTGCCAATTCCTTACCTTTCACTACTGGTAAAAGTTCCTTTTCAATTAGCTCCAAAAAATCTTTTTTCTCAAAACCCGAAGGGCAAACATGTGCCGCAAGACAGGTAGGAACAAGCTCTGCGGTAGTCTCTAAGTTTGCTTGATTGATGATTTCCAACAACCTGATTTCTTGCTCTGGAAGCAAGCCATAGCCTGTCTTTACTTCCATAGTGGTCACTCCATCTGTTAATTGCCTATTGACCCGAGTCAATAAATCCTGCAAGAGCTGTTCTGAGGATTCCTGCTGTGTTTTTGCCACAGAATCAAAAATTCCTCCACCTGCCGCCAGTATTTCCTGGTAGGTTTTGCCAGCCATTCTCATCGCATAATCCCGCGAACGGTTGCCTCCCCACGCCATGTGCGTATGTGCATCGATCAAACCGGGAGTCAGCACCAGCTCTTCTTCGATTTCTATTAATTCAAAATCTGCTGTATTGAATGATTTTAACGGGGCGATTTTTTCGATTTTACCTTGGTGTATCGATACCGCCGCATTTTCGATAATGGTCAGCTGCTCATCAGAAAGCGCACCTTTTATAGGTAATTCAGTAAGTGAAACGAGTTGTTTGAATGGACCAATGAGTTGGGGCATAGGGGTGTTTTTCAATTGGAAATTAGTTATTGGGTTATTGGGTTATTGGGTTATTGGGTTATTGGGTTATTGGGTTAATTATAAAATGCAAATTAAACAATCATCCTACATCAGACATCAAGCATCAATACCCATACTTCTCTTTCCATCGATTTCTGAGAAACTTTCTTAATTCCTCCTCGCGTGGATTTTTACCCGGATCATAAAGCTTTTTGCCTTCCAGCTCTTTCGGTAGAAACTCCATATCCGCAAAGTTGCCAGGATAGTCATGAGCGTATTTATACCCTTGACCATAACCCTGATCTTTCATGAGCTTGGTGGGAGCATTTCTTACAGCCATCGGCACGGGCAGGTCACCTGTTTGCTGTACAAGTCGCTGTGCCTGATTGATCGCCATATAGCTGGCATTGCTTTTTGGTGAGCTCGCCAGATAAGTCACACATTGTGATAAAATGATCCTCGATTCCGGATAGCCGATTACATTCACAGACTGGAAAGTGGCATTGGCCATCACCAGAGCTGTGGGGTTGGCATTCCCGATATCTTCTGATGCCAGAATCACCAATCTCCGCGCGATGAACTTCACATCTTCGCCTCCTTCGATCATCCTGGCGAGATAATAAACCGCTGCATTGGGGTCGCTTCCTCGGATAGATTTGATAAATGCCGAAATGATGTCATAATGCATCTCCCCTTTCTTATCATACAGCACCGTCTTGCGCTGTACCACTTCTATCACCTGATCATCCGTGATGAATACTTCTTCACCTTCCTGACTTTTAATCACCAATTCCAGCGTATTGAGAAGCTTTCGGGCATCTCCACCGGATAGATTGAATAATGCCTCAGTTTCCTGAATCTCCACCTTGAGCTTTTTCATCTCATGGTCTTCAGCCAGCGCCTTATCCACAATTTGCCTCAAATCCGCTTTCTCCAAATGCCTGAGCGTATATACCTGACATCTCGAAAGCAATGCGGCGTTGACTTCAAAACTTGGGTTTTCTGTAGTCGCTCCTATGAGTGTGATAGTACCTTTCTCCACGGCACCAAGTAGTGCATCCTGCTGGCCTTTGTTGAACCTGTGAATCTCATCTATAAAAAGAATAGCCTTGCTCCCAGCTCTGATGTTTCCTATGACTTCCCTGACTTCTTTCACGCCAGAGCTAATCGCACTCAGGGTGTGAAACGGCATTTTCACCTGATTGGCGATAATGTTTGCCAGGGTAGTCTTGCCAGTTCCCGGTGGTCCCCAGAGAATCATAGAAGGCACCCGGCCAGCAGAGATGGTTCTTCTCAGTACGGCTTTGTCACCTACTAAATGATCCTGACCGATCAAATCATCAAGCGTAGTAGGGCGCATGCGCTCAGCTAATGGGGAATTGTCCTGGAACATGGGATCAAAGGTATGGAAAGTGCTAATCAATAAAACCTCCAAGGTTTATCAACCTTCCAAAAGTTACTGTCCGTCTTGATAAAACTTTCGGAAGGTTTTTGAAGCTTGATAAAAATAAAATGCCTGGCACGATCATAAGTTTAATTCCCACTAGGCACACGCGGGGATTTCTCCCCACATATTTTCAGTATTTTTGTGTCAGTCAATCGAGACTTCAGGGGAATGGTTCTTCCATGGGAGTATTCCCCTCTTTAGTGTAAAACTGATCCAAGATAATCTGCTGTTGCTGTAATTTGCTGAACTAAACCTCCAAGGTTTAAACTGCGCTACGAAAGAAACCTTGGAGGTTTGCTGATGCAAGGTATGGGGGCTTCATTATTAGTAGATTTGTATCAGCGGTTGTAAGACCGCTAGTCGGTGGCCTTCGGATGAAGGGTACCGGCTCATATTTTTTTGATAATCCTCCAACCTTCCAAAAGTTACTGTCCGCATCGCTAAAACTTTTGGAAGGTTCTTGTAGAATAATTCCTTACTTATTCCCTTTCGCCCGGTTGTGGGTTTTGCAGAGCTTCAGGTTACTATTCCCACCATGCAGTTACCGAATCTCTGCCAAGAATTTTCTCCAAATACTCGATTAACCAATTAACTTCTAACAAAACATTCATATTAATTTCATCGGGACGAATAGTTACTGAGTGATCGTATATTGTATCAGTGAAAATTTCACTCAAAAGGCTGGTCATTAACCTACCTATCTTTATTAAAAGTGCATATCCAGACCAAAAATCATCTAAAGCTTCTATTCCACTATTCAATTCATTGTGAGCTATAAACTTATCTCTTACAGTTTTCAACTGAATTATGGCATTATTAATCTTTTCAGTCTCGAGAATTGATTTTATCCAATCAAATAATATCTCCGGCTTCCCGATTTCTTTTACTCCAATTTTTATTCCCGAAACTTCTTCCAAATGATTTATTGCAGGGTAAGGTTGCAGATCATTGTTCAGATGTTCATACTCAAGGATTAACAGGAAATCTTTCAGTTTTATCTCTCGGCATTTTTCTAGAATCAACGCCAATGAAGAAGTCTCATATTTCATTCTTTTATCAAACACTCTGGCTAGATATTGAATTGATAAATCATGAGATGAAAACTGTAAATAAATCAAATGTTGTTTTTGCTCTTTATCATCTAGTGTATTAATTCTTTCATGATTTTCTCCCAAAGTACGAAAAACGAAATAATGGATTTGGGACATGAATAAATCATTTGCCAGCCCTGATTGAAAAAGGGAATTTAACTCTTCGGTATTCATATTATAAGTCTAAAATTTTATACCGTGAAGGATAAAACTTGGTGAAGTTGCTCCACTCCGGGTCGTCACATGGCAGCAGGATGGTTTTGTCCTTGAATACATCGGGGTTATAGTCCAGCTAGGCGTTGATTTCTTTCTCTATGTCTTGGTATTGGGTGTAGAACTCATCGTTCTTGGCCTTCTTCGCCTTTTGTAGATTACTGTTTGCCATTGCTGTATTTAGGAATTAACGCCTGAAGTTAGGAAGAAAGGGAAAAAGTGCTCATCAAAAGTTGTAACTTTTGATGGGATTAAAATTAACTGTCATGCTGCCAGATACCTTTTATCATGTCTTCAATCACGCCAATGGCGATGAAAACCTCTTTCGCGAAGAGAAGAATTATTACTTCTTTTTGGAGAAATGGACGAAATATATCGAGCCGGTTGCGAATACGTATGCATACTGCCTGATGCCTAATCATATTCATTTTCTTATAAAAACGAAGACTGCAACGGATGTTACTTCGAATTTGAAGTTTGCGGAAGATTTACCTTTTGGAAAGTTTGGAACTTTCCAAAAGGTTGTTAGCAAGCAATTTTCCAATCTATTTAGCAGTTACGCACAGGCATACAACAAACTCTACAATCGCCGTGGCAGCCTCTTCATCCCCAACTTCAAGAAAAAAGAAATTGATAACCCAGACTATTTAAAATCGGTCATCAATTATATCCATCAAAACCCTGTTCATCATGGATTCCGAGATCGACCCGAAGAGTGGCCATATAGTTCTTATGACGCATTTTTTAATATAAAACGCACCCGATTACAGAGAGAGGAAGTATTGTCATGGCTTGGTGGCAAAGAGGCATTTGAAAAATACCATCAGTCAGAAATACTGCCTGATGATGTGTCTGTACTGATAGATTATTAAGTAGTCAAACCTTCCAAAAGTTATTGTCCGCATCGCTAAAACTTTTGGAAGGTTTAATTTGATCCAACTACCCACTTCAGAAGTACCCCTACCCACTTCAGAGGTGCTTGTTTGCACCTTTTTACTCCTTCTTTCCAGTTCAGAGGTGCAGTGCCGAGCCTTTTAGGTGATACTTTGGTGCTCTGAGGTGCTTATCTTGAGTAAAAAGTTGATATTTAGAGCCTTTTTGGTGATCGCGGGAGGCTCAGAGGTGGGTCACTGCACCTATTTGGTGTATCGCCGAGGTTCTCCAGTACTAATTACCGATACTTAGGATATCAGCCTACCCACACTCATAACTAATCATACAAAAAAAATGCAGCCAATCACCCTTCTGGCTTCCGGCTGCATCATCATCATTAAGAATCAACTGTGAGCTTCTTGCTCCTTGCAAAACTAAGTTATTTTACACCTCACTGTTCTGTTCTGCTGGATTTTTTTGCAAATCTTTTACTGAGATCATCATAAATCGCCTTGGCACCTGGAATATTCATTTTACTGGCCAGCTTCACACTGTTGTAATAGCTAAGTGCCGCCACGTAAGCTTCAGACCCAGCCATCATGGCTGTATCACTCAGGTTGCTATCTATCTGCTCCACCGTACGCAGCAGTGGCAGTAGCTGACTCACCGCATCAAAGTCTTTCTTCATCTCCGGCACATCCATAAACGGCGGCACAAACTGAGGGTCAGAAACGGCATAGTCCATCACTTTGGCCACAAATGGCTCTGTACCATCACTCATCTTTGGAATGGTCTTACGCTGCTCAGGAGTGAGTGCAAGCATGTAGGGCTTCAAAGTAGACTGAATAGTGTTCAGCGCATCTTTTACTGCCTGAACGTCTTCTGCTGGAATTTCAATTGAGATTACATTTTCCGTACTCATGTTCTTAAATGTTTAAAAAGGTTAACAATAAACTGAACAGTAAAA
>JAUIAO010000026.1 GCA_030425425.1 Bacteroidia bacterium | reverse complement strand
GATAGAGAAGGGATCATTTTGATTTTTGATGAAGTGATGACGGGGTTCCGCCTGGCAAAAGGTGGTGCACAAGAAAGACTCGGCGTGATACCAGATATGACGACTCTAGGGAAAATCATAGGAGGTGGCATGCCTGTAGGTGCTTATGGTGGTAAGAAAGAAATCATGGACTTTGTTTCTCCTGAGGGGCCTGTTTATCAGGCTGGCACGCTCTCTGGAAATCCAGTGGCTATGGCTGCAGGTTTTACAATGTTGAATTATCTCAATGATCATGATGAGACTTATGGTAAGCTGGAGTCTAATACAAAACGTATTGTTGCAGGATACAAAGAATCATTAGAAGCCCTGGGTCTGAATTTTACAATCAATCAGATCGGTAGTATGTATAGCTTGTTTTTTACGGACAAGGAGGTTGTGGATTTCGATACAGCAAAGCAATGCGATACCAAAAAGTTTGGGGAGTATTTCAAGATGATGCTATCCAAAGGAGTGTATCTTGCTCCTTCGCAGTTTGAGTCATTGTTCGTTTCGGCTGTGCTAACTGATGACGATATTGCTCAGATCATACAGGCCAATCATGAGAGCCTGGTGGAAATTCTAGGCTAATAAGTTGAATACATATTAATGATCAGACATCAGATCTACTAGAAGTGGTGTTTGATCATTGATAGTTTTATTGAGGTCAATGTCAGGTGTGACTTCTTTTTTATTGTCCTGATCATTGAAATAGGCAATCATGTTTTCAAACTCCTGATGTATGAAGAGTGATTTTGGAATGATCAATTCATGTTTTTTATGTGCCAGATGTAAATAATGAGCCGTTACCTCCAGTAGATCTGAGCGCTGATAAGTGCTGTGAGTCTCAGACAAATCATCCTTATATAAGATAACGCAGAGCTGATCATCAAAACGCAATTTAATCTTAAAGTACCCTTTGAAGTCTTTTTTCATTCGCGAGACAGGTTTTCTGATTTTGCTTCCCATCCTCATATATCGGAAACTTTTGGATACGTAAACAATCACATGAGCGCTGGCAATGATGATTACAAATGGGATCATTTCATATACAAGTTGGCTAAGCTGCGCCACTATAAGCATCAGAAGTATCAATACCATATAAGCACCTATTTCTTGCCATGGAATCTTCCCTGATCGTTGTATATACTGTAGTTTTCCAGTTGTAATGGATTTGTCTGATTCTCTAAGGTATCTGCGAGTAGTAAAAGTGAATGAATGTTTCATTTATGGTAGGTTTAAAGGGGTGGATAGCTAGTTTTTAGAACAAATTTTAGAAGAGAATAAATCGATTTTTTATCTGAAAAATCATGATGTTGAGCATTGCAGAAAGCTTTTTTAAAGTTCGGGTCCAGTAAGTCGAGTCCTGCACGGTTCTTACACAAAATCGGATAAAACCTTCATGTGATCGAAAAAAGGCGGTGTATTGAAGAACATTACAAAACTTTGTGTCGGAACGATAAGAATATTGTTAGGTTGGTTGAAGTAAAAGCCGGTTTTTAGAAACCGGTTTTTTTATAACCACCACCAGTGTTTACCTTCCTGAAGATGAATGGATTGCAAGTAGTTTTCTATTTGTTTTCGTTGTTGTTGATTCGGATATATGCCCACCAGAATCTGAGGGTTTTCAATTGATTTTACCTTTTCGAAATCATTTAAGGATTGCTGGAGATAATGAATTTTATTCTTTTTTAATATTTTAGTTACGAGGCTGGTTTTTGGGTTGTTTCCCCAAATTACTAATTCTCCTCCATGCCAATCATGTTCAATAAAGTGTTTGATCTTTAGCTTGAAAAATGATTCTTGATTATAATTCGCTGAGATTCTAGAGGTTCGTTTTGGGTGTTCCCTCCAATATAGAGTAATCTCAGGAACGGTCTGAATATCAAGTTTTGATTTGTACCATCTTAGTGTCAGATCATAATCTTCTGGATATTGTAATCCCACGAATCCTTGTGTTTTCAGTAATGTTTCTTTTGGGATCATCCAATTGGGAGAAGCAATCACGCATTCTCTGTATATCTGCTTCCATTGATTTTGATCCAGATTAGTTTTGTTAATCCACCGCTCATATTTCTGATATCCAGAGCTGATTTCTTCGTCTGAAAAGTATTTGACCAGTCCGGTAACTATGGTCTCCTTGGAGACAGTTTCAAAAACTTTGGTCATTAATTCCAGTCTGTTGACGGGCATGATATCATCTGCATCCATTCGGGTAATCAATTGCCCTATAGAAACTGAAAACCCGGTATTCAAAGCATCAATAATTCCCAATCCATTATTTTCGATGACTTTGATTCGAGAATCTTTTGAAGCATAAGATTGTATCACATGTAAACTATCATCAACCGAATGATCATTGATAGCAACCAATTCCCATTTAGTATAAGTTTGATTGATAATAGACTGAATACATTCTTTAAAATAACCTCCAGGGTTTTTAAATGGTATGATGATACTCACATCCTGCATTAGTCTATGATTCCAATGTTTCGCATTAGCTGACTGGCATTGAAACTTTTACAAATGCCTTTGGTCAGTAGGTAATCAAAATTGATTTTTTGATCATCAATCTGACTGTTGAAGCTGTAGTTAGTTACTCCATTTACCTGATCTTCGAGGCTACCAAGTTCTAAATCATGTGTAGATACCAATCCAATTCCATTTTTGGTCACAAGTTTCCTGATCAGTGCCTCAGCACCGATATGTCTGTCATTGGAGTTGGTTCCTTTCAGGATTTCGTCCAGTAAATAAAAAACAGGCATTTGGCCTTCTATCAGATTTAGAAGCTGTTTGATTCTTTTGAGTTCTGCATAAAATGAGCTTGTACTTTCTTCCAGGTTGTCACGGGTGCGCATACTTGTAAATATTTGAAATATGCCCGTTTGGAAAGTTTCAGCGTAAACTGGAGCACCAGCAAATGCTAATGCCAGGTTAATACCAAGCGTTCGTTCAAAAGTTGATTTCCCGGACATATTGGATCCAGTAATCACAGCGAGTTTTTCACTTTCTGAAAGCACGAAATCGTTTTTCACCACCACATTTGGGTCAATCAGTGGGTGACCAAGACTTTTAGCTTTTAATTCAATACTCTCCGAGAAAGTAGGGTAATTATATTCAGGATGAGCAGCCGAGAAAGCTCCTAAACTTGCCATGCACTCGATCTCATGAACCACGTCCAGCCAATATCTGAGTCGCGATCCGTATTGTTTTTTCCATTTTATCAAACTATGCAGCAAATGAGCATCGAGGATAAAAGTAAAATCAAGTACCGCATACAGCATGTTTACCCGGTTGTCATTTCGCTGTGTAATACTCGAGAGTTCCTGGATCGCTTTAGAGGCTTGTTCATCCACAATTTTCTGACGAAGATCTTTGAGCTTTACAGATTTAAAACTCGCTTTTTCAATTTTTTTGATGGCTATTTCATAGCTCTTAATCATATAAAATGCTTTGTCAATTCCCGAAGTTTCCTTTTTCAGTTTTTTGACCGTACGAGCTAGAAAAATTCCATTAAGGATCAGGGGAAGATATATCCAATGGTAAGTTTGATTGAAGAATAAAACCATCAAACCAACAATGATCATGAGTGTATTTAAACCAATCACCAGATTTTTGGAATAATCAGAGGATACTTCGCTAGCCCAATGAAACAAGTCTTTCGCACTTACATCTGGAGCTTCTTTCTTTTTTTTCTTCACAGCTAGCCGAAGTTCTGCCATGAGGTCTTGTCTCAAGCTGAAATCGGTAGCCAGCTCTTCAGCACTCTTTTGTCTTTTTATACATTCATCAACTTGTGCAGGAGACGATAGCCAATCAGCTAAAAGTTGCTTACTGGATGGCAGTACGCATCGGTTTACCAACTGAAATAAGGAGTGATTTCCCAGAATGTCAAGGTCTTCCTGATATGGATGTTCTTTTACATTGTATTGAACCCCAGAATCAAAATTTTTCAAATTTAGATTAAGTCTCTCAATCTCCTCTTCATTTATCAATTTCAGTTCTTTGGATAGAAGGAGTTGATGATTTCTAGAACGATAAATGTTCACCAGGATTCCAAAAACTATTATAAAACCAATCGAAATGAATAAAGCGAATGGAAAATCATTCCGAAAATGTAGAAATATAAAAGCGACAGCTCCAATGAAAGTTACAGCTCTCAGAAGGCCAAGTTTCATGATCATCGCTTCTTTCTGAGAGATCTCAGTTGAGAGTTCCTCAATGTGATTTTGAAACGATTTTTTACTCATATCAATAAAGTAGTAAACTTATAATCACCCCAATAATCAAACCCAAGGCCACAATAATGTTGTATAAAAAACCTGATAAAAACACTTTGAATATAGCTGTTTTGTATTTTATGCGATAGGTGTTTCGAAAAGAAAAGATGATGTAAACTATGAGAATGCATGGAAATGCTAACGCGATTGTATCTGAAAATGGATCATTGATGAGCTCAACAATCCAAAGTATAGATAACATGGTAAAAGTAAATGAATGGATATGCAGGCTGTGCACCAGGTGGTTAATGTACAGCCTTTTGGAGAAAAACAATTTGAGCAAGAGCGCATAAAATGGAAGTAAGAAGAACATCACACCCGGTATTTTGCTGACGATATACATGTTGATAGAATGCATTTCTGAGTTCATCAGCTTGATAAGCTTGCTCGTCAAATATCTCGGAATACGATTTTTTTGATCTATTTGAATAGAATCCTCTATTTGTTCTAGGGAGTAGCGTTTTCCATCTTTTCTAGTCATCTCTTTGATGACTTTCCAGTCTGAGTTGGCGATAAAAAAGATAGTATCTTCTTCAGCTTCATTTACTTCCACCGTATCAGGCCTTGGAATATTTAATTCGGTCAGTGCAGAATCGACCATCACATCGAGTGAGTCTGACTTTGCCTGATTTTCCGAACTAGTTGTTTTAACAATTCCTTCATTGTTGCTCGACTTGTTTTCCATAGTCAGTGAAAACAAAAAGAAATGAATCAAACTAATGACAAGGTAAAGTCTGATAGGATTGGCATATTTCACTCGCTTTCCTTCCATAAACTCCCTTGTCAGGATTCCTGGCTGAAAGAAAAATGGTTTTATACTTCTCCCAAACTTTGAGTCCAGAGAAAAATAATTGGAAAAAAAATCCACAAAAAGTCTACCGAAACTCATTTGTCGATCATCATTCTCCTGACCACAATGAGGACAATACTCATATTGAGGATTCAGTTCAGCTCCACAATTCAAGCATTTGTTTGACTTTTGTTTCTTCCTAGCCATTTTGCTTTTTAATCAAATAATTAGTTCCCCATGCGACTAGTATCATCACCATTGCATAGATGGTATATTCCAGGTTGTCTTCCGTCATTCTTAGTGAAAGCCAGAAAAAGACTATGGCAAGAGCTATAAAAACCCAAGTGGCAATTTTTAAAAGTTTTATGGTATTCATTCGAAGTATTTCAGTTTCTTCAGGTCTTCAGGGGTATCGATCATTTGACTATCCAGATCAGTTATTCCCACTTTAATCCGATATCCATTTTCCATCCACCTGAGCTGCTCCAGATTTTCAGCAGATTCTAATGGAGTAGGTGATAAGGTAGCAATGTTGGATAACACATCTTTTCTGTACCCATAAATGCCGATATGTTTATAATAGGTATGATGATGTAGGCGCATATCGCTTCTAATATTCCTCAGATGGGGAATGCATGACCTGCTAAAATACAATGCTTCCATCTGCTGACTGAAAACCACTTTCATTTCGCCAAAATCATCAAGGTCTTCCAGGTGATCGATTGCTTTCACAAGGGTAGCCAGTTCTGTCTGACCATCCAACAAGTCAGCTACCAGATCTATTTGATCTGGATGAATATATGGCTCGTCACCTTGGATATTAATGTAATAATCATATGAATCTTCGATTTGCGCTACTTCATTGCATCTTTCGGTTCCATTGGCATGTTGATCACTGGTGAGCAGCGCCTCACCTCCGATAGTGCTGATTTGATCATAGATTCGATGATCATCCGTAGCTACAATCACTCGATCTAGCAATCGACTTTGGATAGACCGTTCGTAAACCCTACGTATCATCGATTTACCATTGATTTCAACCAAAGGTTTTCCAGGAAACCTTGATGAAGCATATCGAGATGGTATGATTCCAAGGATTCTCAAGACACCAGTTCTTTAACTTTCAGCGAAGTGCCTTCATCAGAAACCACTTCTATTGGAGTGCCTGCATCAATGTAGTTTCCGCGCGTAAAAGCATCATAGATTTCGCCTTCTATTTCTACTCGTCCACTTGGCCTCAGGATTGTTTGTGCTTTTCCGGTTTTGCCAATCAGGGATTTTGATTTGTAAAAGCTGGAAGTATAACCAGTGTCTTTAGTTTGGGTTTCCTGTAGTGCTACACGTTGAAAATATCTGGAGTTAGTAAGTCGTACTCCTCCAAAAAACATCAATATGATTGCCGCAAAAAGTCCTCCCAGAGTGGTGGAAATGGCGATAAACAAGTCTTTCATATTGACGAAAGAAAAATCAAAATTGTCATTATTCAGCATGACCAACACCAATGCGCTGATCATCACTACCAATCCAGCCACACCAGCTACACCAAACCCAGGAATCACGAATATTTCAAGAGCAAGTAATATCAGTCCCAACAAGAAAGCGATGATTTCCCAGTTTTCAGCCAGTCCATTAAGGTAATAAGGTGTGAAATATAAAATGGCTGCAATGATTGATGCAAGAATTGGAAAGCCAACTCCCGGTGTTTGTAGTTCAAAATAGATTCCTCCGATGATGACCAAAATCAGAATGCCGCTAACAAATGGATTGAGAAATAATGCGATGATTTTGTCCGCAGCACCTAATTTAAATTCAGTGATTTCATATTCTACTACGTCAGATCTCGACATGATCTCATCAATACTCGAAACCTCTGCTTCGCAAAAACCAAAATTTATGGCTTCAGATACCGAAAAAGTAACGACTTTTCCTTCAGTAGCGATGCTGTCCAGATCGATATCCTCATCTACCATTCCCTCCGCAATTTTCGGATTTCTGCCTGTTGCTTCCGCAGTGGATCGCATGATAGACCGCATATAGCTTTGATATTTATCCGGAGCGGCTGCACCATCTTGAGTAACTACTGTCGCCGCACCAATGCTCGATCCCCCGGCCATATAGATACTGTCACACGCAATAGATATCAGTGCGCCTGCTGACGCTGCATCCTTATTGATATAAGCATAGATAGGGATGTCAAAGTTGAGAATACGTGTTCTGATTTCATCAGCATCATTCAGTGCTCCACCGTAAGTATCCAATTCGAGAATAACATAATCCACATCCATTTCCTTGGCCTTTTCCAGACCCAATTCTGTATACCGATTGGTTCTCGGATCGATATTGTCCAGTACTTTGAGGTGTAGTACCTGAACATCGGAAGTATCTTGTGCCCAGGTAGAAAAAGAAATAGTGATGAGTAAAAATGAGAAAAGTTTGTTTAGCATGGCTTCAATCCTAATTTTGAAGTTTAATGGTTAAAAATACGTCAAACCTGATCGTGCATATATCATCTCAACAATTTTCTTTTGAACTACCCGGAAAAATCTGGAAAATAGTTTCTGCCACCAATGATTCTAAATTGGTTGCAGAGGTAAGGGAGGAGTCTGAGATGGTCGTTTCATATTATTTAATTGATCTTGAAAAACATGAAACCCATGGATTTAACCCTAAGGAAGTAGATTGGTGGTCGTCCATTCTAATATATCGGGCTCCTTATTTATTGTTAGAGAATTTTCTTGACCCCCAGAATCCTTTGAATAAACAGCTCATCGTTTATCATATATATAAAAAAGAGAATATGAAGGTGATTGATAACTTTCAGTTTCAAAGTTGGGATACGGACCTTATCAGAGGTCATACCTCGGGAAAACCTCATGAACTACATGAGATTACACTCAATCCTAACATCAATAAAACTAGTCAGTTTAATTTTCCGTTACAGTTTGATCGAGGAAGTTCATCACATCACATGGTGGCGGATTTTTTAGAAACCGAACCAGAAAAATTACCTTCAGTAGAGTACCTTGAATATCAAGATCATATCATAATTTGTTATTATGTACGTTTAGGTACAAAGTTTGCTCGAAAGCTACTGATTTTAAAAGGAGATTCTGAACTTTGTCATTTGGTGATTGATGAGGAAATGAGCGGTTTTGCTGCAGGTAGTTTTTTCGTTCAGGATCAAACGCTCATTTATGTTGAAAAAAGTAGGTTTTTGAATGGAATTATTCTCAATTAAGAAGTTTTTACTGATCACCATAGGTCTTTTGATGACCAGTCAGGTTTTTGCACTTGATTCATTAAGGACTGAAAAATCAGGTGATCAATACTTTGTTATCCATCGTGTAGAAAAAGGTGAAACATTGTACAGTTTGGCAAGAAGATATGGGGCAGAACTTTCAGAGGTAGTTAGCGCGAATAATATTGAAAACAATCAGATAGCGCTTTTTCAGGAAATACGTATTCCGATTGTTAAACCAACAGGACATGAATTAGTGGAGGAGCCTAAAATGGTTTCAAAACCTAAAACCTCAGCAATGCATGTTGTGGAAGCGGGGCAAACTCTCTATGCAATTTCACGATTGTACAATGTTGCCGTGGATGATTTGAAAAAGTGGAATAACCTGACAAGTAACGAATTATCTATTGGACAAGAAATTATTGTTGGTGAAACGGATATAAAAAAGCCAGAACCATCTGATACAGAAAAGACCGACCGGATTGAAATTGTAACCGAAGAAGAGCCTAAAGAGCAATTACCTGAAGGTTTTCAATTGTATTTTGTGCAAAGTGGAGAGTTGTTGGAAACTATCGCAGCTAAGTTCAATGTGAGACCAGATAGTATTGTGATCTGGAATGATCTGCCGAATACATATTTGTCTATCGGTCAAAGACTGCTCGTGAAAGGATCCGTCGATGAGCAAGTTCTTACTCGTATGGCCGATGTGGAATCGCTACCTTATGGGAAAAGGAAAAAGGTGAAAGATGCCAGTGGATTCATTAAGATTATAGAGGAGGGAATGGCGAGAAAAATAGATGATGTAGATACCAAAAAATATCTAGTCATGCATCGTGACCTTCCTATCGGAACTCTCCTTGAGGTTAGAAATCTGATGAACAATCAAAAGATATTTGCCAGGGTGGTAGGGAAGCTGCCAGAAACAGGCCTGAATGAAAATGTTTTAGTACGATTGACACCTATTTGTTTTGAACGTTTAGGTGTGATAGACCCACAGACTCGGGTGGAAGTTTCTTACTACGAAGACTAAGGTGGAAGGATTTGAATTAAAGGAATTTCTAGACGCGAAAGTACAGGAGTATAATCAAACGGCTTTCATTGAAAACGACCCCATCAGTATTCCTCATCAGTATTTAAAAAAACAGGATATTGAGATTTCAGGATTTGTGGCTTCTGTTTTCGCTTGGGGGCAGAGAACAACTATTATCAATAAATGCAATGAGTTTTTTGGAATGATGGATCATGCTCCGCATGATTTTGTCTTACATCATACTGATAGTGATCTAAAGCCTTTTTTGAATTTCAAGCACCGCACTTTCAATGCCACAGATGCGCTCTATTTTATTAAACTGCTCAGTTACCACTATAATCAATTCGAAAGTCTTGAAGATGCTTTTTTGAAGGGTGCTGATCAAAATGCTGAAGATGTAGAAAGCCATCTAACCGGCTTTTTTGACTATTTCTTTTCACTCCCAGATCATCCCAGAAGAACGTATAAACACATCCCGAGTCCAGCAAAGAAGTCAGCATCCAAACGCTTGAATATGTTCTTAAGATGGATGGTGAGAAAAGATAAAAACAATGTTGACTTTGGGATTTGGGAGAGAATCAAACCAAGGCAATTGGTTTGTCCATGTGACTTGCACGTGGATAGAGTAGGGCGCAAGCTTGGATTAATCAATAGGAAACAAACAGACTGGCGAACGGCTATCGAACTAACACAAAACCTTAAAAAACTGGACCCTGAGGATCCAGTTAAATATGATTTCGCATTATTTGGACTTGGAGTAGAAGAAAAGTATTATTGATTCCACTGTGCCGGATTACTTCTCCAGGATTGGAGGGTAGCTTCCTGATCTTGTTGTAGATCGCCTTTTTTAAGCATCGATTCAATCAATGTTGGATAGTCGCTGAGATACCAAAGGTCGATGTGATGTGCTTTGAAATTGTCTTCTGAAATACCAAATGCATAGGTGAAAATTGCAGCCATTCCCAAAACCTCCATTCCTGCATGTCTTAGTGACTCGGCAGCTTGAATGGAACTTCCTCCTGTAGAAACAAGGTCTTCTATTACCACTACTTTCTGTTCAGAATGTGTTACTCCTTCTATGAGATTTTCCATTCCATGTCCTTTTTTCTTGGCTCTTACATAAATAAAAGGCACACCTAATGCATCCGCAACCAATGCTCCTTGAGGAATACCCGCAGTGGCCACACCAGCAATGCATTCAACTTTCGGGTATTTTTCCTTAATGATTTTCACCAGGCTGGAAGTGATTAGCTTTCTGATTTCCGGATAAGAAAGGCTTAGTCTGTTATCACAATAAATAGGTGATTGCCAACCGGAAGCCCAAGTATAAGGCTCAGCAACGTTTATTTTTATTGATTCAATTTTAACTAAATGTTCTGCAATTTCTACTGCAAGATTTTCATCGAAAAGATTTACTGACATCTCAGGAATTATATTTGATTAAAAAGGTACAAAGGCTTGTTACTGCCGAGTATTTTATTTTTTATTTGTAGACAAAGCTAATGTTATTGTGAAAATATTCATCAACGATATCCCCGTAAGTATTATCGAACCCGAAGAACAAAAACCTGAGTCTGAATATGATCAGGTAATTGACGGGTCAAAAAATAAAATCTCTCATAAAAACTTCATTGATGATGTGCTAATTAAAGATGCCGCTCCACAGCAAGTGGATGAGCTTTTGCACATAATGACTGATAAAAAACTGAAGAAAGTAGATTCTATCACCTTCTGTTCGCTGCACAAGAAAATCACCATCAAATACATTAAAAGTAAGTTCAAGGTAATTGAAGCAGCTGGAGGAGTAGTCGATAAGGATGGGAAAATTCTTTTGATTTATAGAAAGGGCAGGTGGGATATCCCTAAAGGGAAACTTGATAAAGGAGAGAAGAAAAAAGAATGCGCTGTAAGGGAAGTAGAGGAAGAAACAGGAGTGAAGGTAGCAATAGAGCAAAAAATCAATACCACTTGGCATACATATATTACAAACAAGCGGTATATTTTGAAGAAAACTCACTGGTATGTGATGAAATGTCTTGATGATCAATACCTGAGCCCTCAGGAAGAGGAGGATATTGAGGAAGCCAGATGGATGACGCTGACTGAATTAAGATCAGCACTTTATAATTCCTACAGGTCTATTAGGGTGGTTATTCAAGAATACCACAAACTATTAAAAATCAATAGCGACTAAAGCTTGTAAGGCAAGAATGGCGATACATCACCGCCATATCTGTGTACTTCACGAATGATACTACTACTAATCGGTGCTAAATCTGGAGAAGTAATTAGGAAGACAGTTTCTAAGCCTGTGTTCAGGTACCTGTTGATTTGACTAATACTATTTTCGTATTCAAAGTCTGTTGTGTTTCTTAGGCCTCTCACTAGAAACCTCGCCTCATATTTTTCAGCAAGAATTGCCGTGAGTTCATCATATACGATCACCTGCACACGATCATTTCCAGCAAACGCTTTTGATATCTTTTCAATCATCAGCTCCACGTCAAAATACCGCTTCTTTTTAGAATTATGACCTATCGCGACGATCACCTCATCGAACATTTCCAGACTTCTGAGAACAATATCTTCGTGTCCCTTTGTGAATGGGTCAAATGATCCTGGAAAAATTGCAGTTTTTTTCATCTACTCACAAAGGAAAATACTGTAAGCATCGAAATATCTGTGATCCTCTACACTATCAAATTCCTTGCTGAATTTGAGAAAGTTAGGTTTTGCTCCTAGTGAGAGGTTTTTGATATATTTTTTGGTTAGCTCTACCAATTCAGAATTTGTTTTCACCATTCCCCATATAACAAGCGGACTTGTTTTGGAGGACATCTTGAGCTCTTTGAAAACCAACATAATGTACTTGAGCATCTCTTCGCTTTTGTGAGTAGAGAATTGGTTATAGTACAAGAGTTTTCTGTTTGCACTAACGATAATGTGTAGGATGCCACGATCCACGAATGAAAACATGGTTTTATCCTGAGCGTGATCATCATATTTTAACACACCTTCTATTAAGGCGCTTCCCTGATGAACTACCTGCAGACTCTTATTATTGTAGGTGTTTTTCAGGAAGTTGACTATGAGCTTGTCGCTTGCAAATATATTTACTGCACTGCTTGAGATGTGTTTGTAATAATACACCTCATCGATTTTGGTTCTGATTTTGCAATTTAGTGCAAGGTAGTCGCTGCTGGTTTCTGGAATAAAATGACTGTTAGGTACCAGAGAGAATTTATGCGATTTGAAAGAAACTTTAATGCTGTTCCACAAATCAGAAGACAACATTTTATGACCACCAATGATTGATTCAATAATTTCAACCCGCCCTTTGACTGTTTTGATGTTTTCCAGTCTGTAATCGAGTAGTAGCACACAAGCACTGGTCTGCTCATTGATTACGGTAATTTGTAAATCCTTAATGCCAATGTTTAAACATAAAGCATAAGAGGAGAGCTTCTTTGAACTGAAGCTCTCCGCTATGATTTTTTTGACGAGTTTGTGATTAGTGGCGTTTGACAAAATATTATTCCCAGTTACCTGCAGTGGTTACACTGGTACGTGAACCAAAACGCAGAGGTTTTTTCGTGTTATACTCGTTTTCTTCATCCCTTTCAGGGTTGATCGGACTAGGGTTTTTCACCTCTATGGCATTTACTTTTACACCACTTTTATCGATTTTATCTGCCCAAATATCAAATTTGGTTGGAGGCTCTACACCCGGTACATAAGGTAATGTGCTCAGATTAAATTTCGGCCATTGTGATTTTTTGAAAAGGGAATCTTTAACACCTACAGTCCCAATAGTATCTACCTCTATCCAGGTACTATCTGCGCCATAAGCCAGTGTCTTTACAAATTCTTCTTTTTCGACAATATAAAATCTACCAGTATCTACAAATGACATAAGCTTATTCCAGTCACTTGTATATTGACCATTTACAGATAGAAATGCTGTTTCAGCTTCTCTGATCATTTTCAGCTGTTCAATGATTCTAGCTTCCATCCGTTCTATCTTATTTGTTTTCTCTATTTCAGAGTTGATAGAATAGAATAGGTAGTAGGCTAATCCTGCTGCTACGATTCCAAAAAATATCGTGAAAATTTTCGTTTTGCTCATTTATGCTAGGGTTTTTTGCAATAATAAGGATAAATAGACTGTTAGAGAAACGCTATTTTATTGAATTGTTTTGAAATTTAAAAAAGCCATTAATTTCAAGTATTTCATTCACAGCGTTAAGATTTCTTAAAGCATTGTGCAGGTTTTTATTGTTTAGTGCTTTTAACTCGCTGATGTTAAACCACTTAACCTCTTTTAGGATCTGATTATGAGACTTTAATTCAGGGTCATTTCCCAAAGAAACCTCACCATTGATGATCTTTACTTCAAAAAAAAGCTCAACAGCATGGTAAATATGATCAATATATTCGTTGAAAAACAAAAAATTCCTGATTTCTATTTCTACACCTATTTCTTCTGAAACTTCTCTGATTAAGGTGTTCTCTGTTCTTTCTCCAAATTCTACTCCTCCACCTGGCGGTGACCATAAGAAGCCTTTTTCCCCAATTCCCTGATGTTTGAGAAGTAAGATCTGATCATTTTCCACAATAACAGCACAGACACGTACCCTTACTTTTCCTCCAAATATTTGCGATGGTGATGAATCCATAATCGATTCCTATCGTTTTTCAGTTGTTAAGGTATAACTTTACTGTAAAAAATAATTCTTATGAGAGTATTAGCTAGTTTATTTATCCTGTGTATTGGATTTGGGGTGCTTGCACAAAGTACCGAAGAAGAGACCTCTGATAGTGGTGCTAAAATCACTTTCAAAGAAACAGTGCATGAATTTGGTGAAATTAATCAAGGTGATGTTGTGACTCACGTGTTTGAATATGAAAATACCGGCAATGAACCTTTGATCATTTCCAATGTCAGAACGAGCTGTGGGTGTACTGCTCCAAATTGGAGTAGAGAACCTTTGGCACCAGGAGAGTTAGGAGAGTTGACGATTAGGTTCAATAGCAGAGGAAAATCCGGAATGCAAAACAAGATTATCACCATAACTTCCAATGCCCAAAACAGTCAGGAAAGAGTCAGGATAACAGGAAATGTTTTGCGACCTGCACCCGCTGAAACTGACACGGAAGACGGTCAATAATTTCTGATAAAATAAAACACCAATAATGTCCATCCGGTAATAAACAAGACGCCACCTATTGGCGTGATAGCTCCGAGCCAGTTTATTCCCGTGATGGACATTGTATATAAAGATCCAGAGAAAAATAGAATTCCACCTAAGAATAAATATCCAATTGTATTTAAAAGCTTTTTTGGTACTTCTTTCATCAATAATCCTGTGATCAGTATAGCAATGGCATGATACATATGATAGCGCACTCCAGTTTCAAAAGTCTGTACCCTTTCATTTGCTACTAATAAGTCCTGTAAACCGTGGGCACCAAATGCTCCAATTGCAACTCCAAGCCCCGCGAGTGTCGCTCCAATGATGAGGATTTTCTTAGCCATAATTTCTTGCTCCAAAAATAGAACTTCCTACTCGTACAAGTGTACTACCATTTGCAGCGGCAATCTGATAATCACCGCTCATGCCTGTTGATAATTCCTTGATTTCAATGTTGTCGGATTGATATTCTGATCTCAAATGTTCAAAAAAAACATTGATAGACCGAAACTCCCTTTCAATCTGTTTTTCGTTATCCGTATTGGTGGCCATGCCCATCAAACCAACGATTTTTACGTACTCCATTGATTTGATTTCCTGGCTTTCTAATAATTCAAGAACTTCTTTCTCATCCATCCCGAATTTGGTTTCCTCCTCCGCAATGTGGATCTGAAGCAGACAATTTATGACACGATTGTTCTTTTCACCTTGTTTATTGATCTCCTTCAAGAGTTTTAGGCTATCTACAGAATGGATCAAATGAATAAATGGAGCAATGTATTTGACTTTATTCCGCTGTAAATGTCCAATCATGTGCCATTCGATATCTTTAGGAAGGTCTTCGTATTTACTGACTAGTTCCTGTACCTTATTTTCTCCAAATATTCGCTGCCCAGAATCATATGCCTCCATTATGTCGCTGTTTGGTTTAGTCTTGCTGACTGCTACCAATTTGGCCTTTGAATCCTTCAGCTGATTATTGATTGTATTTATGTTTTTACCTATCTCTTTCATCACTTCTTATACTCTACTTATGTATATCTTTATACCCGCCATAAAGTTCTCAACTGATTATCATATAACCAATGAACAGTGATTTTAATATAAATGTTAGATCATGGCGATAATAGGAACGCTGCTTAAAAAAGGAATAAACCTTAGTGAAAGCATGGTGCAGCAATACACCGCACCATTCGATCTTCAAAAGAATGAACTGAAGCACTTGATGATCCACAGTCGAGGAACTCTGATTGGGAAAAAATATCACTTCACAGAATTGCTTAAATCTTTTAAATCAGAAGATCAAAATGCCTTTTATGAGTCATTCAAAACCATTCCCATTTATGATTATAACAAGATTTATGAGGAATGGTGGTATTTGTCCAAAGAAGGGAAAAATGACGTTTGCTATCCTGGTAAGGTAAAATACTTTGCGCTGAGCAGTGGTACATCTGGAGCTTCATCCAAATATATTCCTGTAACTAAGGATATGGTGAAGTCAATCAGAAAAACGAGTGTTCGTCAGATTTTGACACTTTCTAAATATGATTTACCTGATGATTTTTTTACTAAGGGCATTTTGATGCTGGGAGGTAGTACCAACTTGCGGAAAAGCGGGACATATTTTGAAGGAGATTTTAGTGGAATTACTGCGTCTCAGATTCCTTTTTGGTTTCAGCATTTTTATAAGCCGGGAAAGAAAATAGCAAAAACCACTGATTGGGGTGCTAAGCTGGATGAAATCACAGAAAGGGCGAAGGAATGGGATATTGGAATTATAGTAGGAGTGCCCGCCTGGCTGCAATTATTAATGGAAAAGATTGTCAATTATTATCAGGTAGATACAATACATGATATCTGGCCAAATCTGAAAATTTTTGTTCATGGTGGCGTTTCCTTTGATCCATATAGAAAGGGGTTCGAGAAACTCATAAAAGAACCACTGATTTACATGGAGACTTACCTTGCTAGTGAAGGGTTTATTGCATTTCAGGCTCGCCCGGATAGGAGATCGATGAAATTGGTTTTAAACAATGGTATTTTCTATGAATTTATACCTTTTAATAGTCGGAATTTTACGGAAGAAGGAGAATTAAAACCTGATCCGGAAACTTACCACATAGATCAGGTAGAAAAAGGAAAGGAATACGCACTTTTATTAACTACCAATGCTGGAGCATGGAGATATTTGATTGGTGATGTTGTCAAGTTTGAATCTTTAGAAGATCCGGAATTAACCATAACAGGGAGGACTAAACATTTTCTAAGTCTATGTGGTGAACACTTGTCTGTGGATAATATGAACAAGGCAATAGAGATGGTCAGTGAAAAATTGAATATCGATATTCGGGAATTTACGGTTATTGGAGAGCCTTCTGGTAGTCATTTTAAGCATACCTGGTATTTGGGCACTGATGATCAGGTAGATGAGCAGGAATTAATTAAAATGATTGATCATCAAATAGGGATTTTGAATGATGATTATGCTGTGGAACGCAAACATGCGCTGAAATTTGTAGATATTCGCATTTTGAAGTCAAGTGTGTTTTACGACTGGATGAAGATTCAGGGTAAAGAAGGTGGACAAAACAAGTTTCCGAGAGTGCTAAAAGGAGAGAAAAGTCTTCATTGGAAAAATCATGTCGCTGAAATATTAGAATAAGGGATCAAATGCCTCCATTTATTACGGGATTACTTTTTGGGTTGGTTTTTATATTTTCATTGGGACCGGCTTTTTTTTCATTGCTACAGACTAGTGTACAAAAAGGTTTCAATAAAGCCATTTTTCTGGCACTTGGAATTTCGCTTAGTGATGTGCTATACGTGACATTGGCATTGATGGGTGTGGCTAATCTTTTGGAGGAACCTCAAACAAAGATGTGGCTGGCCATAGGAGGGACCATTGTATTGGTAGCTTATGGAGTTTATTCCTGGTTTAAAAAACCGAGAATTTATGTATCCGATGGCTATGAAGGTGATTTTTCTTATTTGAAATACATTCTGAAAGGTTTTATTCTAAATGGGTTCAATCCATTCATTGTAGTTTTTTGGGTTGGGATTATTGGTATCATTTCTGTCAATTATGATTTTTCTGATGTTGGGAGGATTTACTTTTTTTCCGGCGTATTGACAACCATTTTGATCTCAGATATTACCAAAGCATTTGTAGCCTATAGATTGAGAAGTCTGATTACACCTCGCAAAATTCTCATTATGAATCGATCAGTAGGAGTTATTCTAATTTTATTTGGAATGCAGATGATCTATTTTCTGGTGGAGAATTATGTTTTGAGTTAAACTCAGAATTTAAACTCAGAATTTAAACTCAGAATTTAAACTCAGAATTTAAACCATATACCTGTTCCAAATGAGTAAATCCAATAATTCGGTTTATCAATGATAGGCAGGCCAGGGTTTTCAAATGTAGCGGTAAAATCCAAATAGATTGATTTATTTAGTTCCATTAGAAAACCACTCGTAATTGCCATAGTACCAGGCATTGATTCTATATAACCTTCCTGAGCCTTTTGTTGGAAGATAGTCATTCCAAAACCTAATTTTGGTTTAATAATCTTGAATGGGAAAACGTATTCCAATTGAATAGGCACTTTGGATAATCTGGTGAAATCTCCCCAATTAGAAAACAGATAACCTGTTCTGAAATAAAGGTTCTCATTTGCAATAGGGAGCCAAAAATGTGCTATTCCTCCGTAATGAGGAATAAAATGTTTTGAGTCTAAACTGAGATATCCAAAGTATGGCTGAATGGCAACACTAATCGGGTACTTTCTTTTTTTATACTCTATGCATTCAATTCCATTTTCACAGACTAATTGATGGTAATCTTTAGTCAATTTGATCAAGTCTTGTCGATCCGGAGATTTGATCTGATCAATTTGTTTGTGGATTTTCGGAGTGTCTTGAAAATAGTATTTTAGAAATCCAATATGCCTGGTAGGTGGAACAAAGTACTGTTTATTGTTCTTTTTCACCTGTCTTGTATCCAGGGGGATTTCTATCAGCGTACTATCAGTTTCACTAAGCAAATAATGAGAACCTTTTTTGTCCCGGTAGTAAAAGAGGTCTTTTTCGCCATCAACAAGGTATTCAGCAAATATGGCTTTGGGATTCTGTCCTTTCACATTTCTTGAGACAAAATACCTTCCATTTTCAAATTGATATCCTTTTATTGCGAACGGTAAATAAGATTGAGGCTCATTAGTGTTATTTGAGTAAAATATACATTCCTGGCTGATTTTTATATCTCCGTTCAATTGTATTGAGCCAATGAGCGTATCACCAGAGTGGGTGTAAATAAATCCGCTTCTGAGGTCGGATTGGGCAAAGGTTAAATCAAATAATAAGAGTAGAGCGGGAGTGAAAAAATAAGACTTCATAAAAATGGCACTTTTCTACGATATTTTAATGTCTAAGCTAACTAATAATCCTATTACATCTGGCATGGAAAACTGTGCTTTTTTCACCTTGTTGAGAGCTGGGTCAATCTGATAGTTTTGTGATCCTCTTAAGTCACATTTTTCCAAATTGGTGTTGTCGAAAAGTGCATTTTTCAATTCGCAACTCACGATGTTTGATCCTGTTAAATTGGATTCAGTAAAATCAACGTCAATTAAACTACTTTGGTTGATTGTAGTTTTTGGGATGTCTAGTTGATAAAATGATGCATAATCTAGTTGGCAATTGCTGAAAGAAAATGAAAGAAGAAACTTTTTACAGTCATTGAATTGAAGTCCGATCATTTTACATGCATCGAATTCACATTCTTTGAAAGAGCAATTGTTGAGATTCGCGTTACTTAGGTTGCAATTGGAGAATTGGCAATCTGCAAATGTGCAAAAAGATAGATTTTTATCTGATAAATCACAGTTAGTGAAAGTACAACCATCAAAGGTTCTATCACGGAAATCCAGACTATCAAAGTTTTCTTGCTCAAATGTTTTGTCTAGTATTCTTTCTTCCATGATACTCATTTTAAACAAAAATGGCGATTTCCATTCGGAAATCGCCATTATCTATTGGTGCAAATTGGCAATTAATACTTTTCTACGTGAACGCCTACTGCTCGTCCTGACGGATCGTTCATATTTTTGAAAGACTCATCCCTGAGCGTACCTTCTGGAGTGCTACAAGCTACAGATGGCACAGAAGGTACGCTCAGTGCAGCCGTATCTGAAGGGAAATGCTCAGCAAAAATACTGCGGTAATAGAATTCTTCTTTAGATTTTGGTGGCTGAACCGGAAATTTAAAGTGTGCGTTGGCTAATTGCTCGTCGCTTACCTTCTCATTCACCATTTCTTTCAGTGTATCTATCCAGCTATAACCAACGCCATCCGAAAACTGCTCTTTTTGTCTCCATGCAATACTATCTGGCAGATATTTTTCAAACGCTTTTCTGACTACCCATTTTTCCATTCTATCAGGAGTAATCATTTTGTCTTTCGGGTTAAGTCTCATAGCCACATCCATGAATTCTTTATCCAAAAACGGTACGCGTCCCTCTATTCCCCAGGCTGCTAAGGATTTATTAGCTCTGAGGCAATCGTACTGATGCAGTTTGCTGAGTTTTCGAACGGTTTCTTTGTGAAATTCTTCAGGATTTGGTGCCTTGTGGAAATACAGATACCCACCAAATAATTCATCAGACCCTTCTCCTGAGAGTACCATTTTGATACCCATAGACTTGATAACTCTAGACATCAAATACATCGGTGTAGAAGCTCTGACAGTAGTCACGTCATAAGTCTCCAGATGATAGATCACATCTCTGATTGCATCTAGTCCTTCTTGTATTGTAAAATGAATTTCGTGATGAACTGTACCTATATGCTCAGCAGCTTTTTTGGCTGCAGCCAAATCAGGAGATCCTTCCAGTCCCACTGCGAAAGAATGAAGCTGTGGCCACCATGCATTGGTAGAGTCATTTTCTTCAATTCGCTTATCGGCAAATTTTTTCGCTAAAGCAGAGGTAACTGATGAGTCAAGACCTCCGGAAAGCAATACGCCATAGGGTACATCAGACATCAATTGTCTCTTAACTGCTGCTTCTAAGGCGTCATGTAAATCTTCGATGCTGGTTTCATTATCTTTCACAGCTTCGAAATCACTCCAGTCACGGCTGTACCATTTTTTGAGTTCTCCATCTTTACTGTATAGGTAATGACCCGGAGGGAAAAGCTCAATTTTCGTACAAACTCCTTCGAGTGCTTTGAGCTCAGATGCTACGTAAAATGCGCCATCTTCATCCCAGCCCATATAAAGCGGAATGATGCCCATGTGATCTCTTGCTACCAGATATGAATCATCAGTTTCGTCATAAAGTGCAAAAGCAAAGATTCCATTCAGATCATCCAAAAACTTTTCCTTTTTTTCTTTGTACAAGGCAAGTATAACCTCGCAATCTGATGCAGTATAAAAGCTGTAGCTTCCTTCGAATTGTTTTCTTAATTCTCTGTGATTGTAGATTTCTCCATTTGCAGCCAGGACAACCTTTTTGTCATCGCTGTACAAAGGTTGTTTGCCAGAGGTAGGGTCTACAATGGATAATCTCTCATGAGCTAAAATAGCATTGTCACTATCATAGATTCCACTCCAGTCTGGACCTCTGTGTCTAAGTTTTTTAGACATTCCTAATAGCCTAGGTCTGAGTTCGTCAGCCGGCTTCTTCAGTTCAAACGCACATACAATTCCGCACATATAGCTTAATTTTCTCCTTCAAAAAATTCTGTATTTCTTTCTTTTGACCAAATTATTTGTGGTCAATTTTCAATAATGCATGGCAAGTTAGTTTTAGTTGGTAATATTTTCAATAAAAAGTGAAGGAAGGTTTGAAATTTTAAAGAATATTCATAATTCATTCGTTGATTTTGAATAATTCGTAAATATTCTTGAATGATGACCGGTTATATACTGATTTGCATTGTCAAAATCGCTGGATTTTGAAAATTAGAAAGTCAGTCTACCAGAACATTGGACATGAAGGTAGTTCTCGAGAGCATCCAAAGCATGAAAAATACCAACGCCCATTTTAGGTATATGGTATAATAATCTGTGGTGTCTTTGTATCTGGTTTCTTTGATCTCAGCCTTTTCCAGAGAATCGATCTCATTGAAAACCTGAGCAAGTGCTTCTTTGTCTGATACACGATAGAACTTGCCACTTCCAATTTTTGCAATTTCTTTCAAATTAGTTTCATCCAATCTGTTCTCAACATATCTGGGTCTGCCGAAAAAGTCTGTTCCAAATGGTACTTTTCCCTCTTTTCCAATAGCAATAGTGTAGATTTTGATATTGTAAGCCTGAGCAAGCTTAGCAGCTGTTATCGGATCTATGTTTCCTGCGGTATTATCACCATCACTCAGTAATATCAGCACTTTTGATTTACTGTCCGATTCTCTCAATCTATTGGTAGATACGGCAAGCGCACTGCCTATAGCTGTTCCTCCATTTTCGATCAATTCGAAGGAGATTTCATCGATGTAAGTGTTAAGTAATTCATAGTCTGTCGTCAAAGGCGCTCGGGAAAAGGCATCTCCAGAAAATACTACCAAACCAATTCTGTCTTGAAAACGCCCTGCAATAAAATCCCTAGCTACTTCTTTGGCTGCTTCCAATCTGTTCGGTTTGAAATCCTCGATTTTCATCGATTCTGAAATATCGATCGTAAGCATAATATCAATTCCTTCGCTCCATTGCTCTACTTCTTCATTTGTAGATTGCGGTCTTGCCAGCGCCACAATGATCAATGAGAGTGTTAGAAAGAAAAGAACAGGAGGTATAAATCTCAAAAAACTAATCGGATCGTTTTTGATGTCTTTTTTCATGAGGGCCACCGGAAGAGAAGGTCTGAAAGCGCGTAAAATCAACCATCTGACGATAAAAAATATTGGGAGCAGGGCTAATACATAAAGCCACATCGGGTCTTCCCAATCATATTTGTCAATCATAGTCCAGGTAAACCACTTCAATGAAAACCAACTTTCTGTGCCGTTCATGCTACTTTCCGTTTTTTAATTCGTCTGTGATTACTGAATATCTATATTGTGTAAAGTCTTCCAATGCCTGAAAATCCTTATATAAGTTATCGTTCACAATACCACCATAAACACATCTGTCGATGTTTTTAAGCGTTTCCTGAAGCTCGTTTGTCTGTTCGATTTTCATGATTTCTCTGGTGGTTAGTTTTGAAAAAGGTTTATTTTCCAATAATTCCATGAAAACTTTCCAATCGCTCAGGGCATGCAATGAGGAATTTTGAGATGGTTGATCCCTGATGGTCCTGATTTGGACAGTAAGTTTGTCCGAGTACTTGATGTAGGCCTTCTTCAATTTTCTAAGTAGTAATTTTTTGCGGATTCTATCTCCATAAAAGAAATAGATGACTGCCACAATAATTGCTAATACAGCGATGACAATCCAGAGAACCGGATAATTGAAGTCTTTATTGACTAATTGAAAATCCGTGTTGGTAATGAGCTGAGTGGTGTCGGAAACAACAGGAGCAAGGCTTTGAAAAAGAATAGAGTCTGTTTGTGCATTGATTTTCACACTATCGCCTGTTTCAGTAAGCACAAATACAGGCAATGATAGATACTGAATCTGGTCTATTTCATAACTCTGCAAAGTGTAAACCGCCGAGTCCTTGATCATTTCATTTTGGAGCATACTCGGGAAAAATGCCTTATCAGAAAATTCAAAAGGTGTGAATTCATAGGTAGTATCGGGCATGATTACCTCGTTTGTGGAGGGGTATTGGGCCTTTAGCCAATAGTGTATGTTTTCTCCCAGCTTTAAGCTGTCTTCTACAAATCCACCGCTCACCATGATTCGCTGGCCTTGACCAGTAATGGCTTGAAATAAGATCAAAAAGAATAAGAATATTCTACCTGGCACGTTGCGCATTCCTAGTGTTTCTATGTCTAAATAATCTAACAAGTTTTGGTACGTAATCTTCTCCTGTTTCTACTGAGAGATAATTCACATCGTTTCTATGGCAAAAATCTTCAAGCTCTTGTGTGCTTTTTGTGAATGTTTTATTGATTACATTTTTAAAACTACCTGATGAAGTATTCACCCAAATCGTTTTGCCAGTTTCCTTATCAAGTAAAGGAACGATTCCCAGTCCAGGCATTTTTGACTCTCGCTGATCAAAAAGCTGAATGACTACCAAATCGTGTTTTCTGGCCATTCCTTTCAGGCTGTGAAGGTAATTTTCATCTATAAAATCTGAAATTAGAAAAATAACAGCTCTTCTTTTGATCATCCCAAGAGCGAATCGGATGGCGGCATTAAGATCCGTTTTTCTGGAACTCGGTTTAAGATTGAAAATGCTATTGAGAATCTCGTAGGAGTGTTTCATCCCTTTTCCGGGCTTGATGTACTTTTCTTTTTGATCAGAAAAAGATAACAATCCTACCGAGCTGCTTTCTTTTACAGCTGATATGGATAGCAAAGCTGTGATCTCTTTTCCAAGATCAATTTTTTGCTGATTAACTTTGCCAATCTCCTGTGAGGCCGAAACGTCCAGGATAAACATGACTGTCTGTTCTTTTTCTTCAATAAATGTTTTGACGAATGTACCATGACCCTTGGAAGTTACGTTCCAATCTATGGTACGAACATCATCACCATATTGATAAGCGCGCACATCATCAAACTCAAGACCCGAACCTTTAAAAATACTATGGAAGTCTCCTTGCATTTGGGAGTTGATCGCCTTGCGCACTCTGATCTCATATTTTCTCAGCTTTTTGAGGATTTCCTTCATGCAAAGTAATTTTGGCTTTCAAAATTATAAATAACACATATACTTAGTCATTTGAAAAAATCTTTTTTTATCATTCTTCTTGCCATGACCCTGTCATGTTCTCAAGGGCAAACGGAAATTCCACGAGAAGTGTTGACTCACGATGAAATGGTTAACCTCATGATCGACGTTCATTTACTGGAGGCAAAAGTGAAGAAACTGTATTTAAAACAGGATACCGCTCAAACTATTTATAATCACTTTTTAGATTCAATCTATAGCCAAAACAATACCTCTCAGGAGCAGTATGAAAAAAGTCTTGAGTTTTATCTCGATGAGGTAGGGTTGTACAAAGACATTTATGATGAAGTAGTAGATAGCCTTTTGGCGCGTCAATCTAAAAAGGACTTTCATTAATGATCATCTATCCAACAGATATTCAGGGAAAACTAGGTGTGGATCAGATGTTAGAGCTGGTCCGTCAAAAGTGTAAATCCGATTACGGGGTTGAATTTTTAAAAAAAGTAAAGCCATCTTCCAGGTTAGAAGATATTTCCAAATGGCTGGAACAAACTGACGAAATGCTCAAGGTTCTGGGGTCGGGAGAGAATTTGCCCTCCAGAGATTTTCAGGATTTGAGAAGTTTTCTTACAAAAATCAAAGTACAGGGATCTTTTCTCCAGTCAGATGATTTTGCGGTTTTAAAATCTCTATTGTCATTGCTATATGACTGGACTCAATTTTTGAAAAAATTCAAAAATGAATATCCTGAGCTTTGTTCTCTGACTTACGGTTTTATTTCTGACAAGTCTATCGTTGATGCCATCAATATGATCATTGATGAGAGAGGACAGGTACGGGATTCGGCCAGTCCAGAATTAGCTTCCATTCGGGCGTTACTCATTCAGAAGGAGAGGTCTGTGAGGACTGCTATCAACAAGGTCATGCGAAAGGCCATACAGGATAAACTGGCCGATGAGGATAGTTCTGTTACAATTCGAGACGGTAGGTTGGTCATTCCTCTGAAAGCAGAGCATAAACGCCGAATTCAGGGATTCGTGCATGATGAGTCTGCCACTGGGCAGACGGTGTTTTTAGAACCTACTGAAGCACTCCAACTCAATAATGAAGTACGGGAACTTCAGTACAGAGAGAAAAGGGAAATAGCCAAGATCCTCACAGAATTAACAGATTTGGTGAGAGAATCGATGGAAGACCTGAAAAAGGGAGCCGTTTTTATTGGTTTGATAGACTTTATACATGCGAAGGCTGTTGTTGCCAGAGAAATGGAGTGTGTAAAGCCGGGGATTTCTAAACTACCAATGATCAAATGGTATCATGCCAAGCATCCATTGCTTTGGTTGTCACATCAGGAAGCAGGCAAGCCTATAGTACCGCTTTCACTGGAGTTGACCAGACAGGAAAATAGAGTTTTAGTGATTTCAGGGCCGAATGCAGGAGGAAAATCTGTGGCATTGAAAACCATTGGATTGCTTCAATATTTGTTTCAGTGTGGGTTTTTAGTTCCGGTAAGTGAAGCTTCTACTTTTGGGATTTTCAAAAACATTTTTCTCGATATTGGCGATACGCAATCATTGGAAAACGATCTGAGTACTTATAGTTCGCACCTTACTGCCATGAAGTATTTCAATGAGATGGCTGACAGAAATAGCTTGTTTCTCATTGATGAATTTGGAACAGGTACAGAGCCACAATTTGGTGGAGCTATCGCGGAATCAATTCTAGGGAAGCTCAATCTGAAAAAGGCATTTGGGGTGGTGACTACTCACTATCAAAACTTAAAAAAGTTTGCTGAAAACAAGCCAGGAGTGGTCAATGGTGCGATGAAGTATGATGTAAATATTTTGGAACCGCTATTCGAACTGGAAGTAGGGAAGCCGGGTAGTTCATTTGCTTTTGAAATTGCCAGGAAAATTGGATTGCCTACTGAAATCATCGAAAATGCTAAAGGAATGGTGGGAACCAGTCAGGTGGATTATGAACATCTCTTGAATAGTCTGGAATCTGAGAGAAACAAATTTCAAAAGCTGACCAAAAAGCTTGAAAAGGAGGAAACAGACATTGCTTCTATTAAATCTGATTATGAATCTCTCAAAAAAATGGTGGAGAACGAGCGGAAGTCAATTATTCGTGAGGCCAAGTCCAATGCCAAGCAGATAGTGGAAGACGCAAATAGGCGAATAGAAAAGACTATTCGTGAGATCAAGGAAAGCAAAGCAGACAAAGAGAAAACAAAAAAACTAAGGGCCAATCTGGATCAATATAAGTCTAAACAAGATAAAAAGCTGAGAGTAGAAGAGCAAAAGCCCAAAGCTGTAGATATTAAAACCGGTGATTATGTGACCATAGAAGGGCAGGATACCTCAGGAGAAGTAATGAATGTAAAAGGAAAACAAGCTCAGGTCAGGTTTGGGAATATCATTTCGTTTATTGACTTGAAGAGGTTAAAGAAAACTACACGTCAGGAAAGTCAGAAAACTACCAAAAGGAAAATGGCTGGGGTGAATATGTTGGAGAAAATGTCTCAGTTCAATGGAGAAATAGACATCAGAGGAATGAGAGCTGAGGAGGCGCTGGTAAAGGTAGATGCTTATATAGATGAAGCATTATTGTTGGGAACGGATCAAGTGAGAATCATTCACGGAAAAGGTTATGGTATTCTCAGAGATGTCATTCGTACACACTTGAAAGGTCATAGCAGTGTGGGGCAGGCAGTGGACGAACATATCGAAATGGGAGGAAGCGGGATCACGGTGGTGACTTTCAGATGATCAAAGAATTCACAAAATCGCAGCTTGCGCTTAGAAACGGTCAGGATAGAGAAGAAATATGGGTGGCCTACAAAGGCAAGATCTATGATGTGACTGACTCGCGACTTTGGAGAAATGGAACTCATTATGAGCATTGGGCGGGGCAAGATTTGACAGATGAACTGCCTGATGCTCCACATACAGACAAAGTATTTGAGAGATTTAATCAAATAGGCGTTTTGGTCTAGTAAAGAGAATGTCTTTAGTTAGAAAAAACACTTTCGAGTTTTAATAGAAATCATTAATTACATGATATTAATTGCAGATGCTGGAGGTACTAAGACTGATTGGAGACTGATTGATGGTCAATCCGTCACTGGTTTTCAGTCTGCAGGATTTAATCTTAGCAATACTCCACTGGAGCCATTTCTCAGCAATTTGCCTTTTGAACTACTCAGTCTAAATGAAATAAAAGAAGTGCATTTTTATGCAGCCGGAGTTACGCCAGATTCAGACTTTTCTAAATTGGCGATGAAGCTTTCTGAATTATTCCACACAGAAGAAGTGAATATTTATCCAGATACACTTGCCGCTTGCAGGTCGGCTTATGGACATAGCAGAGGCTGGTTGGGATTACTTGGCACAGGGTCCGGTCTGGTTTATTATGATGGAATGTCGGTATCTGACAGAATTCCATCACTGGGATATGTGCTGGGGGATGAGGGAAGTGGAGCAGATCTTGGCCGCAGATTGGTAAAAGCATTTTTGAGGAATCAATTATCCAAAAAATTGTCAGATGAGCTTTTAAATGAATATCCTGAATTAAATGAAAATCTGATTTTGGATTCTATCTATTGCAAGTCTGGTGGTAATGTCTTTCTGTCTGGATTTGTTCCATTTTTGCAGGATAATCAGGATGATTTACAAATTAATCAGCTACTCAAAAAGGCATTTTCAGATTATATGAGTGGTTTTTTTGAAGGTATCGAAATAGAAGACAATCAAATTAAAATGATAGGGTCTGTAGCGTACCTTTTTCAGGATATGATTAGAGATCAGGCTAAACTTTTGAATATCAATATTTTAGAAGTTATTCAATCACCAATTCATTTATTAACTAAATACCATTCCAACAATGGCTAAAATTCCAGAAACGGAAAACACTTCCAAATATGACAATATTGAGCAAATGTCAACCATCGAGATATTGCAAAATATCAATAAGGAAGACGCCACAGTAGCGGAAGCAGTGAGAAGTGCCATTCCACAAGTTGAAGCATTTGTAGACGAAGCTATTCTTCGAATGATGAAAGGAGGAAGGTTATTTTACATCGGGTCAGGAACCAGTGGGAGGCTTGGGGTTGTAGATGCTTCAGAGTGTCCGCCTACTTTTGGCGTTTCTCATGACTTAGTAATTGGAATAATTGCTGGTGGAGACGAAGCAATTCGCAAGGCCGTAGAGTTTGCGGAAGACGATGGTGATCAAGCATGGAATGATTTGAAGGAATATAACGTGGAGCAATTGGATACGGTAGTCGGAATTGCCGCAAGTGGCACTACTCCTTATGTAATAGGCGGGATGAAAAATGCTCGACAAGCTGGATTGCTGACAGGCTGTATTACCTGCAGTAAAAATTCTCCGCTTGCTCAGGAATCAGAATTCCCAATAGAAGTGCCTGTAGGGCCTGAGTTCATTACTGGAAGTACCCGCATGAAATCAGGAACCGCTCAAAAGATGGTTTTGAATATGATTTCTACTTCTTTGATGATCAAAATGGGGAGAATCAAGGGTAATAAAATGGTAGATATGCAGCTGACCAATGAAAAGCTTTTTAAGCGAGGGGTGAGGATGATTTCTGAGGTGCTGGATGTGAATGACGAAGAAGCTGGACTTTTGTTGCAAAAGCATCAATCAGTCAGAAGTGCTATCGAATCTCATCAACCCTAATGTTATCTTAATATTAACACAGTGTTAAGTACTTTGTTTTGTTATTTTATTTTTTAGCCGAATAATTTTTTGCTCACTGTAATTAGTGCAATTAAATCACTGTTGAGTTAAATTAATCATGTAATTGTAGCTTATCAAAGATCGATTTTTATGATTTTTTACTGATCAAAATCAATTGAAAATTTAACCTTCACTTGAAACATGAGAGTTTCACTACTGCTACTTTTGCAGCAGTTTAACTTAAATCAAACAGTAAACACAATGAGGAAAACTTTACGTAATTATTTGGCGATCGCCTTGATGCTTTCAGCATCTATGGTATCCTTCGCTCAAACCAAAGTCACTGGTACAGTGGTTGATGGTGAGACAGGAGAAGGTTTGCCAGGAGCTAGTGTTGTAATAAAAGGCACTACAAACGGAACAATTACTGACTTTAATGGTGATTTTTCTTTGAACTTGGACGGAAGCAAGGTTACAGTAGTTGTAAGCTTTGTAGGCTTCAAAACATTTGAAAAAACTATCAATTTGAGTGAGACATCAAGTCTTGGAAAAATTGAAATGGAATTAGGAGCTGATGAATTATCTGCTGTAGAGGTATTGGCATCTGTAGCAGTAGATCGTAAAACTCCGGTTGCAACTTCAGTGGTTAAAAAGGAAGTAATCTTAGAGAGAGCTAGTAATCAGGAATTTCCTGAATTACTGAAAAGTACTCCGGGTGTATATGCTACCAAGCAAGGTGGTGGATACGGAGATTCAAGAATCAACCTTAGAGGTTTTAACTCTGAAAACGTAGCGGTATTGATCAATGGTGTGCCAGTAAACGATATGGAAAATGGTCGTGTATATTGGTCAAACTGGGCAGGACTGACTGATGTTACCAAATCAATGCAGGTACAGAGAGGTCTTGGAGCTTCTAAAGTAGCCGTTCCTTCTATTGGAGGTACGATCAACATCCTTACGCAAACTACCGATGCTGCTAAAGGCGGTAATGTTTTTTACGGAATGGGTAATGACAATTACAATAAGACATCATTCTATGTGTCTACTGGATTGAATGAAGAAGGATGGGCAGTATCATTGAGTGGAGCTAAGATCACAGGAGATGGCTATGTAGATGGAACTGAGTTTGAAGGATACAACTACTTCTTTAACATATCAAAAGCTATTGGTGAAGATCACACAATCTCATTAACTGGTTTTGGTGCTCCACAGCGTCACGGTCAGAGACAATCAAGTCTTGATGTAGAGACATTGAAAGAAAAAGGATTGAAGTGGAATACTGATTATGGCTATTTGGACGGTCAGGTGGTTCACGTAGAGGATAACTTCTACCACAAACCACAGTTTTCATTGAACCATTATTGGGATATTAACAGTAATACTGAATTGTCTACCGCTCTATATGTATCCACAGGTACTGGTGGTGGTGGTGGTTCTGCCGGAACGCTTCAAAGAGCAGCTTCAGGGCTTTATGATCTTGAGGCAACGAGAGACATCAACGTGGCTAACAGAATCGAAAATGGTGGTGACGGTGATGCTTTAGGTTATTTGAGAGCTTCTAGAAATGACCACAAATGGTATGGTTTGTTGTCTACATTGACCAATGAACTTACTGGAAACCTGACAGTAATGGGAGGTTTAGATTTAAGATATTACAAAGGAATCCACTTTTCTGAGGTGACTAACTTATTGGGAGCGGAATACGCACTTGATGACAATGATATTAACAATCCAAACAGAAGACTTCAGGTAGGTGATAAGAGAGATTATTACAATGATGGAGTAGTATTATGGGAAGGAGCTTTCGGACAAGCTGAGTATACTCAAGGTGCACTTTCTGTATTTGGATCAGCTGCCATCTCTAATACTTCTTATAAGAGAATTGATTATTACCAATATACTCCTGATGCACAAGAAACAGATTTCTATTCTTTCTTAGGTTATCAGATCAAAGGTGGTGCAAACTATAACCTTACCAGAAATCACAATGTATTCATCAATACAGGGTATTTCACCAAAGCTCCAATATTTGATGCAGTATTCCTTGATTTCTCTAATGCTGTGAATGAGGACGCGGAAGTACAGAAGATTTTCAGTACTGAAATAGGATACGGTTACAGAAGCCCTAAACTTTCAGGTAATGTGAACCTTTATCACACAAGATGGATGGACAGAACCTTGTTCAGATCATTGGGTGACACACTTACTGCAAACCTTCAGGGTGTAGATGCGATTCACCAGGGTATTGAAATTGATTTCAATTACAAGCCAATTAGAAATTTAACCATTACAGGTATGGTTTCTTTGGGTGACTGGACTTGGGCCAATGACTTAAATAATGTGAAGATTTTTGATGATAACAGAAACCCTGTAGATTCTGTAAACCTATTCATAGGAGGTCTTAAAGTAGGTAACTCAGCGCAGACAACTGCCGCACTTGGTGCGAGTTACAAAGCCTTTGACGGATTCAAAGTAGGTGGTTTGCTGAACTACTATGGTAATAACTACAAGGATTACGATCCAAATGATGTGTCTGATACTGATGCTAAAGCAACTGCTGAGGTAGTAGTACCTGAATACTTCAACCTGGACGTATATGCGAATTACAATTTCAAGTTTGGTGAGTTTGATGCTACTATTTACGGTAATGTCAACAACCTATTGGATGCAGAATATATTACGGACTGGACAAGTTTTGGAATCTATCCAGGTACAGGACGTCAGTGGACATTAGGATTGAGAGTTAACTTCTAAAAACTGAAAAGATTAAAAACATGAAATTATTCAATAAATTATTTCTACCTGTAGCTGTTCTTGCGGTTGCATTTGCATGTAATCCTCTGGAGGATACATACAATGAACTGGAAGTTGCGGCAGAAGCAGAAGGTGATGCTGGTACCACACTTGAATATACACTCACAAGTGATGAGTATTCGGCTTTAGCTGATGAATTGAGAGCTCTGGGTACGATCGAAGATTCCGTGACTGCAGATTTTATGGAGCAGAATGAATTGGTTGTGAGTGGAGTAGAGGTAGCTGGCTATTTGGAAGAATTGGCAGCTGCTAATTATCCACAATTCAATATCGGTACTGCTGTAAAAGTATCTTACAACTATTACGAAGGAGCAATTCCTGATTACTCTGCGTATACAAGCCCTAATACTTATGAATTAGTAGATGCTGATTATTCTGCTGTTGAGAAGGCTGGATTTTTCTACCCATCAATGCCTGCTGAAGATTATCTTCCTGGTATACTTTCAACCAGTGTTCAGGATGCATTAGACGGTGATATCTATGCTGTGAGCTATATGGCCTCTTCTGATGACCCGGAATTTGATGAATCAACCGCAGGTGAGCAAACTATATTCACTGACGACTTGAATTCAGGCACGGCTGATGAGCCGGTTGATGGATATTTTGCTCAATCTGTGACAGGAGATCAGGAATGGGTTTATAGAGAATTTTCTGGTGATGGATACGCTTACATGAGTGGTTACTCTGGTGGAGCTGTACCGAATGAAGACTGGATTGTTTTAGAGGATGTTGATTTGTCAGAGTATTCTGAAGCTACCATGTCATTATATCAGGCTGCTAACTACCTTGGAAGTGGAGTATTTGGAACAGATTTGGCAATAAAAGTTTCAACAGATTTCAATGGTACTGATGTTTCTGCGGCTACCTGGACAGATGTTGTTCCAGATGTATGGCCTGCAGGAAATAACTGGACGTTTGTAACCTCCACTATAGATTTAACAGCTTTTGCAGGTCAGACCATTTCTATTGGATTTTATTATAGATCTACCTCTGATTTTGCTGCTGCATGGGAGCTTTCAGATATTACAATTACTGCTCCTGGAGCTGGACCTACACTACTTTCTGAGGCTCCGATTGAAAACATTGATTACTACATGCTCGATGGTTCTGACTGGGAAAAAGTCGATGGAGTTTACTCTCTAAATGCTGATGATTATAATGCAATGGGTGAGGCTAGTGGTCTTCCTGGAAGATATGATAACTTTAGTGATGATGCTCCTGCGGATGCGTATTTGCCAAAATTCTTGAATAATTTCGTTGACTACCCTGTGGAAGGAAATGAAATTATACTTGTTTACAAGTATTTCTCTGGTGGAGTACTAACCCTTGCTTCGGAATATACTTATATGGCAGGTGAATGGGTGATGAATTACCTTGAAACTACTACTAAAATAGACCAGATCAAGAAAAACTCTTCAGGCTGGGCATTTGATCCATCAGTAGTATATGAAATGGTAAGCGCAGATTACCAGACAATTGTAGATGTCGTAAAAGGAGAATATCCTGATTTGGTTGATGACTTTGGAACAGGTGAATTTTACTATGGTGCTGGATCGTATTTTGTTAATTTTGATTTAAGAGCAAGCAAAAGAACAGCCGGTGGCGATTTTTACCAGGCAGAATACGATGGCTTGTCTGCTGAGGCAACGAAGCAATTGATCGAGGACAGAATGATAGAAGGTGTGATTGTGTTTCTTGAAAATACATTCACTGATGCTACTACGGTAGAAGGAATAGATGTGACCTACACGATTACTTTTGCTACATATGATGGCTCAAATAAGAACTGGGTTGCAGTATTTACCGTAACCGGACCAGCGCAATTTGAATTGACTGAAGGTCCTACTGAAGTAAAATAATGATAATTTTATCTTAAGAAAAGGGCTGCTTTGAGCAGCCCTTTTTTTATTTGTAGTCAACATGAAAATTCAAATATGAAAAAGTACATTAACCTCCTAGTAGCATTTTTATTTATTGCTTCGGCCGGTGCCCAGATTCCTGATGGTTATTATGACGGAACAGATGGATTGGCTGGTCAGGATTTAAAAATGCAGCTACACAAAATTATTAGAGATCATAAAGTGAGGTCATACTCTGAGTTTAGAGATGTGATTTTACGGGATCTTGATGAGGATCCTAATAATCCAGACAATATCATCATGTTTTACAAGAATAATTCTATTCCTAAATCATCCTTTAATTCTGGTGGTGATGGCTGGAATAGAGAACATACCTGGCCAAAATCTCATGGATTCCCAGAGGAGACTGATACTGCTTATACCGACTGTGTCAACTTACGCCCTTCGGATGCCAGTGTCAACACAAATAAGAGTAATAAAGACTTTAATGATGTTGCCCATATCGCGGCAAATGAAGAAGGTGAAGCTCCTGACACCTACACCACAAGTGAATACTGGGAACCAAGAGATGAGATTAAAGGTGATGTAGCAAGAATCTTAATGTATATGGATACCCGATATGAGAGCAGCCGTCTTGATCTGGAATTGGTTGATTACAAGACTTGGTCTCCTGACCCTGAATTAGGCGTACTTTATACCTTGCTGAGGTGGCATATCATTGATCCTGTGGATGATGCAGAACGGGAGCGGAATGACGGAGTATATAAATATCAAGAAAACAGAAATCCGTTTGTAGATCATCCTGAGTTTGTAAGTGCAATCTGGGGAGACGTTTCCGGACCATTTTTAGCGCTGGATGAGTCTTCTTTCACTGCTGATTTCGGTGCTGTAGAGTTTGGAGGTGATTATACCCAAAACTATGTAGTCAATGCTTATAATTTGGAAGCAGATGTTACGGTATCCGTGGAAGCGCCGTTTTATCTTTCGTTAGATAACTCTTCTTTTTCTAATACCCTGACACTTTCTCATGCTAATGGTGAAACCAAAGAAGACTTCACCGTATATGTGAAATTCGAGCCAGAACAAGCAGATGGTGAAACTTTTACAAAAAATATCACCCATGAATCTACTAATCTCTCCACTGTAAGTCTGGAAGTAAAAGGTAAGGAAGGAGAGGCTAGCTTAATGACTATTGCAGAAGCCAGAACGAAGCAATTAGGTGAAGTGGTGAATGTTACAGGTGTAATCCTCGGAGGAGAAAATAACAGTAGTACGAGCAGAGTCCTATACGATGGTACAGCCGGAATTGTAATTAGAAGCCCTGATGGTGAAACAAATCAAACCGCACCTCTGGTAATTGGTGACAGTGTTGTAGTAAGTGGTGCATTGAAAGAGTATGCTGATTTGCTACAAATCAATCAAGTGCCTATGGAAGTGACTCTCATTTCCAGTGATGCCCAGCTTCCGGAGCCTAAAGTATTAACAATTGCTGAGATTGGAGAAAATTATGAGTCACAATTAGTTGTGATTAAAAATGCAACATTTTCCGATGCAGGTAAAAAGTTTGCAGGTGGAGGATCGGATGGAAATTTTGATCTCAGTGATGGAACAGGAACGATCACATTCCGAATCGGAAACTCAGGTCACCCATTGGTAGGAACCACAATTCCTCCAGGTGAATATGATGTTGTAGGATATGTTGGACAGTTTGTAGATGATTATCAGATTACACCGCGCAATACCAGTGACCTGTCACCATCTGAGGAGGAGCCTGTTGAGTTAGAGGAGATATCTATTGCAGATGCCAGGATGAAGGCAGTTGGAGAATCCGTGAAGGTCAGAGGACTTGTAATTGGTGGTGAAAACAACAACTCCGCAAACCGAGCAGTTTTTGATGGTACGGCAGGTTTAATCGTCAGAGGATTGGACATTGGTAATCTTACAGCTGATTTGGAAACCGGTGATAGTGTAGTTGTGAGTGGAAAAGTGGTGGATTACAATGGTTTATTCGAAATCGCTGAATCAGTGAAATACGAAGTTTTGAATAAGGGAAATGCATTGCCTGAACCACAAACAGTAACTATCAGTGAATTTGGAGAGGAATATGAGTCGGAACTTGTCAGTGTAACAGGAGTTAGTATTTCGGAGACTGGAGTTTTTGCAGCTGGAAATTATACGATTGCAGATGAAACCGGTTCTACTGTTTTAAGAATTGGTACTACCACACACCCTTTGATTGATACAGAAATTCCAGAAGGAACATTTGATATGATTGGGTATGTGGGCCAGGATAATGAAACCTATCAGTTATTCACTAGATCATTAGAAGATATTTCGAATATCGAAGAAGTGATAATTGCTTCTGCTAAGCATAAGTCAGATATGGTCTATCCGAACCCGGTTGAGGGGCAGATTAATTTATACTTGAATGGTGCCAAAGCAAAACTGGTTACGTTGTACAATTTGAGTGGTGAGTTGATTAGTGAAAGAAGACCTAAAGAGAACTCAATAGACGTGTCAAATATCGCAACAGGGGTTTATTTTATTCTAGTTCATACAGAGCAAGACAACTATTATTCAAAAGTAATTATTCGCTAATTGCACGATATAGAGCCATATAGCAATTGGTTACAATATTATGATTCCAGCCAGGATGAGTATTCGCCATTTTATGGAAAAGAATACAATTATGATTTGTATTCTGAAAACATATATGGGTATTTCATCGATCCTGGTTGGGATTTTTTTGGGTCAGAGACGCTCTATGTAAAAATCCTCTATGCCAATTATGAGGAAGGATATGTTATTTTGGAATTTATTGGAGAATGGAATGATGCCATTAATAATGATATCATGCTCCTTAAGCGAAATCTAATAGAATGTTTGTTGGAATCCGGGCTCAATAAGTTCATTCTCATCGGTGAGAACATTCTCAATTTCCATGGTAGCGATGAGAGCTATTATGAAGAGTGGTTTGAAGAAGTGGAAGATGGATGGATAGCTGCAACAAATTTTCGTGATTTTGTAGAGTCAGAAATGTCACATTATGAGATCGATCAATACATCAACTTTGGTGGACCATTACAGATTGTTAATTGGCGAACAATGACCCCTCGTAAACTCTGTGCTGTTGTAGAGCATATGATGCAGCGTAGGTTAGGGATGTAAAGTGTTTTGAGAATCCATACTTTTTTTAAGTGATATAAAACAACAAGAGCAGTTCAGTTAACTGCTCTTGTTCGTTTAAGGCATTGATTTATATTATTTAAACATTTCACTTACCACCAGATCTTTACTGCCCGGAGTGTATTTGTAGAATCCTTCACCTGTTTTTACGCCTTTATATCCTGCGGTGACCATATTCACCAATAGTGGGCAAGGTGCGTATTTAGGATTGCCAAAACCATCATGCAGCACATGCAAAATCGATAGGCATACATCCAATCCTATGAAGTCAGCTAGCTGAAGAGGTCCCATTGGGTGTGCCATACCTAGCTTCATTACCGTGTCTATTTCTTCTACTCCAGCCACTCCTTCAAACAAACTATAAATCGCTTCATTGATCATAGGCATCAGTATTCTGTTGGCCACAAATCCCGGATAATCATTCACCTCTACCGGAACTTTAGTAAGATTCTTTGATAATTCCATGACGGAAGCCGTGGTAGCATCCGTAGTGGCGTAACCTCTGATCACTTCTACCAGTTTCATGATCGGTACTGGATTCATGAAGTGCATGCCAATTACTTGTCCGGGACGACTGGTCTCTGCGGCAATTTTGGTAATTGAAATAGAGGATGTGTTCGTTGCTAAAATGGCTGAAGTCGGAGCATTTTCGTCCATCGTTTTGAAGATCTGTTTTTTGATCTCAAAGTTTTCTGTGGCAGCTTCAACGACCAAGTCAGACGATTTTACTCCTTCCTCGACCGAAGTAAAAGTTGTGATATTGCCAAGTGTGGCTGTTTTGTCTGCTTCTGTGATTTTTTCCTTGGCAATTTGCCTATCCAGGTTTTTGCCAATAGTTGCCAAGGCTTTTTCTAAGGCAGTCTCGGAGATGTCAATCAATGAAACTTGATAGCCATGCTGGGCAAAAACATGCGCAATGCCATTGCCCATCGTACCTGAACCGATTACTGATATGTTTTGCATTTTGGGGTATTTGTTTGGGTTGAAATATTCATTCTAACAGGGTATTCCCAATTAAAATAATATCATTTAATGAGAGACAAAATTGATTAAAATAAATCACTATGACTACCTGTTCTTACTAAAGTAATGAGTCTAATTACGTCATCCTGATCCCAGATCAATAGCCAATCTGGTTGAATGTGACATTCCCAAAGCCCGGCATATTTTCCTTTTAGCTTGTGAGCTTTATACTCAGAAGGAAGTTTTCCATGTTGTCTGAGTGTTTTCAAAACCTTCTCTAGTTCAATTTCTGGTAAACCTCTTTTTAGAGCTAGTTTGTAGTCCTTTTTAAATTTTGTGGTTAGATCAATCTGATACATTAGGAACGTAACTTCGCCATCAGATCCTCATGACTTTCCGTATGGATAATCCCCTTTCCCGAACGAGCGTCTTCGATAACTTTTTCTGTTTCTGAATTGTATCGTGGATTCTCCTCAAACTCCACAAAAGAAAAAGTCCTAAGCATTTCTAAAAGTGCTTTGGCCTGTTTGCTATTTTCTTTGATGTGAACCGTTACCATAGTGATATTTATTCAAATTTACCAAATCCTATAAAAGTCTGATACATACAATATCCAAAATGAAATTATGAATAGAAAAGGTTCAATTTTACTTCGAAAGAATCAATGATTGATAGCCTTTCAAAACAATTTTTCCTTCATTCTTTTGTTCCGGATCGCTTGCCAATTCAATTTTTACAAACTCCTGTAAATCATCGAATGACTTCTCTTCTCCACTTAGATTATGGATAATTAAAAGTGATTCATTATGGTGATTTCTTTTGAATGCCAGCACTTGCTCATCACCAAAATCCACCATTTCCACATCTCCCAGACTCATTACATCCGATGCTCTTCGGTATCTGATCAGGTTTCTATATAGATGGTAAATGGAAGTGGGTTCTTCTTTTTGCTGAGCTAGAGGAATGATTGTTTTGTTCGTAGAAAATTCAGCATTGATCCATGAAGCACGGCAAGAGTCATGGTCAGCTGACCAAAGAAAAGGCTCTCGTATGTTAGGGTCGGGTTTAGCACCTCGCATACCTATTTCTTCTCCATAATAGAGATATGGTGCTCCGGGCAAAGTCAGTAGGATAGAAGCAGCCAATCTTGCCTTGTTTATATCGTTTTCCAGAAATGACATCACCCTGTTTTGATCATGATTAGTCAGAAAGGTAGTATTGATAAATTCAGGATTGTAATCCTGATATGCTTTGGTACTTTCCTGATACAGCAAAATGGGAGAACTACCTTCTAACAATTTCCATGAATCTTTATTTATTGTTGCGGCGATGGTTTTTTCATTTTTTACTGTTTCCAACATGGAGAAAGCAAGGTCAAAATTGAATAATGCGGAGAATCCTTCCGCATATGGGCTTTGGGTGGGGAGATCAGCCCAAACTTCCCCAACCATGTACATATCTGGCTTAGAAGACTCCATTTTTTCTTTGAATTCCACCCAAAAAGCATGACTGTCCTGAGCGCGATGATCCGGGTAAATGTGCTTAGCAGCATCCAGTCTGAATCCATCTACGCCCACTTGTGTTAGCCAGAATTTTCCCACATTGAACATTTCCTCTCTCACTTGTGGATTGTCATAATTCAAATCCGGCATTCCACTAAAAAAGAAAGAAAAATACAGTTCGTCTTGCCCTTCCACTTCATTCCATTGTCTGATGTTGTCACTATCACCGGTCTTTTCTTTTTCCAGAATTCCTTCCTGTTCAATTTCTTCCATTGTCGCCCACACGAAGTAATCTCTGTACTCACCTTCCGGGTTCAATGCATCCAAAAACCAAGGATGTTCACTAGAGCAGTGATTGATCACCAAATCCATGATAATTTTAATGTTTCGGGCATGAGCTTCATTCACAAGGTTTTTGAAGTCATCCATCGTACCGTAATCCGGATGAACTCCATAATAATCGGTTACATCATACTTGTGATAAGAAGGAGAAGGGTTGATTGGCATCAACCAGATTGCTTCTACTCCTAAATCTTCCAGATAGTCGAGTTTAGATGTCAAACCATTAAAGTCACCAATGCCATCATTATTGCTGTCACAAAAAGACTGAACGAATATTTCATAAGTTACAGCATTGGGCCATCTGTTTGGAAGGGGTTTTTCTTCTTGATTCTGTTCTGATTGAGTACAGCTGAAGGTCATGAATAGTAAAGCAATTAGAGGTAATGTTGTTTTCATGGGGATTCTTCTAAATTGAAAAATTAATTCTGCTGCAATATAATTAGAAGCATGAATTTACGTGAAAGACAAAAAATTTTCAGGACCAAGAAAACTTTTGGTTACTATATATACGACAGGTACTTTTGCCGCCCGACAACATAACCCCCTTCAGAAAAATAAAATAGAAGAATTTGAGACGCGTAGTAGTGACTGGATTAGGGGCTTTGACACCTATCGGAAATAAGGTAGAGACTTTTTGGAAAAATGCCGTGGCAGGAAAATCTGGATCAGCACCGATCACAAGATTTGATGCTAGTGGGTTTAAAACACAATTCGCCTGTGAGCTGAAAGGCTTTGACGTAACTCAGGTAATTGACCGCAAGGAAGCCCGAAAGATGGATTTATATACTCAATATGGAGTGTGTGCATCAGATGAAGCGATCAAGGACAGTGGATTGGATTTGGACACAATCGATCCGTTTAAGGTTGGTGTGCTCTGGGGAACGGGTCAAGGCGGTTTCCCAACATTCGAGGAGGAAATGAAAGGATACGTGAATGGCGGAGGCAGTCCTCGTTTCAATCCTTTCTTTATGCCCAAGACTTTGGCTAATATGGCTGCAGGTTTGATTTCTATGCGATTTGGTCTACAGGGAATTGTCCAGACGGTTGCTACCGCTTGCGCATCTACTAATTCAGCAATCATGGATGCGGTCAATTACATCCGATTAGGTAAGGCCACAGCTTTCGTGGTTGGAGGTTCTGATGCCAGTATCACGGAAGCGACAGTTGGTGGGTTCAATGCCCTTAAAGCTTTGAGTACAAGGAATGACTTTCCAGATAGTGCTTCACGACCTTTTGATGCGACCAGAGATGGCTTTGTATTAGGAGAAGGGGCGGGAGCCTTGATTTTAGAGGAGTATGAACATGCAAAAGCCAGAGGAGCAAAGATCTATGCGGAAGTGCTTGGTGCTTCCGGTACAGCTGATGCCTACCACATGACCTCTAGCGATCCCAGTGGAAAAGGAGCTATCAAAGCCATGGAATTGGCTTTGGAAGAGGCTGGTTTAAACCCAAATGATATTGATTATCTCAATGCACACGCAACATCCACTCCGGTTGGAGATTTGAATGAGTTGGGTGGAATCGCAGCTGTCTTTGGAGACAAAGCCCCAAACCTTCACATCAGTGGGACTAAATCTATGACCGGTCATTTGCTGGGAGCGGCAGGAGCTGTTGAAGCCATATTGTCTATCAAGGCCATCAATGAAGGAATTATTCCCCCAACAATCAATACTCAGAAAATTGATCCCAAAATACCTGATTCATTGAATCTGGTAATTAGGGAAGCACAAAGGAAAGAAGTGAAATATACGATGAGTAACTCCTTTGGGTTTGGAGGCCACAATGCCGTGGTGATTTTTGGTGGGGTAGTGGATTGTTAATTAGTGAGTAGTTGATTGGTGAGCAGTAGTTTTTGCTCAGAGGTTGTTTTTGGTGATAGTGGGGTTGACTTTGTCCATTTCGAGGTTGTTTTTTTTCAAATGAGTACTCATTGTCATTCACAGAGGGGTTATTGTTAAGCATTTAGAATTGATTGTTTTTGACCGAGGGGTTGTTGTCAACATTTTAGTACTTGTTGTTTTCGATCGAGGGGATGTTGTTTAGCATCGATCACTTATTGTCATTCACTGAGAGTATGTAGTTGAGTAAAGAGCGCTTATTGTTTTACACTGAGGAGTTGATGTTTTTGACTAAGGGGTTAATTTTTGGGAAGGGGAAGTTATGGATTTGTGATCGGGAATTTTGACAGTACATTAAATGTGTATAACCTTTTTAATCATTTGTAACCTTTAGAATTTCTATAGTTTTTATAATTCTAGAATTAATGGTAAATGATCACTTATTTCTATCCATTTTGATTTTTTACCAATTGTTAGGTAAGAATTAGATGTCAAGAAGGTGTCTGATAAGTAGAAATAATCAATATGATAAGGCTTATTTGTATTGCGTTGAAGGAAGAATGTTGGTTGGCTTTCATTTCCAGGTTTTTCGTCCATTAATTTGTGGTATGCACTGATAATTCCCAATTCAGAGAGTTCTTTGGAGCAATCAGAATGATTCCACCAACGATCCCATTTATCCCAAATTGCATTACTATTAAAATCACCCGCTATTATAATGTTCTTGAAATGCGCTTTATTGGTTTGAAGATATTTCCAAAATTGTCCAATGTATCCGAAAGTAGGGGAGTTGTTCTGGTGAGTCCAAACAGCTAAAAGTTGAATCTTTTTGTTTAATAAACAGGGTAAGAAGTGTTTTACACTGTGGTCTTTAAATTGATTACTCCAGTTTAATTGTTCGATGGAGATTTTATTGGATGTGAAGATTCCAATTCCCTTATTTTTATTATCTCCAATCCACAAATATGAATTTGCCCATTCTTTATAAAGGACGTCTTTCGATTGTTTTGGATCTTCACATTCTTGGATTATGTATATGTCAGCCTTTAATGATGAAAGTACATTAAATTTCTTTCTCAGTGCTCCGTTGCAGTTCCATGTTACTAACTTCATTTTTAAACTCCTGTTAACCCAATAACTAATACCCCGCAGCCTGACCATCTTTCCGGCTCTCGGAAGCACCGTGATAGACTTTGTTTTCATCGTCCCACAGAATGGCCTGATAGCCACCATAAACACCACGAACAAAGCCCACTTTGTGGCCTTTGCTCATCAAATCGCGCACTGTTTTGTAGGAGATTCCAGACTCTACTCTTACTTCTCCAGTGCCATCAGCAACTTCTCCAGTAGGAGTGGAGGTGCCTGTATGGTCCCACCTTGGAGCATCGCCGGCTTCTTGCAGCCCCATTCCAAAGTCGATCAGGTTCATCACAATCTGTGTATGACCTTGAGGCTGGAAATCGCCACCCATAACGCCAAAACTCACATATGGCTTACCATCTTTGGTGATGAATGCAGGGATGATCGTGTGGAAAGGACGTTTACCTGGTTCGTAGGTATTGGCAAAACCTTCGCTGAGATTGAATAACTCTCCTCTGTCTTGAAGCATAAAACCTAATTTTGGAGGGACCATTCCGGAACCCATTCCACGATAGTTACTCTGAATGAGTGAAATCATGTTACCCTCTTTATCGGCCACAGTGAGATAGATTGTTTCACCTTTACTGATTTCTCCTGCAGAGTATTTCCCAGCTCTTTCTCCAATCAGTTTCTTTCTTTCGAGCGCATATTCTTTGGAAATCAATTCTTCAACAGGAACATCTGCAAATTGCATATCGGCATAGTATTTTGCCCGGTCTTCAAAAGCCAGTTTCTTAGCTTCAGTAAACAAATGAAGGTGTTCAGCACTGCCAAATTCAATATTGGAGAAATCATATTCTTCCAGAATCTGAAGCATCTGAAGGGCTGTAATTCCTTGCCCATTTGGAGGCAATTCCCAGACATCATATCCTCTGTAATTAACTGATGCAGGTTCCACCCATTCGGATTGATGAGTGGCAAAATCTTCCATTGTCAGGAAACCACCTTGCTCCTGAATGAAAGAGGTAATAGTCTCAGCGATTTCTCCTATATAATAAGCATCTCGGCCCCCTTTGATAAGTTTGCGATAGGTTCCTGCCAGATATGGGTTTTTATAGATTTCACCCTCCTGTGGTAGATTGCCCCCATTTTGATTGATATAAGTATCCTCAATATTCGGGAATCCCATCCGTTGGAATCGGTTTACTGACCCCAAATAGTAACCGATCAATTGAGTTACCGGAAATCCGCTTTCAGCATAATTGATAGCCGGTGTGAGGAGGTCTTTCATTTTTAACTTCCCAAATCGATCATGAAGAGAAAACCATCCATCCACAGCACCCGGGACATTTACCGGGAGAGGTCCGTATGCCGGAATTTTATCGATATTGTTTTCTTTGAAGTAATCAATAGTTAGATTTTTTGGAGAACGACCACTGGCATTGAGCCCATATAATTTTTGGGTTTTCGCGTCCCAGACTATAGCAAACAAATCACCTCCAATTCCGCAGCCTGTTGGTTCCATCAGACCCAAGGTAGCATTGGCAGCTATAGCTGCATCGATCGCGTTTCCACCTTTTTTTAAAATATCCAGGCCAACTTGAGTTGCTAATGGGTGACTAGTGGCGACCATCCCATTTTGAGCAAGGACTTCTGACCTGGTGGCGAAGAGTTCACCATTGATCCGATCCTGCGAAAATGACTGATAGCCAATGGTGCATAGCATTGAGAATAGTAGGAGAAATTTGTTCATTATGTGAAATTTGAATTGATACTCAGAAAAACAGTATGAAGCTGCTTTTGTTCGTTTATGGTCAAATTAAGCAATAACTCCCCAAATACCTTTCAAACCAATTACAATCACAAAAACCATCGCCACAATTCCCGTAATGTTCATCCAACGATGGTTAATGTAAGTGCCTAAAATAGATTTTTGACTGGAAACCCAAATGAGAAATAGTGCAATGAATGGTAAGACTAAACCATTGGCCACTTGAGCAAATTGAATGAGTAAAATAGGCTTAAAACCAATTGTGGAAAACAAAATACCAATTCCCAAAATGATCATCCATGTTGATCGGAAAAATGAGCTTTTACGATCCGTGCTCTTACCCCAAATACCTGAGAGTACATAGGCTGCTGCAAGGGGAGCTGTGATTGCAGAGGTAAGTCCTGCAGCAAAAAGACCAATAGAAACGAAAGACTGAGCCAGACTTCCAAATGTAGGTTCCAGTCCATTGGCAAGGTCGATTGCACTGCGGATTGGTTCACCCTGTACAGCTGAGGCTGCGATCACAATAGACATGGATATAGCTCCTCCGATTAAAATGGACAGCATCGTGTCACGTTTCATTTGAGCCAGGTCATTTGGGCCTTTCCATTTCGTTTTGGCCAATGAGGCATGAAGAAATAGATTATATGGAACGATGGTGGTTCCTAAAAGCGCAAGAATGGTCAGAAGACTGCCATCAGGAATCGTGGGGATAAAAAGTCCTGAAACTATTGATTCCCAATCGATAAAGGCATTGAATGCTGTATAAACAAAAGCAAGGCTCATTAAAGCAATAAGGATTGTGAGCCCTGTTTCCAATATTTTTTGATTACCAAACCATAAGAACACAAAAGCCAAACCTCCGATAATTATTGGGTAAATATTCCCACTTTTTGGCACAATAAAAGTATCAAGTCCCAATGCTCCTCCACTGATATTCCCAGCTTCGTAAGCCGCATTTCCAATTACAATCGCAGAAACAACTGCTGTTGATGCCAGTGCTTTTATTAAAGGGTTATTGATTTCTAATCTTAGAAGTTGGGTAAGATCTTTACCCGTTACCACTCCGACCTTAGCAGACATATACTGAAAAAGCGTGGTAAGTGCCACCGAAAGCACCACTACCCAGAGTATCTCTACACCATAATTGACACCTGCAAGCGTACAGACCGTGACTGTTCCCGGACCAATAAATGCTGCAGCAATTAAAGCACCAGGGCCAATAAGTGTAATTTTCTTTTTTGACATTTAGAATACAGGGTCACTTGTTTTGAAAGGAATCAAAAATGTGGATTTATGATTAAAAAGTGCAATCCTAAGAAACAAAAAAAGCCTAACCTCATGGTTAGACCGCTTGCGATGCGACTTACACTTTGGATTTGGTGCTTGCCGCTTACACTTGGCACTGATAGATTGGCTATCAATGTTTTCTACCTTTAAGAACGCTAAAGTCTGCGAATTGTTTAGATCAGGAGTTATTGTTTGATATTGACAGATGCCTGATATTCAATTGGTATACGTTGTGGTACTCCGTAGTAGCTCACTATGATTTCACCTTTATAATCCAGGTCAAGGTCATTCCCACTAATAAACATAAGCAAACCGCTCATTAGCCCTATATCAGAGAGATTGAAATTGGCATTAAGTGGGATTTCGAAACTTGACTTAGAGGGTATTTTGATATCAATATTCTGATTGATATTTCCGATGATTTTATCTTTCAGCAAAACATCAACATCAACTTTTTTGAGTTTTAGTTGCTGTTTGTTAGGATTATGAAAGTGTGCAATCCCTTTTACATGCGCTTTTGTCCCCGATAATTTGTCAAACTCGATTTGACTAACGCCATTAAATGTAGGCTCTATATATTCCCTCTGACAGCTCAACGCAATAATTGACACTACAAGGATGATTAGCTTTTTCATTCTGACTTTTTTCAGCTCTTAAACAAATAGAATGCCATCATTATTTATTTCTCCAGCTGATTATTCTTACTTCTTTTGCCCGATCCAAAGCATCAAACTTAATGCTTAGTCGTTTAGCATCCGGACAATTTTCCTCGTGTAGATTATAGTAGAAGAATTTTTGATTTCTATTGTATAGTTCGTGTTCAGAAGGCTTGCCTAGCAGTCCTTTGATTTCTGCTTCTCCTTCACCGAGAAGTTTGTCGGACTGAGCGATAAGCGTTTGAGCTAATTTTATCCTTGTGTCTTCACAGGTCCTAGCATCTTTTTTCCATGTTTCAATATCGAAATTCTCGATTTCGGGTATAGAATAACAACTGGCCAGAGTCAATAATAATACTATAAATGAGGCGTTTTTCATGCTTTTGATACTGTTGAGTTTGTCTGCTTTTGGTCACTGATTATCCAAAAATACCAACCGAGACTGACCAATGAATACCCAGCAACAACTATCCAAACCCATGTTTGGTTCATTAGGTATCCGATAATTACTGCTGCATAGACAATCCTTAAAATTTCGAGTTTCAACCACCTCGGGTTATTGTCCAGCAACACACCAAATTGGCCGACAGCCCATATGATGACTGATGAAAAAAATAGTTTTTCAACTAACAAATAATTGGATTCAGTAAACAAAAATATAGATGAGAGAGCGAGAATGATGATGAATTGAACCAGCACATAAAGATTCATTTTCAATGAAGGATGGTTGTCGTACTTTATATAATTGCCAGAGTTCACTTCTGGTGCCGACTGATATCCGCCTTGCTCCTCTGGTCTCCAACCCGGTTTGTACCATATCACCTTCAATTTATTCACAATGCCCTGCGTGTGCTTCAGCTGTTGAGACATATCAGTGTAATACTGAATGTTTGCCCAAACCGGATTCCAGGTGTTGAGAGGCTTAGTAATGCCATAAGTCGGTCGTTCTTCTTCTTCTTGAAAAGTACCAAACAATCTGTCCCAAATAATGAGTGATCCTGCATGATTCTTATCGATATACTTGGGATTTCGCCCATGATGTACGCGGTGGTGTGAAGGGGTATTGAATATGTACTCGATAGGTTTTGGGAGTTTACCAATGGTCTCAGTATGAATCCAGAATTGATACACGGTATTGAGCGCAGATACAAAAAGAAAGTTGAGGGTATCAAATCCAATGATGGCAAGAGGCAGGTAAAAGTAAAAGGTCCATAATGTTTGCAATGAACTTTGTCTTAAGGCTACTGAAAAGTTATAGTCCTCACTCTGATGATGAACCACATGTCCACCCCAGAATAGATTGATTTCATGACTCATTCTATGCGCCCAATAATAAAAAAAATCAACGCCTAGTACGAGCAGTACCCAAGACCACCAGGTGTTGGGGATTTCAAATATCGCCCAGTTTTCAAATACATATTGGTAGGCGCCAATCGTTAGAATCTTGAAAAATGCACCGGTTACCTGCTGTGTAATTCCACAAGAGATATTCGTTACGGCATCATTCAGACGGTAGATTTTGCGCTTGCGAAAAGCCTGAATAAGCAATTCTATGCCGATTAGCAGGAAATAAACGGGGATTGAGAGGAGTACGGGGTTAACGTTCATAATCCCAAATTTATATTCTTCTTCTTAATTTGGTGATGATCAGGGGTATAGATTCAATTCATGAGTTCTTTGATATTACGGTCAAGTTGATCCAGATATTTTCCAAAAGCTTTACGGTTCATCCATCTGGCCAACCAATGGCCAGCGAGAGTGAGAACCACCATGGTGGCAATAAACCAAGCCCAGTCTCGGCTGCTATTCATGATTTCAGCTTCCCGATCTACGGCTTGCATTCCAAGAAAAAAGCCAGCACTTCCAGAAACAGGGTAGAGGCATAGGCCTACCAATTCTTCATAATGGAGTACACGCCTGATTCTATTCTTATAAGTAATGAGCCCTGTAAGCATATTTTGACTCATATCAACACCTGCTTTTAAAATCTTAAGCTCTTGAAAGAGTAAGATCGAACCAATCAAATAGGCCACATTTAATATCGTAAACAGAATCTGAGATGCCAGTGGAAAAATAAAAGGTAAGGATATGGTAAATACTGCTGTAAAAGCAACAGCGTAATAAAACTTCCATTGAACTTTTCTTCTAAGTTTTTCAATTAAACCATTAGAATCCTGTTCATTAATCGTTTTGGCTGGTGAAGTGCTCTCTTCCTTGAACTCCCAGTTTTTCCATACTTCTTTTAGTTCGTCCATGCTGCACTTTTCTTTAGTTGTTCTTTCAAGCTTTGTTTGATTCTGTGGAGTTTCACACCGACATTGTTTTTGCTCAGGCCAGTGATTTCAGCAATCTCACTATTGTCATAATCCTCCAGATGCAGAGTAATGATTGCTTTATCCACGTCATTCAGTTTTTTTATCGCCCTAAAAAGTAGCTCAGACCTATCAGAGGGTTCATGATCTACTATAATCAGATGATGAGAAACTTTATCCAGGTCGGTCGCATTGATTTTATTTTTTCTCCTGAACGTCAAAACAGTATTCAGTGCGACACGATATAGCCAGGTGCTAAACTGCGAATCACCACGAAACCGACCAATTGCTTTCCAAGCCTGCAGTTGGATTTCTTGCCTCAAGTCTTGTCTATCCTGAGAGTCATCAATGTATAAATAGATGATCTTATTGATGATCCCCTGATGATTACTGATCTGCTCTATAAATTCCTGTTCACTCAAGGTGGTTTCGTTGGTCTGATCTACTTTTGCGCGGTTAGTGATAATAACCCATTGAAAATTACAGTCTTCAAATAAATTTTTATGCTCAGAGTAGTCAATTTCTTAAAATTCCTGTCCATCGCATTATTTCTGGGTATTTTGCTCTTGGTTTATGCCTATTTACCTGTGATGGTTAAGCTCTCCTTGGAAGAACAATCATTGCAGCTGCACAAAGAACATTTCTTCTATTATGCAATTGGCGTATTTGTAGTGATTAATATCTTTCTATTATTCATTCAGCAAAAAACAGAACCACTCATTCCTACACTTTATGCTCAGGCCTGGGCCAGAGCTGCGGCATTTGTGATCAATATCTATGTTACATTGCTAATTGGATTTATTGGAGTCATCAACAATACCAATCATTTGGACCCTTCAAGCTTCAGCTACCTCAATTATATGGGGCCGATTATCATTTTCTCCTGGTTGGTAGGATTAATTTATTTGCTGATGAAACGTTCTTAACCCTATTGATTAGCAATATTTTAGGGGTTTTGACTTCATTTAAAAGCTAAGGTTAACAATTTCGAAACATTCTTTTAAAGTTTTGAAATTTGTCTAACTTCAATGCTGGTTTTTTTGGATTACACACAAATAGTATAGGATTTTACTAAGAAATGGCAGACGTTCAATACAACGAGGATAGTATCAAGTCGCTGGACTGGAAAGAACATATACGGCTAAGACCGGGTATGTATATAGGAAAATTAGGAGATGGATCAGCGCAAGATGATGGAATTTATGTTTTGGTAAAGGAGGTCCTGGACAATAGTATAGATGAACACATGATGGGCCATGGTAAAACCATCAACGTGAAAGTGACAGACCGAAGGGTAGAAGTGAGGGATTATGGCAGAGGTATTCCACTTGGGAAAGTGGTAGATTGTGTGAGTAAGATCAACACAGGCGGTAAATACGATTCAGGAGCCTTCCAGAAATCAGTAGGTCTTAATGGGGTAGGTACCAAGGCTGTGAACGCATTAAGTACCTATTTCAAAGTGCAATCCTTCAGAGATGGAGAGACTAAGGTGGCCGAATTCAAAAGAGGTGAAATTGTAAATGATGAGAAAGTAAGTAAAACCTCTGATAGAAATGGGACACTTACCATTTTTGAGCCGGATGATACAGTATTTAAGCATTATCATTTTATACCTGAGTACTTGGATAATCTGCTTTGGAATTATGCTTTTCTAAACGCGGGATTAGTAATTAATTTCAATGGTAAAAAATACCACTCCGAGAAAGGTCTTTTAGACTTGCTGAAAAGGAAGACCGATGAAGAAGCCCTGAGATATCCAATCATACATTTAAAAGGAAAAGACATAGAGCTCGCACTGACACATGCGAATCAATATGGTGAGGAATATTATTCCTTTGTGAATGGACAGCACACGACCCAGGGAGGTACTCATCTCGCAGCATTGCGAGAAGCATTGGTAAGAACAGTGAGAGAGTTCTATGGTAAAAATTTTGATGCAGCGGACGTTCGTGCTTCTGTAGTAGGCGCAATAGCCGTTAGGGTACAGGAACCAGTCTTTGAAAGTCAAACAAAAACAAAACTTGGTTCTCAAAATGTAGCTCCTGAAGGTCCAACAATGCGGACTTTTATCAATGATTTTCTAAAAACAGAACTGGATAATTATCTGCACAGAAATAGTCAGGTAGCCGAAGCATTGCTAAAACGAATCCAGCAAAGTGAGCGTGAGCGCAAGGAAATTGCAGGAATCAAAAAGCTGGCAAATGAACGAGCCAAGAAAGCCAACCTTCATAATAAGAAACTAAGGGATTGTAGAATTCACTTTGATGATAAGAAGGGTGATGAAGAGATCAAGGAAAAAACAATGATCTTCATTACTGAAGGAGATAGTGCCAGTGGCTCTATTACCAAAAGCCGTGATGTGCAGACTCAGGCAGTGTTTAGCTTAAGGGGAAAGCCGTTCAATTGTTTTGGGCAAACCAAAAAAGTGGTTTACGAAAATGAAGAGTTTAACCTACTACAGCATGCCCTCAACATCGAAGACGGGCTGGAAGGTTTGCGGTATCGCAAAATTGTAATTGCCACTGATGCGGATGTAGATGGTATGCACATTCGATTATTACTGCTGACATATTTTCTGCAGTTTTTTCCTGAGCTGGTGCGGAATAACCATGTTTATATTCTCGATACGCCTCTATTTAGAGTTAGAAATAAGAAAGAAACCATCTATTGTTACAGTGATGAAGAGCGAATTGCGGCTATTGAAAAACTAGGAGGCAAACCAGAAATCACTCGTTTCAAAGGATTAGGGGAGATTTCTCCTGAGGAGTTTGGCGGCTTTATCGGTGAAGATATCAGATTGGATCCGGTGATTTTGCAGAAGGATACCAAAATCAAAGATCTATTGCGTTTTTACATGGGTAAAAACACTCCACAGCGTCAGGAGTTTATCATTGATAAACTTAGAATAGAAAAAGATGTAGTGAAAGACGGTGAGGTTGAAGTAGCCGCATCATAACCCCGAATTTGATATGATTAAAAAACATTTACCCAAGAATTTTTGGATACTAATGATTGTGTGTAGCCTGTGGATGACTTCATGTGATTCTGATGATGTTTCCACTCCAAAAGCCGAGCCAACCCCAAGTACTTTGGTATCCTTTGAAAAGGATTTTGAAAGAGCAGCCGGCGATTTGAGGGGCTTTATCAATCTCTCAGAACTGAACGTCGATGTTACTGATATGCAGATTCCTGTTATCCGTTATGATATGGAATATAAGACGGTGTATAAGGGAGATACAATTGTAGCAAGTGCGGTAGTATTGGTGCCAAATACGGACAAGGCCGTTGGAACGATTAGTTTTCAGCATGGTACGATTGCCGCAGATGAAGAGGCGCCAACGAATCTAATATCAGGTAATTATCAAATCATTTTCACATCAGCCTTGGCGAGTACAGGTTTTTTAGTCGTTCTGCCTGATTACATCGGGTTTGGAGCTTCTTCAGAGCAGATGCATCCATATTATGTGGAAGAACCTACGGCAACAGCAGTGATGAATGCGATTTATGCAGCACGAGAATTGTCAACGGCAGAAGGGTTTTCCGTATCGGAAGATCTGTATCTGGCAGGATATTCTCAAGGTGGATATGCGACTATGGCTACTCATAAGTATTATGAGGAAAATGATATCCCATTTTATGATTTGAAGGCTTCTTTTCCATCCTCGGGCGGTTATGATATCAAATCGTTTCAGGAGTATTATTTTGGGTTAGAAACTTATGATCAGCCATTCTTTATGGCTTATGTAGCTCAGGCTTACAAAGAAACTTATGATTGGTCAGAGTCTTTGAGTTTATACTTTAACGAACCGTATGCATCAGCCATTCCAAGTTTGTTTGACGGAAATTCTTCAGGAGGAGAGATTAACGATCAGCTCAATGACACGGTCTCAGTCTTTGTCAATCAAAACTTTTTAAGCAACCCTGAGGGTTCAGATTATGATCATATCAATGCGGCATTTGAAGAAAATAGTTTGATAGACTGGACGCCTCAGATTCGAATGTTTATGTATCATGGAGACGCAGATATTACTGTTCCATATCAGAATTCTGTTTCTGTATATAATCAGTTAATAGCCAATGGAGCATCCGAGAGTGTAGTCACTTTCACCACTTTGGAAGGGGGTACTCACAATACGGGAGTTGGTCCTTATATTGAAAACCTGGCATGGGAAATGGCAAAATTTAAAGATTAATCAAGAATTATAAAATATAATGGTTGGATAAAGTTCTAGTCTATCCGGCACTGAGCAGTTTTAATTGATTGAGAAATGAGTGAGGAAAACGAAAGACCTGAGGAAGAAGAAATGCACGAAAGAATTCCTGTTTCGGGAATGTACGAGACTTGGTTTTTGGATTATGCTTCCTATGTGATTTTAGAGCGGGCAGTTCCAGCAATCAATGATGGATTCAAGCCTGTTCAAAGAAGAATTTTGCATGCACTTAAAGAAATGGATGATGGCCGTTTCAATAAGGTGGCCAATGTGATAGGTAGTACCATGCAGTATCACCCTCACGGTGACGCGTCTATTGCAGATGCAATTGTGAATCTGGGTCAGAAAGACTTACTCATTGACACTCAAGGTAACTGGGGAGATGTGCGAACTGGTGATGGAGCTGCAGCACCAAGGTATATCGAAGCTAGATTGTCAAAATTTGCACTGGAGGTGGTTTACAATCCGCAAACCACAGAATGGCAATTGTCTTATGACGGCAGAAAAAAGGAACCCATTACATTCCCGGTGAAGTTTCCATTATTGTTGGCTCAGGGTGTAGAGGGGATTGCAGTAGGTCTGAGTACGAAGATTCTTCCACACAATTTTATTGAATTGCTTCAGGCCTCTGTGAATATACTTAAAGGCAAGAAATTTCAATTGTACCCCGATTTTCTGACAGGCGGAAAAATCGATATTACCGACTACAATGATGGAAAAAGAGGAGGAAAGGTAAGAGTAAGGTCTGTCATTGAAGAACTAGATAGCAAGACCCTCGTGATCAAAGAGATTCCGTATGGAACTACTACTACTTCGCTTATCGATTCGATCATCAAAGCCAATGACAAGGGAAAGATCAAAATCAAAAAGGTAATTGATAATACGGCGAAGGATATTGAGATTCAAGTACAACTGGCGCCAAATACTTCACCGGATATTACCATAGATGCCCTTTATGCATTCACAGATTGTGAAGTGTCTATTTCTCCAAATGCCTGCATCATCCTGGATGATAAGCCACATTTCCTGGGAGTATCTGAGATTCTCAAACACTCTGTAGAGCAAACGGTAGATTTACTCCGCCAGGAACTTGAAATACGAAGGAATGAATTAATGGAGAAAATCTTATTTTCTTCACTAGAAAAGATCTTCATCGAAAATAGGATTTACCGGGATATAGAAGAGTGTGAAACTTGGGAGGCTGTACTGGAAACTATTGACAAAGGTTTGGATCCATTTAAGCCACAGTTTTATCGTGAAATTACTCAGGATGATATTATTCGGCTGACTGAAATCAAGATCAAGCGAATCTCCAAATTTGACTCTTTCAAGGCGGATGAACTGATGCGCAGGCTCTCTGATGAACTGGCTGAGACAGAACATCACCTGGCAAATCTTACTGATTTTGCGATAGCATATTATCAGAAATTGCTGGAGAAATATGGTAAAGGAAAAGAACGCAAGACTGAAATAGCCAATTTTGATACCATTGCTGCTACCGTGGTAGCTGCGAATAATGCCAAGCTATATGTTAACAAGGCTGATGGTTTCGTAGGGTATGGTCTTAAGAAAGATGAGTTTGTTTGCGACTGCTCGGATATTGACGATATCATCGCATTTAGGAAAGATTGTGTTTTTCAGGTGACTCGCATTCAAGACAAGACTTTTGTGGGTAAAAACATCCTGCATGCGGGAATCTTCAAGAAAGGAGATGAACGTATGGTTTATAACCTAATCTATGTAGATGGTAAATCCGGTCGAACCATGATCAAAAGGTTCAATGTGATGTCCATCACTCGAGATAGGGAATATGATTTATCTAAAGGTGGAAAAGGGTCTAAAGTGTTATACTTCTCTGCCAATCCGAATGGTGAGGCGGAAACAGTTACTGTATTTTTAACGGCAGGTAGCAAGGCTCGTAAAAAGGTGTTTGATTTTGATTTTGCAGAGATTGAAATTAAAGGGCGAAATGCAGGGGGAAATATCCTCACAAAGTATCCCGTCCGAAAAGTACAATTTAAAGCTGCCGGTAAATCTACGCTTGGCGGGTTAGATATTTGGTATGATAAGATTGTAGGTAGGCTCAATTCAGATGATCGGGGTGACTATTTGGGTAATTTCCAGGCAGAAGATCAGGTTATCGTTTTCTACAAAGATGGGAGCTACGAATTAACCGGTTTCGAACTGACAAATCATTACGAACCGAACCAGATCATCAGCCTGATGAAATACGACCCTGAGCAGCCTGTAAATGCCATACATTATGATGCTAGCAACAAAATCTTTTTGGTAAAAAGGTTTATGGTTGAGACTTCTACATTAAACAAGCGATTCGGATTTATTTCTGAAGAAAAGGGGTCAAAATTGGTTTTTGCTAATAACGACGACTACTCAGAAGTCATGGTCACTTACAAAGATGGTCGTAAGAAGGAAACCGAAAAACTGGTTCTCAGTGAGGTGGTGGATGTGAAAGGATGGAAAGCAATGGGAAACAAATCTCCGTTGCAGAATATTCAGGAAGTAGAATTAGTGAAGCAAGAAAAACCAGAAGAAGTGAAGGAAGATCTGGACATAGAAGAGTTGAAAAAAGGAATTCAATCTGAAGTGGAGGAGGAAGACAATCAATTAGGATTATTTGGCGAAGGAAAAAAAGAAGAAGAATAAAGAGGTGAAATCACCTCGAATTAAGTTGTTGAGGAGACTTTTCAAAGTACTCACCATTTCTGTGGGTTCTTTGATGATGCTCATCCTCATCCTCAATCTATGGGTGATAGAAGAAACGAACGATCTCATTTATTATCGAGTAGATGAGGTTCCTTCGCGTAAGGTGGCGCTTCTATTGGGGACTAGCAAGCGTACAGAGGCCGGTGGTACCAATAAGTATTTCAAAGAAAGAATAGAGGCTGCCGCTCAATTATATCATCAGGGCGTGATTAAGCACATCATTGTGAGCGGTACGAATAACTCTGTCTATTACAACGAGCCAAAGGATATGTATAATGCTCTAGCTGAACGCGGAGTGGATAAAGGGGATATTACCTTTGATTTTGCTGGATTCAGAACGCTGGATTCTGTGGTGCGCTCAAAACTCATTTTTGGTCAGGATGAAGTAATGATTATCACCCAGGATTTTCATTGCTACAGGGCATTGTTTATCGCACAGTATTATGATATTGATGCCATAGCCTTCTCGGCTGATAATAAGGATGCATTGCCTATGAATTTGGCTGTTAGAGAAGTGTTAGCGAGGGTAGTTGCGGTACTCGACCTTTATATGTTCAAAAAGACACCTAAGTACCTCGGTAGAGAAGAAGAACTGACTATAGATTAAACTCCTCCTTAAGCTTGTCTACCGCATCAGTACATTCTTCGCGCATCTGCTCTAGTTCGGAATCCTTAACTGACTCTGGTTCGTGCTGGATTTTCAGAGCGGTATCCAGACATTTCAATCCTAGCATTTCTAATGTTGGTTTAAACTGATGGGCAAGCTTACTTTGTCTATCCAGATTTTTCTCCGCTCTGGCAGAAATGATGTCAGCAATGATTTTATTTGCATTGCGTTCGAATGTAGAGATAAACTCTTCTACAAAGGCCAGGTCACCGTCACTTATTGTTTTGAGATATGTAAAATCCATAATTGTAAGATGATGATTAAATCTAATAGTCTAATTGATAGCAACAAAAATGTTTAAATATTTCCTTTCGACAATTTCACTTTTAGTTGTCGTTTTTATGGTTTTCCTATTTTGGGGATCATCTGGATGGATGAATCAGGAAGACTATTTCAGGGTAAAGGTTTTAAATGATCAATTTAAAACGTATCAACCTGGTGATACCCTTACCGTGACCACATTCAATCTTGGGTATTTTTCTGGAATGACCAATAATCTTCCGGTTGAGCGCGATCAGAATCTTTTTGATAATAATCAGCAAAAAGCTATTGAGTTGTTTCAAAATAACCCGTCAGATTTTATAGGCTTTCAGGAAATTGACTATCAGTCAAAAAGATCGGGATATGTTAATCAATCAGGGACGCTCCAAAAAGCGCTGGATTTTCCAAACACTTACGAATCGGTCAACTGGGATAAGCAGTATGTGCCGTTTCCATATTGGCCGCTTACCCGACAGTTCGGGAAGATGAGCTCCGGTCAGGCGTTATTCTCCAAGTTTAAAATTCTGAATGCTGATACCAAAGTGCTTCAGAAACCAATAAATGCTCCGTTTTACTATAATAAGTTTTATTTGGATAGACAGATTCAGATTGTTCAGGTACAGCTAGGGAATGATACACTATGCTTGATGAATCTTCATTTGGAGGCTTTTGACAAAGAAACAAGGGTATTGCAAGCCAATGTGGTGGATTCGTTATTTAAAGTTTATTCAGAGCTTTGGCCTACATTGATTATTGGAGATTTCAATAGTGTGCCTGATTATGTAGATTCCACAGATGCAATGTCTAAGATTCTGACCATTGAGCACATTGGATCTGCTATTTCACAAAAACAATATTCACAGAGCACTCATTTACATTTTACATTTAATAGTTCCAAACCAGATCGCATGATAGATTACATACTTTATGATCAAAGGAAGATTACACCAGTGTCCGCCAAAGTTCTTAGGGACGCGGGAGAGATTTCGGATCATTTCCCCGTAAGGATGAAGTTTGTAATCAATCATTAATTTGCTTGATCTGGCTATCGGAATACCCTTGAATTTTACTATTTTCGAGCGATTTCTTTTAGGAATCTCTTTTTAGCTCTCATTTAGTGATTTAAATAAAAAAAAATGATCAAAGAATTCGAAAACCTCAGAGAAGATGAAGTAAAGGTTTTGCTGGATGCACCTCTTCATGTTGCTATACTCATCGCAGGTGCTGATGGAAACATTGATAAGTCCGAACGAAAAGAAGCGATAGATGTGGCACGCTCCAAGCAAAGTAGAGCCAGGGAACAGCTGGTAGAATATTACAAAATAGTAGGTGAGAATTATGAGGAAAAATTCAACGATCTTATCGATAAACTTCCTTCAGGAACAGAAGAGAGAGAAAAAGAGATTACACAGGAATTGAGGAAATTAAACTTTATATTTCCGAAAATTGACAAAAACTTCGCGATCAAATTATATGCTTCATTAAAAGAGGAAGCAAAGAAAATTGCGGAATCATCCGGAGGAATTTTAGGCTATCTGAGTGTGGGTTATGAGGAGAGAAAACTCATGGATCTCAAAATGATTAAAGACCCGGAGAAATAAAATCAACGAAAGAATTCAAGATTAAAGCTGCCCCTACCGGCAGCTTTTTTTTATTATCCTTACACTATGGAGCGAGCTAGTACTTTGCCGCCAATGCGGCTAGTATTTATTATGTGGGTAGTTTATACCATTCAGATGTTGGTCGGCGACCTGGGGTTTCTGGGAATAGAGCCAAGAACTTTGAGTGGGCTTAAGGGCATTTTATTTGCACCACTGATCCATGGCTCTACAAATCATATCATTTCCAATTCCATACCCATTCTTATGCTTGGGTATACCTTGTATCTGTTTTACAATCGTATCGCTCCAAGGGTGTTTCTGATCGGGTATTTCTTTACTAATATCCTCGTTTGGATCGTGGGTAGGCCTTCATATCATATTGGTGCTAGTGGATTGGTTTATGCCCTGGCTGGATTTCTGATTTCTTATGGATTTTTTAAGCGCAATTTCAAGTCGTTGCTAATCTCCATTGTAATTATTTCATTCTATGGTGGAATCATTTATGGTATCTTCCCAACGCGCGGATTTATTAGTTGGGAATCTCATCTTGCGGGGTTTTTAGTCGGTATCGGTATGGCATATGGGTTTGCTAAAGCAAACGCGGAAGATAAAAGCTAAAAAAAATAGAATAACTAAATAAAATGGTATTTTTACCTGATGAAAGGTAAAGGTGCTCAATACAATCCCTCCAATCCATTTACTTCTTTAGTTGTCGGTAATTATCATGAAGAAGGAATTGATGAAAATATCAGTAACGAAACTCCCAGGACAAGTCTATTTGTAGAATCTCCAAAAAACGTATTGTCCAGAAATGATAGTCCGGATTTGAAGTGGAATTATTCAGTAAATCCATATCAAGGCTGTGAGCATGGTTGTGTCTATTGCTATGCACGCAATTCGCATACTTATTGGGGGTTTAGTGCGGGTTTGGATTTTGAGAGTAAGATCATCATTAAACCAGATGTGGCTGATACTTTGGAAAAACAATTGAGTCATCCGAAGTGGAAAGTGCAGCCAGTGATGCTTTCAGGAAATACGGATTGTTATCAACCTGTGGAGAGAAAGTTAAAGCTCACCCGGTCAGTTTTAGAAGTAATGCTGAAATACCGAAACCCCGTGAGTGTAATCACTAAGAATGCATTGATAATCAGGGATTTGGATTTGTTGGAGGAGCTTGCAAAAATGCGGTTAGTTCATGTTAACTTTTCTGTCACCACATTAGATGAGCAGCTTAGGGCTCGTCTCGAGCCTCGTACCTCTGCTACGGTAAAAAGACTGGAAGCTATGCGTAAGCTATCAAACGCCGGAGTTCCTGTAGGTGTGATGACGGCACCAATAATACCTGGTTTGAATCATCATGAAATTCCTGTTTTATTGGAATCTTCAGCAAATTCAGGTGCAATGGAAGCTGGTTATACAGTCGTGAGACTGAATGGGCAAATCAAGGAGATCTTTGAAAACTGGATATGGAAAATATATCCAGAAAGAGCGGAAAAAGTACTCAATCAAATCAAAGAACTGCATGGTGGAAACCTCAATGACTCCAATTGGACTACTCGGTTAAAAGGTGCCGGGAATGTCGCTTCAATGATCGATCAGCTTTTTAAACATTCCAGAAAAAAATACCTGAATGATCTCAAAATGCCTGATTATAACCTTTCCTATTTTAGAAAGGGTGGGGCTTACAATCTTTTTGAAGTCTGATTATTTAAAGCTTGCCAATTTATTTAGTATTCTTTCTTTGATCTTGACTGCTTTGGGACCGGCTAGTTCATCAAAATTGAAATAAGCTCCATCACTGGCTGGGTCTATCCATAGCGCATCTCCTTTGACTTTGCTGACCGGTTCACTTTCCAAATCAATGGCATAAATGTCTGCCACAAGTTCATGCATTTGTTCCCAGTCTATAGGTTGATCGTTTATTGTTGCTGTTTTATGTTCAAAAGTACCTTTCAGGTGAAAGGTTTCCTTGTTTCCATTTTTTACGTTGATACAAGTGAGAGACAATGGAGCCTCAATGCCATCTTTTTCGTAAATGGCCTGAATTAATTCCTGCAGCCTGTAATCCCAATCTTCTGCCAGAACAACCAAACCTTCATTTTCGAAGTTGTCATTGCTCTGAACCTCCATATGGAGGTAAACGTTGATTTCCTCGGTTTCTTCTTCTAGTTCTATCTGGTGAATGTCATTGTATAAATCATCGTACCATACTTTACCCAGGGTGCCCTGCCAGCTGTAATCGTCATTTTCACTATAGCCTTCTGCCTCTATTTCTTCCAATGATATTTCATCTCGATTGAGAAATTCGAGATCGTATTTGATTTCAATCTGCTCATTTTTGAAATCCAGCTCCATCGTATAGGCAAATGCAAATGGTGGTGGGAGGAGTAGGGTTTGGTAGGAAATTCTGACAATCATGAGTTTATTTTCTTAATGGTTGCTTTTCGGTTGATTTTACCGGATTCTGTGTAATCAAATTTAGGAAGCAAAAGTATCTCTTTTGGACGATGATATTTGGGAATCTGTTGATAATCAAGTGAAGGTTCTGATATTCCTTCGATGATTAAAACCACACGCTCTCCGAATGTATTGTCAGGTAAACCGGCTATAAAGAAAGGTGAGTCAATCTGTGATGAAAGTGCTCTTTCAACAATTTCCGGGTGAACTTTGATTCCTCCCGAATTGATCACAAAATCTGCACGACCTTTCCAAACGAATCGATTCGATTGCATGATTTCTACCACATCATTTGTTGTCAACCACTTATGATCAGTGACCGTTCCCTTTATGGTAAGACAGGAGCGCTCATCTGTTCTTATTTCTACATCTCCCAATGTTTCAAAATGCGCTCTGTTTTCTGTTAGGTTTTTTAATGCAATGTGCGAAGCAGTTTCCGTCATCCCATAGCTGTGAAAGCATTGGATCGTATTGAGTTTTCGCAATGCACTGATTTCCTCCTGTCCCAAGGCCGCCCCACCTATGATTATGCAGTTGAATTGGTTGATGAGGTTGAGATCCGTTCTAATCAGTTTTTGGACCTGAAGAGGAACCAGGGATACCAGATCATAATCATTTTCTTTCAATGTTTCAGCTAAATCTGCTTCAGGTGATATTACGGTCAAATTCAAATCTCCGATCAATGCACGAATCACAACCATGATGCCACCGATGAATGCTGGATTTAGACATAATAATGCGTTTTCGAAGTTTCGGTTCGGGTCGAGATATTCCAAACTAGTTTCAGCGCTATACCTTATAAATTCCTTGCTTAACTTAATTTTTTGAGGTGTCCCGGTAGATCCAGAAGTATGAACGATCAGGTAATCAGAATCATCAAACCAATTTTTCACAAGTTTTACAACATCAAATTCAAATGCCGATAAGGTATTTTCTTGTATTTTTCCGCTTATTACTTCGTCAGGGGTAAATACTTGATTGGCAAATTTTATGACCATATTAATTAGAAAATAATTGCAAGATCCAGATCCGATATTAGTTGAGCGCTTGCGCAACAAAGATAAGCGTGCTTTTGAACTAGTATTCAGAGAATACTTTGGTATGATGAAAATCTATGCCATGAGATATATGGATGATCGTGAAGATGCAGAGGAAATCGTACAAGATGTGTTTTTCAAATTCTGGGAAAAGTGTGAGACTATTGCTCCGGATTCTTCTGTAAAAAGCTACCTGTACAGGGCAGTTCACAATTCTTGTCTGAATTCCATCAAGCACCAGAAGGTGAAAGATGCTTACCAGAAGTACATGGTCCAAATGATGCAAACCGAACAAGCTGCTGATCCTTGGAATGAAGAGGTGAAAGATAAGGCAGAGCGTATTCGAGAGGCTATAGAAGAACTTTCTCCAAGATGTGCTGAGATATTCAAATTAAGTAGGTACGAGGGACTGAAGTATCAGGAGATCGCCGATCATCTGGAAATATCCATCAAAACTGTAGAGGTGCAGATGGGTAAAGCATTGAAATCACTTCGGGAAACTTTAAAAGATCTAAAAGGAACGTGAGAGGCAAGCTGATTTTCCTGCTTTTAATTCTGTTTCAAGCTGGTTTTAGTCAATCTGGGTTGAAAGACACGCTTTCGGTGGATTTTGAAGATTTGCCATTAGAAATTGTGCTGGACAGCATCAGCTACAAGACAGCTTATAATTTCGCCTATAATTCAGAGATTATCCCCAGAGGAAGTTTATACAGTTATCAAAAATCAAAAATTCATGTAGATGATCTTTTAAGCATTCTACTGGTAGGAACTTCCTTGAAGTTTCTAAGAGTTGATGATCAGATAATTCTCAAGCCCAAAGTCAAATCTGACCCGCCAACTATAGAAAAGTATTCCACTGTTTCGGGTTGGGTCAGAGAATTGAATTCTAAAAAGCCGATTGTAGGGGCGAATGTTTATCTGGACGGAACAACTATAGGTAGCGTAACGGATAAGAATGGTAATTATCAAATTCGAGAGGTGCCGTCTGGAAATTTCACATTGGTGTTTTCGCATGTGAATTATGAGCTGGGAGCCTATTCGTTTTCTGTAGATCGGCCTAGTTTGTTTACTATCAATGGATTGCTGGATGATAAGGTTTATGAGCTTCCTGAATTAGAAATTACATTCAGCAAGAAGGAGAGCAGAGAATGGGAAAAGAACTACCAGAAGTTTCAGGACAAATTCTTAGGAAAAACACAGAACGCCTCCAGATGTGAGATCATAAATCCTGATGTATTGGATTTTTACATAGAAAAGGATTCAGGCAAATTATATGCGAGCGCCTCTGAGGCTTTGATTATTCGCAATAATTCTACGGGATTTGAACTCAATTATGATCTGAATGAATTTTGGTCTAATCGAAATCAAATTTACTGTTCTGGTAAAGCATTTTTCAAAACAATGGAGCCTGAAAACAGGCGTATTAGAAAACGCTGGATGAAGAATCGTTCTATGTCCTACCAGGGTTCTATGCTTCATTTTTTACATGCATTGATCAATAATGATTTGAAAAGTCAGGGATTTCGATTGTATAAAATAGAAAACTTATCAGATTCTTATTCGAAAACCAATACTTCAGTAAAAGCGAAAGATATAGTGACTCAGAAGAGCGAAAATGAGTGGGAGATTGAATTTGATGGGTATTTACTAATCGTGAATAAAAATGAATTAGAGAGTGATAATTACTTGAATGATGTTATCAAAAATAAGGATTATTTCAGTGGCATGAGTTCGATAATTGAATACAAGAACAAATCGCCATCTTTTCAGCGTTCTGTCTTAAAACTGAAAGGAGATCACCTTTCGGTTGATAAATATGGAAATGTCAAAGAAGAAAATGGCTTTATAACTTACGGATACTGGTATTGGGAGAGAGTAGCAGAATTAATGCCAGCAGATTTTAAAAAATAAAGTGTCCGTTCCTATAAGGGGATAGAGTGTTTCAATTGTTAAAAAAGCAGTTATTAAATAAAAATGGAAGAAGTACTAGCAAGGTATTTTTCTGGGGAATCCTCAGAAGCCGAAAAAAAAGAAGTGAAAGAGTGGCGAGCGGCTTCCGATGAAAATGCGTCCTTATTCTTAGAATACAAACAAGTTTGGGCTGAATCAGCAGAATCAGAGGAGCCGGATGAGGTTATATTAGAATCGATCTTTAGTATGGATAGCGATCAGAAACCTGATATTTTGCCACTCTGGAGGCAGAGTATGCTAAAGTACGCTGCTATTTTGTTGGTTGCGATGGGTGTATTATTTGTCGTTTATAATCTGAATCAAAGTGAAAAGGTGATTATTGACGGAATAGCAGTAAATGAACTTACTGAATATGATCTTCCTGACGGATCCACTGTGACCTTGCATTCGGGATCTAGTATTTCTATCAATGATTTTAAATCTACCAGAGAAGTAAGGCTAACAGGTAAGGCATTTTTCGAGGTGAAAAGAGATGAGTCGAAACCGTTTATTGTTTCCACTCAGCAGGCAAAAGTAAAAGTGTTGGGGACATCATTTCTGGTTAATTCTGCAGAGAATTCTGATGGTGTAGAAGTGATGGTTCGATCAGGGAAGGTGGCCTTTGGGCAGAATGAAGAAATATATGGTTCAAAAGCCATTACCGTAAATCTTGAAAAAGGGGAGATGGGAGTGTTGAAAAAGGACGAGAAAGGCATCAAGAAGTTTCAGAATCTTGATCCTAATTACCTGGCCTGGAAAACTCGCATAATTACCGTGAAAGATCAGGATATGATGCGTGTGGCTGGACTACTGGAAGATGTATATGATGTTGATATTCAATTTGAGAATGAACTAATAGGAAATTGTCACCTTACGGCTAGTTTCAAAGAAAAGTCTGTAGAAGAGATCATGGATATTATTGCGGAAACTTTCGGTATTTCTTATCAAATCAAAAACAAAAATAAAATCACGATTTCGGGAGTAGGTTGTTAGGACGGGTCCAGTGTTTGAACGTACTGATTGATGAACTCTTCTTTCCTTTTGAGACGATACTGCATCACCCAGCGCGGATGCGGTACGGTTTCTATTCTTTCGAAGAATTGATACTTCTTGTTCAAAGCACTTAAATATTTCAGGTTTTGACCCTGACCAATACTATATGCCACTTTTCTATTTAGCGGAAAAGCTAATTGTTCCTTGATTTTTTTGACCACATATTCTTCAAACAATTCCTTCCAGTTTTCTATATCGTAATAATTGAGGTTCTTTTCATTCTGAATAAAGCCGAGAGGAGATATGGCGGAGATGAAGAATTTCCGATAGAAGTTTTCTGGACCGCCAAATGCCTCAATCATTTCATAAATGAATCTACTCGAAAGTTCAGCTCGCTTATTGAACGGATTGATGATCTTACAGACAGATTCTAAATGAATTGGGTCAGTGAATGGAATGCCCGTAATCCCACCTCCGAATCGCCCAGGATTTATACCGAAAAGGACTACTCGTTCCTTTTCATCGTTATAAAACCGGCGATAAAACTCTTCGGTTACTCGCCAGGCTTCCGTATTCCGATACGGATTCATGACGACAACATCAGCTGGTAGTCCGGTAGGTGGTTCTAATTTTGAATAAAACTCAAGAATTTTATCTGCAATGGTCATTATGGCAAGATATCAACTACTATTGAAAATAACCATCCACGGCTAAACTAAGAATACAGTTTCGCATTTAGATCTAAAAACAATGTTAGCCTTTCATTTCGATATGATTAGTAATTTGCAGAATGGCTCGAAACAAGAAATACTTCATCATTTACAAACCGTATAAAGTACTGACGCAGTTTACGGATGAAGCAGGAAATCCCGGCCTGGGGAGTGTATATGAATTGCCAAAGGATGTGTACGCTGTAGGACGATTGGATTTAGATAGTGAAGGTTTGTTGGTATTGACCAACGATAAATCTTTGAATCATCAGTTACTGAATCCTAAGCAAGCTCACAAAAGAACCTATTGGGTGGAGGTGGAAGGCGCACCAACCGAGGAGTCATTAAGGTCATTTAGAAATGGATTGACGATCAATGTGAAGGGTGATTATCGAACGCTGCCTTGTGAAGTGAAAGTGATAGAGCCACAAGATATTCCGGACAGAACCCCTCCGGTAAATGTGAAAAAGCACCCTGTAAGATCCTGGCTGGAAGTCTCTTTAGTAGAAGGAAAAAACAGGCAAGTCAGAAAGATGACAGCAAAAATTGGTCACCCCACGTTGAGGTTGGTGAGAGTGGGAATAGAAGATTTAAAACTGTTTCCTCTAAAGCCAGGTGGTATAACCCAAATATCTGAAAAGGCGATTTACAAGAAATTGAAGTTGAATTAATTCCTAAGGGTAGCGATAAGTCTTTTGGGTTTCTTCAAAAAGTCAAATACATCCATTATCGACAAACAAATGATGTCTGCAGCAAGCATGGCTTCCTTATTCAATCCTTCGTTTTGCAAAATACCGATTCCTAATGCCGCTTCTTTGAGCATCAGAGCATCATTTCGTCCATTGCCTGCACTCAGTGTATTTTGAGCACCGAGTTGCTCTACAAAGGCTCGCTTGCTTTCATCCTGATTTTCCTCTCCAATAATTACTACCTGGCAGTTTACCTGAGAAAGTTCTTGCCTTACAGATCCAAAAGTATCTGCAGTCAGCACATGAAAATCTAATTGTTCTGAGAGCTCATTGATACGCTCTTTTACACCAGATATAATGCGGCCATCTATGGCAATGGTACCATTGTAATCAAGAACCACATGCTCAATGATCAGCTGTTTGTTTCCGGGGATATCAAAAGTCATCACATTGGTTTTAGCCACTCACAACTATTTCCGCTTTTCGAAAAAGAGGATGATTTTTCTCAACACATCTTTCAGCAGTAGAAAATACAAACCTGCAGACATTAGCCAAAGCATGAGCACATTATAAGTAACAGTACCAATTTTCAGAGGTCCGATATTCTTATATGGTGCATAAAAATGTGCCCGTCCAAATAAGCTATAAGGTTCTTTAAAGATCGGGTCTTTTCGCTGAATGAGGTGGTTATCGGCACGTACGATTTTTTGGAAATCATTTCGATTGGTTACAAGATCAGAAATGCTTTCATTGTGATAGTCTCTTTTTAGCTGTATGAATGAATCTTTACCAATCTCCTCAGTAATCTCATGGTAAATAGAATCATGCGCATGTACGGCGCTTTTGTAATTCTTTTGAAAATGATCCTGGAGATTATCCAGGTAATTCAAAAACCTAAAACCTGTTGATTGATTGAAGATGTTTGGACTCATAGACCTGATCAAAGAATAAGGACGAACTCCAAATCGATCAACTAGATAATTATGTTCATTGACCAACAATTCAAAATCATTGGTATGCTGATCATAATTCAGACTGTCGGAGAGTATTGATTTCATCACATTTTCCATCTCAGGTATTCTGAATGATCTCTGAAACGAGTTTCGGCTCATCTCCATTTTAGCATTGAAAAAATGCTTGTCATAGTCATTGTGTTTGAACTGAGTGACCGCCAGGGCTTCATAGGCCCATCTGCTTGCCATCACATCTCCTGCAAGTGGGACATGAGTTTGTTTGGCGAGTCCTGAGTGCAATTCATCAAATTTGATCATTGCTCCTCCAAGTAACAGTTGAGGTACGAGAATGAACGGTATAAGAATGTAAATGGCAATGATGCTATTGAGAGCGGAAGAAATATTAAGACCGACCAGGTTGGCAAAACAAGCAGTTGAAAATAGAATCACGAAGTAATTGAAGGTCAATCCTTGAATTTCTAACACATAATTACCAACAAGCACAAAAGAGAAACTCTGAATGGCTGAGAGCAAAAACAGAAATAGGATTTTAGAATTGATATAACTAAAATGACTCAAATTCAGGAACCTTTCTCGTTCAAGAATCTTACGATCTTTGAATATCTCCTCAGCACTCACACTCATGCCGGTAAATAGCGAAACTACTACTGCCATGAATAGGTAAACCGGCAGATTTTTGTTGTCTGAGAAATTATATTCTCCATGTGGTGCATACTTAGAAAAGTACCCCAGTATAAATGCCAATACAGGAGCCTCCAGCAGGTTGATTAGTATATACTGCGTGTTAGAGAGTTTGCTGAAAAAGTTTCTTTCTGAGAAAATCAGCGTTTGTTGGAGAATATCTGGAATGTGAAAGTTGGTAGGAGGGAGTCGTTCCTCAAACCGTATTTTTTTCAGGTTTTTATCAATGTTGGTTTTATATTTTTCATACCAACTCTTCGGAGTTACTTTTCGCTTATGCGTAATGGCTCCAGTATCATCTATTTCTTTCATTTCGATGATCTGTAGCACTTTGTCAGGAATCACATTACCACATCTGGTGCATTCGCTCTCGGCTGCATTTACCTCTGTACTCATGGTTTTGAAGTAAACCACCGCATCTATCGGATTACCGTTGTAGACCGGATAACCACCTTTGTCGAGCACCCAAAGCTTATCAAATAGCTTAAAAATATTGGAGGAAGGTTGGTGAATAATGGCGATGACCAATTTACCACTTCGTGCCTGGTCTTTGAGCAATTGCATCACTTTCTCAGAGTCCATAGAAGAAAGCCCGCTCGTTGGTTCATCTACGAAAAGGACTGCCGGTTCGCGCATCAATTCCAAAGCAATATTCAGCCTCTTTCTCTGACCACCACTGATAAACTTATTGAGTGGATCTCCGACTTTCAGGTCTTTGATTTCATATAAATCCAGGTCCGTCAGTATTTTATGGACAGTTTTTTCGAGCAAAGTAGGAGAGAAGTCACTGAAGCATATTCGGGCATTGTAATGCAAGTTTTGATATACAGTGAGCTCTTCAAAAAGCAAGTCATCCTGGGGTACATAGCCTATTACACCTTCCTGGCTTGCGCCGTGTATGGTATGACCGTTTATATGCAGTCTTCCGGAAGTGGGTTCCATTTTGCCATTCAGCAAATTCATCAAAGTAGACTTGCCTACACCACTACCACCCATGATGCCTATGAGGTTTCCAGACTCTTCGTAAAACGAAAACTTCTGAATACCATTTTTGCTGTTCTTGAAATGATACTCAACGTCTATTCCTTCCAGCACGATTTTCACCTTCTTGGTGTCTTGCACAAAAGCCCCGATAATCTCCGATTCATAAATGGGGCGGATATTCGGACCTTTTATAATAGTACCCGGCTTGATCATGTAAAATTTCCCGGCCTGTACCTTGTTACCTTCTACATACAGATTCAATGGGCCGTCATATCGGAACACATAAGTGTCTACCGAATCTATATACAAGACCATAATCTTGCCGAAGAGATTTTCTACATAAATATGATGATAGTCCGTAGTGCCAGCTACCTTCTTATTTTTTCTGCGCATCATCCAGGCCACTTCTTCTGGCCATTCGGTCATCTTGTTGTCGATATACATGCCATTTTTATGAGGCACATTTTCGAAATTACCCTGGATAATGAAGGATTTGAGCGCTTCAACGGTGATGCTCTTTAAATTGAAATTGAGGGCTACAAGATTGATAAATTCATTTTCTCTCTGACTTACCCGCTGATCAGTATTGATCAGCTCCAGAAGCTGCATGTAGACGATGATACGTTCTTTTTTCTGGAGTTCTTTGTTGAGCTGATTACAGATTTTAGCTACCTGAAGTAATGAAGATGAGTCAATTTCCAGTCCATCTTCTGTAGCTCCTTCATTGGCTTCCCTGTAAAATGACAAGTAGTCATAAAAAAGCCGAAGGTATTCATTGGTAAGTTGCTGGTTGAGGAGTTTTTTGAGATAGGGCTTGACTATTAGTTCTCCTGAATCGACAACATCGTGATCTTCTTTTACACTTTCGATGATGGCAAATAAATGAACGAGTGCATTTATGATCGATTCGGTCATATCATACTTCTGGGTCAAAAAAAAACCGTCTCTGATATTTGTCAGCCAGGATTCGCTGTATCAGAGACGGTCGAATCAATATTTTATCTAATTTATCCTACTATTTGTTGTCTCATCTCAGTAATGCTGGAAGCTACATCTTCAAACTGTCCTTTGCTGATTTCAGCATCACCTAATTGCTCGTAAAATAATTTTACATATCTCAAAAACGGCAATACGCGATTTACGTTTTCATCTTTTTCAAATTTGCCCATCATGTCAGTAAGGTCGTTTACCTGATCTTTCTGAGCGGCAAGTACTTTCATTAATTCTGGATTGTAATCACTCGCTTTGATCAATTCTGAAGTAATGTGTAATCCTTCGATTACACTACCAGCCACTACGAGAAGAGATGTTTTTTCGTCACCATTCTGGTTTAGATAGTTGTATGTTGTCTGAAAAGACTCAGTAATGATCAGAATGAGTGAATCTTTGTTTTCGATGTTGTCCTCTATTCTGTCAGCCAGAGATTGGTTAAACGCCGTTGTGATGTTCAACTCCTCAATTAGTTTTCTGGAAGCATCCAGAAATTCCATCGATTCCTGTTTTTTATCAAATGTGCTCGCAAAGCTAAGGTCAGCTCCATACACTCCCAGATTCATGGCTTTTTGCCATTCTGTTACATATTTCTCCACCGCTCCGGCATCATTGGTGATGTCTGCTGAGTAGGTGGCATTAGCATCCTGCAACATTTTGGTTACTTCGAATGAGGTAGGAAGCGGGTATTCGAATTGTTCTTCCACAAATTGCTCTAGCTCTGCTTTTTTCTCAGCGGCTTGTTCCTCCGAAGAAGCCTTTTTGCTATTGCTACAATAGGTGAATACAAAACTTAACGCGATGAGTAAAACAAGATTCGCTTTTCTGAACATAATGGATTTCTTTTGATTGAATTCTTAAACGGTTTCAAAAATAATGTCTTGGATTCCGATATAGAATATTTTCCAGATTTATTTTAGCACTTCAATTCCCAACTGAAAATTTCACATGAGAATAACCAAAACATTTCACGATTCTAAAGAACGCCTGCACATTGTTAAAGATGATAAAATTATACTGACGGTTGCACCATGGTATGGAGCTAAATTAACACAGGTTAAATTGTATGCTAAAGATACCTGGAATGATATATTATGGCCCGTTTCTGATGAGGATTTAAAAACCAATGCATGGTTTAAGCAATCTATACTGTTTCCTTACCCCAATCGGCTGGAAGATGGTCAATACTCATTTGAAGGGAATACCTACCAGTGGCCGATCAATGAAGAAGATAAGCACAACCAACTTCATGGGATGGTTTATGATCATCCTTTCGAGGTGGTGTCTGCAGAAGCAAGTAGTGAGTCAGCTACCATTGTTTTGATTCATCGATACGACGGGTCTTTGGACTATTACCCATTTGCGTATGATCTGGAAGTGACTTATCACTATGAATATGATCAGTTAATTACCTCCTTCAAAGTAGTAAATAAAGGAAAAAGGAATATGCCGTTTGGGTTGGGGTGGCATCCATATTTCCAGATCAATGGAAAAGGGATCGCCGGATATACTTTTCATGCCGGCCAGGTAGAAGAGATAGAGCTAAGTGATCGCTCGCTGCCTACAGGTAAAAGGGAACAGTTGCCGGAAATTAAATTTCCGCTCTGCGAAATGTCTTTGGATAATGCATATCAATTGAAAAACACACCTTACAGTTACTCATTAGAAACCCGCCAAGGACTCACGCTGAAGTTTGATGCATCCGATGAAATGGATTACATGCAGATTTTTACTCCTGAAGGTGGAGAGACTGTGGCCATAGAGCCTATGACAGCTAATATCAATTCTTTTAATAATGGAGATGGGATAAGAATATTAGAACCCGGGACTGAGTTTAACTGTCAGGCTACATTATCCATTCTGTCATAAACAAGCAATAAGTATACGTTCAATCCTACAATATTTAAGTCATCTGGATTTCCAGGATGAAGGATGAAATGGTACGGAATTCCGGCAAAATCCGGGATACCGTCCATCCAATAAATAGCCGCTTAAAGTAGGATTGAATAACAAATTATATCGATGGTCGTTTCACTCTGTGTGTGGTGTAAAATTGACACTTGTACCATCTAGTTTTACCAATCGAAATCTAAGCTATTATGTTAAAGAATAAGAGAGTGCTTTGGGCGGGAGGAGCAATTGTTGTTATCCTGATATTGTTCATTGTTTTTAGGGGTACAGGAGGTGTAGCCAATTCTGAAATTGTCGTTCCGGTGGAGGAAGGAAAATTTGTAGTGGAAATCAATACCTCGGGCGAATTGTCAGCAAAGAACTCTACGAAAATTGTTGGGCCAAGTGGCTTGCGTAACTACAGAATCTATCAGGTAAATATCCAGGATATTATAGATGAAGGTACTTATGTGGAAAAAGGACAGTACATCGCACGATTGGATCCTTCGGAGCTTAATACCCGCATGAAAGATACTGAACTGCAGATAGAGGAAGAGCAATCTGAATATCTTCAAACCCAGATGGATACTACGCTTCAGCTTCGTGATGAACGTGATAAACTTACTAACCTTGAATATACAGTAGAGGAAAAGAAACTGGTGCTGGAGCAATCACAATATGAGCCTCCCGCAACAATCAAACAGGCTCAGATTGCTCTCGACAAAGCCATAAGGTCATTGAAACAAGCCAAAGAGTCTTATCAGATCAAACAGAAGCAGCTGGCCGCACGGATGCAGGAAAGATCAATCGATCTCAGACAAAGACAAAGAGAATATGAAGGCATGCAGAATTTGCTGAGTCAATTTACGATTACGGCACCAGAAGCCGGTATGTTGATATACAGAAAAGGATGGGATGGCAGACCAATGAAAGAGGGAAGTCAGATCAGTGCGTGGGATCCTGTGGTAGCTACTTTGCCGGATTTATCATCAATGAATTCCATTACTTACATCAATGAAGTAGATATCAGAAAGGTTTCTGTTGGTCAGCAGGTAGACATTGGTTTGGATGCTTTTCCGGACAAAAAACTGAAAGGTGAAGTAACCAGAGTAGCCAACGTAGGAGAGCAACGACCTAATTCTGATGCAAAGGTATTTCAGGTCACCGTAGAGCTCGATGAAGTGGATGGTGATTTGAGACCTGCCATGACAACAAGCAACAAAATTTACACAGAGGTCATTGAAAAGACCATTTCTATCCCTTTGGAATGTCTTCATAGTTTTCAGGATAGTATCACTTACGTATTCAAGCAACAGGCTATGAACTTCGAAGCTCAAGAAGTGCAGGTTGGCGCAACTAACGCAGAAAGAGCAGAGATTTTACTCGGCTTGAATGCCAACGATGATGTGTATCTGTCTAATCCAAATGGTGAGCTGGATGATATCAACGAAATCAGTTTGCTGGTAGAAATGAATGGCAAACGAAACCCTGAGCCGGAGAAGACAGAGGAAAAACCCAAATCCCCACCAATGGGAGATAGAAAGTTTCCAGGAAAAAGACCTAACTCATGATCCCTAACAAGGTATTGATGAACCTATACATTGCCGTGGAGGCAGTGTTGGCCAATCGTATGCGCTCCATTCTGACTGGCTTGGGGATTATTTTTGGTGTGGCTGCTGTAATAGCCATGCTGGCCATAGGTAATGGAGCTCAGCAGGAAATCCTCGAGCAAATCAAGCTGGTGGGAGTGAACAACATTGTGATCAAACCTATTGTAGCTCAGAGTGAAGAGAATCTGGAGGAGGAAGAATCAGAAGACGAGAGCAATAAGCAAAAGTGGACGCCAGGATTGACCATCAAAGATGCTGAAGGAATTAAAAAAGTGATTCCAGGAATCAGTATGGTGAGTCCGGAAATTACTCTGGATACTTACCTGATCAATAATGGAATCAGACGTACGGCTAAACTGGTAGGTGTAAACCCGAATTACTTCAAAATCTTCAACTTTCAATTGGAACGCGGAGAAATGTTCAATGATTTCCATCTGGTTCATGGTGAGCCTGTATGTATCATCGGTAAGTCAATCAAGGCGAAGTTCTTTCCTACTGAAGACCCCATAGGAAAATACATTAAATGTGGTAACAACTGGCTGAAAGTCATTGGTATGCTGGAAGAGCGGCTCATCAGTAATAAAAGTATTTCCAATCTTGGTATCAGAGATTACAATATGGACGTATATGTGCCATTGCAAACGATGCTGGTGCGCTACAAAAACCGCGCTCTGGTAACTGAAGAAATGCTTCGACAGGCAAATACAAGAAGTAGAGGTAGAGGGCGCTTTTCTGATAATTCCGGAGATCAAAGCGAAAATACCGGATCCACCAATTACCATCAGCTGGACAGACTCGTCATTCAGGTGAAGGAAACAGAGCGAATGACTCCAACTGCGGACGTGATTTCCAGAATGCTGGAGCGAAAACACTATAATGTCATAGATTTTGAAATCGAAATTCCCGAATTGCTATTGAAGCAGCAGCAACGGACCAACGACATCTTTAATTATGTATTAGGGGCCATTGCCGGCATATCATTACTGGTAGGCGGTATCGGGATCATGAATATCATGCTTGCTTCCGTACTGGAGCGAATCAAGGAAATCGGTTTGCGTCTTTCCCTAGGTGCAAAGAAACAAGACATCATCAATCAGTTTCTCTTTGAAGCGATGATGATCAGTATCACAGGTGGATTGATTGGAGTGTTTCTAGGGGTGGCCATTGCCATTCTGGTGAGTGCTTTTGCGGATATTCCTACAGTCATCACATTTACTTCTATCATTTTATCATTTGGTGTGGCGGCTACAGTTGGGTTGATATTCGGAATTGCCCCGGCTCGTAAAGCTGCTTCTCAGGACCCTATAGAATCATTGAGATATGAATAAATACCTCTCATTAATCATCATACTAGCCATTTCTTTCTCTGCATCAGCTCAGATGGAGCTTACATTGACAGATGTCATAGAGCTGGCTAAAGAACAAAGCCCCTCCGCAAAATCTGCCGAGACCAGAAGGAAAAACTTCTATTGGCAATACCGAAGCTATAAGTCAAACTACAACCCGTCACTCAACCTGAGCGGAAATCTGCCGGGATATAACAGGGATTATTTTCAGGTTTCTCAGGATGATGGATCGTTTGCTTACAGAAGTCGGGAGCAGCTCTCCAGTAATCTTAATCTTGGTTTGGTACAGCCTATTGCCATCACAGGAGGAGAATTGAGTGTGAATAGTAGCATGAATCAATTCAATGACCTGAATGCAGATGCGTCGATCACCAATCCAATTTATAATTCTACATTATTTAATGTGAGATTGGTGCAGCCTATTTTTGGGTTCAATGACTTGAAATGGGACAAAAGAACCGAGCCACTTCGCTATGAAGAGTCAAAAAGGAGTTATGTAGAGGAGATGGAGGCCATTTCGGCAGAGGCTACACGTCGATATTTCGATTATCTCAATGCACAAATCAATTTACAGATTGCTGAGTTTAACCTGGCAAACAATGATACCATATACAACATTGAAAAAGGCAGATACAACATAGGCACCACCCCAAAAGAACAACTGCTACAGGTAGAACTACAGTTGCTCAGAAGTAAGCAAGATGCTGCTCAGGCCAGTCTGGATCTGCAAACGAGCCGGCTTGCGCTGAGAAGGTTCATTGGCTTGCAGGAGAGTAGTTCAAATACTTTGCAGCTGGCCTTGCCGGAAGAATTGCCGGAGTTTGATGTTCCATTGGATAAGGCGCTGGCTTATGCCAAACAAAACCGTGCAGACTATATCGAGTTTGAAAGAAGAAGAGCTGAAGCCGATAGGGAAGTGGCTCGTGCCAGAGCCAACAGGGTGCAAACCAATCTGATTGCTACTTTTGGTCTGAACAATGCAGCGGGAACAATACCTGATACCTATGTAGACCCTAATAATCAGCAGCGACTGAACCTGACACTCAGTGTGCCTATCCTTGATTGGGGACGTACCAAGTCACGTGTGCAGACAGCCCTGGCCAATCAGGAGTTGACTACTTATACGTTGGAGCAGGATATTCAAAACTTTGAGCAGGAGATCATCACGCTGGTCAATCAGCTGGATGTATTGCGTCTGCAAGTGGAAATTACCAAAAAGTCTAATGAAGTAGCTCAAGAACGTTATAATGTGACTCAGAACCGGTATTTGATTGGTAAGATCAATATTACTGATCTGAACATCGCCCTGAACGAAAAGGATGCAGCGGTAAGGAGCTATACCAGTGCGCTACAGTCATTCTGGGCTGCCTACTTCAACCTGAGGAGGCTGACACTTTATGACTTCCTCAATGACGAATTGCTGTATCAGGAAAAGGATTAGTTCGCTGACCGCCGTACGCTGACCGCCTTGCGCTGATCGTTCTTTTCAAGTAGTCATTCTGACCGAAGGGAAGAATCTGTTGAGGGGGATTGATTTGCTGATCGCCGTTCGCCTTGCGTTGATCGTCCTTTTCGAGTCGTCATTCAGACCGCAGGGAAGAATCCTTTGAGGGGGACTGATTTGCTTTCGTATTTCGCTAATCGCCTTACGATTATCCTATACAGAGCTCTGAAAAGAGCATGAACACCTGTAAATCCACTAGATTATTTTCATCTCGTCCTGATTTTTTGAGATTTGTTTAAAAATTATTTTTTACAATTCTTCTTATAATACAATTCAGAATACTTATTGTGCAAAACGCATGCGGTAATTACAAAAAATACCTAAAAGTGGGTATAGGAATTGTGATGTGGTGTTTCTAATTTGGTAAAAGCTATGGAAAACCAGTTACCCAACTGATGACCAAATACATTAAGAACCTAACCTGAATACTCATGTCTGATAAGAAAAAAGGACTTGGAAAGTTCCTTAAAAAGAACCTTGGGAAGGAGAGCTTCCTTCAGAAAACACTCATTTCCAAAGGATTACCACTCCTGGCAAACGTGGTGACGGGAGGGGCAGCCGCACCTGTTGTCAACATCATCAAAGATGTAGTGGGGATCGACTCTGCAGATCCGGATAAAATTGCCAAAGCCATTATCAATCATCCCGAAAAACTGGAAGAGCTCAGGAGATATGAGCTGGATAATAAGGTGGAGCTACAAAAACTACAGCTACAGAATGCACAAATAGAGTTGGAGGAAGCACGGGCCTATATTGGAGATGTGCAAGATGCCCGTGATAGGGAACTGGAAATCGTAAGGCTGACAGGAAGGCGCGACTGGCTACAAATCGGATTGGCGTTGGTAGTAGTAGCAGGCTTTTTCATTTTGGTTTTTATGATGGTTAAAAGCCCTTTACCAAAAGGCAGTGAAGCGGCGATCAATCAATTGTTTGGTGCGCTGGTGGCAGGTTTTAGCATGGTGCTGTCTTACTTCTTCGGATCCAGCAAAGGAAGTGCCGATAAGAACGCGACCATCGCCCGTCAAAACATGGACGACCGAATGCGCAGTGCCAACCAATTCAACAATGCAAAAGGATAGCCGCTATGGAACTGACAGTCATACGATACAGCTCAGGACAAAATACCACACTGGGTTTGCTGCTGATCAATGGGAAGTTTGCAGCCTACACGCTGGAAGATGAATTCAGAGAAGAAAAAGTGACGGGAGAGACCCGCATACCAGCCGGACGCTACGAAGTAAAACTCAGAGCGGAGGGAGGCAAACATGCCAAGTACCTGGAAAAATTTCCCGATTTCCATCAGGGGATGCTTCATGTACAGAATGTGCCGGGTTTCAAATGGATCTTGATTCACATTGGGAATTTCGAAGGAGATACCGATGGATGCCTGCTGATCGGAGATGGGGCGAATACCAATATCGGGCAAGCAGGGTCAATCACTAGCAGTACTCAGGCCTATAAAAGAGTCTATCAGATAGTAGCCAATGCTCTGACAATCGGTGAGGAGGTCTGGATCCAGTATCTGGACAATATCCCTCAGGAAACCTCTTCCGATGAGGACGATATCGAACTAGAAGAAGCCTCAGTAAGTGCCGAGCAACTCAACTTTAGAAAATCACCCAATGGCCAGCGAATGGGCGTGCTGTTTGAAGGTGCGGAAGTAGATGTCGTAGAAGAGCGCAATGGCTGGAGCAGAGTAGTCTCCCAAGGCTGGGTAAGTAGTAAATGGATTGAAAACCTATAAAATATAGCTATGCTTAAATCAGTGAAATATACTTTGTTGGTCCTTGTTCTGATATCCTGTAGAACTTTTGATCAAAATACATCTGTGTTATCTAATTCATCTGTAGAATCAGAGGAGGAGTATTACAATAAAGCTGTTTTAGAATATCACTTAGTCAACTCGGTTATTAAGCGAAGAGGAGAAGAAAGAAATGATAGCTTATTCATTGAGTTCGATGCTCGGAATTCTACTATGAAAATCGATTGTGGTTTTCAAATTCCAGATTCGGTTCAGGATTTGAAATCAGGATTTGAATATAAATATTATGCTTTTGATGGCTCGATGAAGGGCGTAATGCAGGCATTTGGAATTGCGGATGTCAGTGCTGATAAAAAGACAAAATACTTTGTCATTGATTATATACAGTACGGTGATTATAAGTGCGAATACCTCCCTACCATCAGATATGCTGTTGGAATCAGGTCTGAATTAAGAATTCTGGATAGTGAGTACACAGCAGATCTCCAGGGTATTGGTAAGTTATCTGACCTTGCTGCCAATGTGCAAATTGGGAATGCTGAGGTTGAGTTTTCTTTAAAAACAATTGGGCTAACCGGAGAAAAAGCGCGTTTGAACATACCACAAGGAGTAAGTTTTGATGTGAGTACTTATAAAGATTTTCAAAACACCATAGAATTCATCAAAAAAGACTTAGAGTTGGATACACCTAGTTTGGTGGTCAGGCCTGAAATCATTCCTGTAATGGATGAATATCGTCCCAATACCTACTATGTATTAAATGAAACAAAAAAGCAGGTTCTTAAGCTCCAAAAAGAACTCAACAAGGTAAGGAGAATGGGCCCTGAAAAATTAGGAAGGAAAAAACTAGATGCTGATTTGAAGATGGGTTTAGAAAAA
>JAUIAO010000025.1 GCA_030425425.1 Bacteroidia bacterium | reverse complement strand
TGCCTTAAGCTAACGATTCCTCTCCATCTGGGCTCGCTCAGGACTTGGTTCAAAAAAAAACCTCACCTTATAGATGAGAAAAGCGTGCATGGCGCACATAAAAAAGAGGCTTGCACAGCGTGCAAACCTCACTCAACCAGCCTTATTCACTTTATCTTAATTTTTCAGCTATAAACATGTAATTGACTGCCGCTGATATCTATATTATATACTTTCAATCCTGCCTTAGCCGCGGAGTTATTACCACTGCCTGAAGTAGAAAATGACGCTCCGTGTGCTCCACAATAGAAATCATTTTTACTCTTTCGATATTCTATTCTCTTTAAACCTTCGTGACTACAGATCTGTGTTACTGCTACAAAAACATCTGCTGAAGTTTGTGCTATAACAACCCCGTCTTTTTTAATAAATCCTCCAACATCATTTAGTGCTGCATATGCAGCGTCGTTGAGATCTATTATAAAATCAACCGAACCAGTAGGCTGTACACCTTCCGAGCTACAGGCAGAAAGCCCACCCAGACAATAAGTTGCCAAAAGTGCTCCCGCACTTAATCCCAGGTTTTGAAGAAATTCCTTTCTATTCATCGTTTTAATTTTGCATATAATCCTTATACTCAATTATCAATTCGAATAGAACTTTTAAATGGTTGGTCTTAGCAATTATTATTTCCTGGAGAACATTGCTGTGAACCCATAAGTCTTCAAATTATTGGATAAATCTAATCCTGAAAAAGCCTGTTCATAATAGATTCCAGTTTTCCAATAAAAGGCTGTCTTTTTAATCCTATGTCCCAAAACCATTTCATATCTGGCTACTGTAGAAAATATTTTCAGACCACTTTCGTGGTATGATTCAGTGAAATAATGATATTCCTCCTCTTCTTCGAATTCATGATCTTCTTCATGTTCCAACTCACGACTTTCAAAATTAATTTTCTGACTGAATTGAATATTTGTATTAACACCCACTCCTAATCTGAGAGAATTATTTTGATTGATTGGGATGTGCCTCTCTAGCAAAATCGGAATTTTAATCAGATTAATACCACGATGTGATTTTATCAATTCACCGATGTAATTGAATTGAAAATAATTGGTCCATTCGCTTTGTATGTTTTCGGAGGTCGAATTCAAGTTCATACGAGTATATTGAATTGCAGGATTCAATGACCAAAAAGGATGAAATCTCAATTGCAATTCACCACCAATCCCCATACCAATTCCAGAATAGCCATTATTAGCTTGATTATAATCTGTAATTGCCACTGCGGCCGGCTCTATCTGTACACCTTTTCCAAACCTGTTTTTCTCTAATTCTATTAAGGTACCTCGGTCCAGCTTAGCCAGTTTTTTAGGAAGCTTCACTCTTTCTTTAGATTCTTGAGGTTGATCAGAGGTGTACAAGTTAAATGGTTCAAAATCCTTCGGTGGCAAACCATCAATTCGTGACAATTGGATAAGATTTCGCTGATCAGCTACTAAAATTTCTTCTTCATCCCGATTAATGATTCCTGAAGACCCATTAGATGCTAACAATCCTATTGATTCAAAAGAAGTAACAGATGGAGGTTCGTTAAAACTACTATTATCACTTTCTACCGTGATATCAATTCGCTCCGCCAACTCTGGCCCGACAAAACGATTTTCTATATTATAAGAACGATTTTCCAACAGCTGCAATCGATCCTCTAAAGATTCCTGACCAAAATACAAATACCCCAATGCAGCAAATAATACGACATTCACGATCACGGATCCAACCAACCAACTTTTAACTGCACCAACCTTTTGAACTGGTAGATTCAACCTGCTCCAACCAACTGATGCCGATGTTTCATTTTGGTAGCTCAGTAGCGACTGCCGTATTGCCTTATCAAAATTCTTATCATCCATGGCGTCTGTGGTTTGCTTTTGAATGACCTATCATATTTCTCAACTTCTCTCGAGCGATCGATAAATTGGACTTTGAGGAGCCCTCGCTTATTCCCAGCATATCGGCTATTTCATGATGTTTGTATCCTTCCACCACATAAAGCACGAAAACTGTTCGATATCCTGGAGCTAGCTGCTGTACACACTGTAGAATATCCTCTTCTCCTAAATCACTGAATATATCAGGCTCCACACCTCGGTGTACGTAGAGACTGTCCAATGAATCATGCTGTTCTTTAATTGATTTTCTGTAATGATCGATAGAGGTGAAAATTACTATCTGTCTGAACCAGGCTTTGAATGGCTGCTCTTGATTAAATCGATCAATACTGGAAAAAACCTTAATAAAAGAATCATTGACCACTTCAATAGCTTCATCGCGATTACTTGCATAGCGCATAGCAATACTCATCGCATAATTAAAATATAGCTCATATAATTGCTTCTGGGCAGAAGGCTTACCCTTTGCACAATCTTTAATAATGGTTAATTCGCTCGGTTTTTTCTTAAAAAGCAATTTTTCCGGATTTGCTATTGATTCGAATGGAATATATAAAAGGTTGGTAATTGAAATATAATTTTTCGATTATCTGCAGAAAATCGTCGTATTATGGTGAGGTTACAAAAAAACCACCTCGATGGGTGGTTTTAAATCTCATTATCTTCAATGTTTTTATCAAGTACTCTGAAGCAACTCATCCAACTGATCCCCAATGGAACCGGATGGTCGTTCGGCATTCGCATCGATGATCTTGCCTTCTCTGTCTATCAGTATGAATCTGGGAATACCTTTAATCATATAGTCCTGAATGATAGTTGATTGCCACGCACCGGGAGCATAAAGATGCACCCCACCGAGTTCTTTTGCAGCCACCATTTTTTTCCATGGTTCTTGAGTGCTATCAGTACTCACAGCAATGAAAACAACATCTTTTCCTTCAAATCGCTCTTGCAACTTTTCCATAAACGGATGCTCCCGGATACACGGCCCACACCATGTGGCCCATACGTCTATGTAAACCAACTTTCCCCTAAAATCTTCTAAAGAAACAGAATCACCATCAATACTCACGTAGGTGAATGCAGGTGCCGGATTGCCAGGATTCAACTTTTGAAGCTGTTTGATCTGTTCATCTATTTGCGCCACTTTTTCCGCATCTGGATTCAATGAAAGCCAGCCATTATAAAGATAATCTTGCCTCTCTTCGTCCAGACTGGAATAACCATAATTCAAAATATCATAGTACATCTTTTCTTTGATCGATGGTATTGTCACTATTTCATCGATAGCTTCGAGGTAAAAGCTATAAAATCCACCACTCTGATCTTTTCTATTCTCATACTTCACACCTGCTAATTGTTCCGCTTTTTTCTCCACGAAATTCTGAAAGGAAGGATAATCCACCTGAGTGGAATCATTGATATCTGCTTCATTTTCGAAAGCATAAAAATCTTCGGGAAGCTCTACTTCGGTAGCTTTTGTCAGATATTTATAATTGTCTTCATAAGATATTTTCTTCACTCGATCAGACCATTCCAAATCATTTTTAGCGTATGAGATAAACTCCTCATCATCGATATTAAAAGATTCCAAAGCAGCTATTTTCCACTCTTTGATATTTCCTAATACCAACTGAAAACTGTCAGGAGGCAACATGTACATTGCTCTCGGATTGATAATGGTATCACCCATGAGTACTACTGCTGCCAAATAATTGTTGATTTTTTCTCCTGTGCCTGTGTATTTTAGGCTTTCATCAAACTCCTTTGTATCCAGTGAAAGTGATAATTGATCACCGGGTCTCAAATATAAAGTAGTACTTTCCTCACCATGTCTGAAGCGCACTTCCTGTGGTTTAGAAAGATCCAATGTCACATTAAATTTCCCTTCTGCATTCAGAGAATCAGTCACGGTTTCGCCATTCCATCTAAAGGAAACCTGATCACCCTTGGGATTGGTAATTTTACCACTTACAGTGGCTGAAACCGGGCTTTTAGGCCCTTCACAAGCAAAAAACAAAGTAAGAGCCAACAAGAAATATTGAGTAATTTTCATAGGTTTGATAAAATGATTTTTGATAAATGTAGCAGATATCTTTTACTTTCTGACGCAATTAATGATTACCGGACGTATCGGCTAATGAAAGGGCATTATTTGCAATAAGCCAATATTAAATGACAGAGCTCGAACAATACATCAATACCTTTCTCGGAATACCAAAAGATAAATTAGCAGTGATGGCTGAGCTATTTAAGCCAGAAAACCTAAAAAAGGGTGAATTTCATACAAGTGCTGGTGATCTATGTAAAAAGCTAAGCTTTATCAAATCAGGTCATTTTAGAGTATTTGCACTAAAAGATGGGAAAGAAGTCACTCAGTGGATCGCTTCTCAAAATGAGTTCATTACGGAACTTTCGAGCTTGGTATTCGACACTCCATCGCGATGGAACATACAATCGCTAACAGAATGTGAAATCTACACCATCAGTAAATATGATTACGATCAAATTGGCCTATCTGTACCCGAATGGAAAGATCTGGAAAAGCTGTTCATAGCCAAGTGTTTCGCTACACTCGAAGATCGTGTTTTTTCGTTTTTATCCATGTCTGCTGAAGAACGATACAGCCAGTTGATAGGATATAAGAAAAGCCTGATGAATGAAGTACCACTTCAATATCTTGCCTCATCTTTAGGAATGACACCAGAAACCTTGAGTAGAATCAGGAAGAAATCCAATTCTTGATTTAAGTCAAGAGAAGTGAAAATAAGTTGCTGAATCTTTGTTTCATCAAAAATCAAAAATTATGGCAACTTCCATTCATTCAGAAATCAAAATCAACGCATCCAGAGAGATTATTTGGAATATCCTCATGGATTTCGATCAGTTCCCCTCCTGGAATCCATTCATCAAATCAATCAAAGGAAGCACACAAGTCGGTGAAAAGCTAGATGTATTACTTGATGACATGAGGTTTAAACCGACTGTATTAGTGAATAAAGAATTCCGACAATTCAAGTGGCTCGGACATTTGATGATTCCCGGAATTTTCGATGGGAGTCACAATTTTGAATTAATTGAAAATGATGAAGGTGGGGTCACTTTTATCCAAAGTGAGGATTTTAAAGGCATTCTGGTTCCTTTGCTCAAAAAGAAACTGATGACCGAAACACTCAACCAATTTAAAAGTATGAATACAGCTCTCAAAAACAGAGCAGAACAATTAACCCTCTAGTAGTCAACCAATAGCAGTTTTCACCTTGTGAAACAGCTGAGCAGACGCCACCACAATTAAGAAAAGCCAGGGACTACCATGTAATACAAGGTCAAACCAGTCCATTCCCTGCATACCTACAGCTCCACCCCAAACCCAACGAAGCTTACCAAGGATATGTGGCTCTGGGAAAAAAGGTGCAAGCCCCAATGTAAGGGACATCATGATAGCCGATCTAAGCAGCTGTGGATTCAATAATGTTTTCATCATTTTTCAAAAGTATAAGTGCCGATTTTAGGCAATAGTAACCTTTGTTACCAAACATTCTTTTTCCCATCCGTTATTTTGCTGTGTAATTGAAAACGAAATAAACAAAAACATGACACTAGAATCACTATTAGAAAACGGCGCACAAATTGTTGATGTAAGAACTCCAATGGAATTTCAAATGGGAAATGTAGAGGGTTCCGTGAATATTCCTTTGAATGAAGTACCTACAAGATTAGATGAAATAAAAGCGATCGAAGGTCCAATCTTGCTTTGCTGCCAGAGTGGCGCAAGAAGCGGGCAGGCTACTGCATACCTTTCAAACGAAGGAGTAGAGTGCTATAATGCGGGTTCTTGGTTAGATGTGAATAGATACGTTGCTTCTAAAGCTTCATAATCCAGAGTGCTTATTAGGTATAAAGACCAAAAGAAGCAGGAAAATAAACCGCCAACAATTCAATTGAATGAAGCGGAAAAGATAATTTTCATAGATTGAAAATTGGTTGATAAAGTGAGGGCAGCTCCGTTGGAGCTGCCTTTTTTACTTTCTAAACTTCATCTTCCGCAGGCCATTCATGTATGCCCACATCATCTGAAGCTTTGAGCCTCCTTTTCTGCTCATTTCCATAGCATCCCATAGTTCTTCGGGGATCTGATCCAGTTGATTAAACTCACCGGCTCCTTTGAGCCATTCTCCACCATCAATTGTTATCACCTCACCATTCACATAAGCTGAGAAATCTGAAACCAGATAGGCAGCCAGATTAGCTAATTCCTGATGCTCTCCTACTCTTCCTACAGGCACTTTATTGGCTGGATCAAATTTCTCCTTCAAATTTCCCGGCAATAAGCGGTCCCATGCTCCTTTTGTTGGGAATGGTCCAGGAGCAATGGCATTCGACCGGATTCCATATTTTGCCCACTCTACCGCCAATGATTTGGTCATGGACAATACGCCCGCTTTAGCGCAAGCTGATGGCACCACGTAACCAGATCCTGTCCAGGCATAAGTGGTGACAATATTCAAAATATTGCCAGCTTGCTTTTTTTCAATCCAGTCTTTGCCCATTGCCAAAGTGAAATTGTAAGAACCTCGAAGAACTATATCCACTACGGTATCAAAAGCGCGATTAGAAAGTCGTTCGGTAGGGCTGATGAAGTTTCCAGCAGCATTGTTGAGTAGCACATCTACTCGACCAAACTTCTCCTTTGCTGAAGCAATGACTTTTTCTACCTGATCATATTCGCGCACGTCACAGGTAAGAGGCAGTACGGGGTTTCCGGTCTTTTCGGTGATCTCTTTTGCAGCTTCTTCCAGCACTTCCATTTTCCGACTGGTAATAATCAGATTGGCCCCTAGCTCCGAAAAATAGGTGCCCATTGATTTGCCCAGACCAGTGCCACCACCGGTTACTAAAATAGTTTTGCCTGAAAGTGCTCCGTCTTTGAGCATTCCTTGAGTGTAATTCATGTCATTTTTGGGTTTAGGTCAGAAAGTTATCAACAACAGTTGAATTATTCATGTCCAATAGCCTATGATATAGAAGAAGCTTAGAAAGCTAAGACATTTTCAGATCAGCCAGAAAACCTGAATTCCAAAAACCACACCCAATCATTGACTATTTCTGAGGTAGCTTATGCATGACCAATCCATATACTAATGTGCCTAAAACCGCAGAGAGCCAAACAATTCCAAAAGCCATAAATCCATTCCCCACCAGAATGTAAATTGGGCCCGGACAAGCACCTGTTAGTGCCCAACCAAAACCAAATATTGTTCCTCCCAAAAGTGCTGGGGCATATCTTTTCTGTTTGGGAAGTATGATAATCGGATTTCCTTCAAAGTCTTTGATATTGAACCGTTTAATGATCTGAATCGAAATGATCCCTAATATCACTGCAGATCCAATCACACCATACATGTGGAAAGATTCGAAGCGAAACATTTCATAAATTCTGTACCATGATATGATTTGCGCCTTGGTAAGTACGATACCAAAAGCTACTCCTGCCAATAGAAATTTCAACTTATTCATAGTATGTAAGGGAGTATAAAGTGTGTCACAATCAAACCGCCAATGAAAAAACCTATGGTTGCTACCAATGATGGGAGCTGCAAATCGCTCAATCCGCTAATCGCATGACCAGAAGTACATCCTCCAGCATATCTGGTACCAAAGCCTACCAAAAATCCTCCAACTACCATAAACAGAATACCTTTTGCTGTCAGCAAGTTTTCAAAGTTGAAGATTTCAGCTGGCAAATATTCTGCTCCTGGCTGGGCAATTCCTACAGCTTTTAGGGATTCAATTGTTGCGGGATTCAAATCAATCGCCTGATCTGGCATCATATAATTGGAGGCAATAAAACCTCCTAATACCGCGCCAATGGCGAAAATGAGATTCCACATAGTATCTTTCCAATCAAACCTGAAAAAGTCACTGAGTTTTGCTGCTCCGCCAATAGAGCAGACAGTTCTCAAAGTGGACGATATTCCAAAAGCTCTTCCAAAAAGAAGCATCAACACCATAATAATAGTGATGAGTGGCCCGGCAACATACCAAGGCCAGGGGGCTGTTATTAATTCGCGCATTCTTTGTAATTATTCTGTTGTGAGGCTTATAACCTCATTGACACCATAAATGATTCGTGAAAATAAAAGTTTTACAAAATTTGTCGTGAGAATTACATTTCAGAAATCCAGCGTTTTACGAGTTCCACCCCTTCTTTGTGAACTAACTTCCTGCCCAATTCAGGCATCATCACTCCAGGATCGAGTGACTCCATGCGGTGTATCAGAATGGATTGTTCCGGATGACCAGGCACAATAGCATATTTCATTCCGCCAGATCCGCGTCCTGCTGCCACCGGAGGTTTATTTACCCCCAAGCGATACTCATCTGTCTCCGAATATCTTAGGTATAATCCAGAATTCTTTGCTGGCCCCTCTAGCCGATGACAATGAGCACAATTGATATCTAACCATGCACGAGCACGCTGAGCAGTCGTACCTGTAGATGGATCGTTCCATGCTGGCAGTTTCGGCACCTCTTCGAGTGGCGGTACCGAAGTTAACATTCCAGTAGCTTTCCATTTGTCTATTTGATTCTGATTTCCTGATGCATAGTCGTACTTTTTATTCAACTGCCTTGCCGTAGGACCAATTGGAGTCATCTTTCCTGATAACTCATGGCAGCTTTTGCACTGGACCAAATTCGGAACAGAATAATTCACATTCATAGCTACACCTTGTTCATTAACCCAACTCACAGGTATTGTAGCACCGGAGATTTCTAGATAAGCATCCGTTTGTTCTTCATTCCAAACATAAGTCAGCGCATTCCAGCCATCATTTTCATGAATAAGCAAACGAGTCTCAATTAATTTTCTACTTGAATTCTCTAATGTAAGATCACTCTCATAGTAAAAATTCTTAATCAAAATAGTGCCTTTTGGAAAATCCATCACTTCTTCCTGGACGTATTCTGCTGGATTACCGTCAGGGATTTTTATAAATCGAGACTTCAATGCATAATCTGTGAAAAGCGGAGTATTTAACTCATATGGAAGTATATCCTTTTTGGGTATCAGCTTATTTAGAGGTTGTTCAAAAAGATCCCATGTGCTCAGCTGATTTGGCACGTCTAGTTCCACAGACTGTTCCAGTCTTACCTCTTCAATAACAGGTTTCTTCTTAGGTGTATTGCAGGCAATTAGACCTACAATCATCACCAAATACAAATGATATTTCATCAGAAAATTGGATCTACAAAATTACCAACACATTGATATGGCGTCATATCCTCACTCAAATCCTCAAACTCGTTGGCGGCATCCAAATTAGCAAAGTGAACTCCCTCCTGTTCGATGCACAGATTAAAATCGTCAGTCCCAGAAACAATACCATCCCAAACAATTTCGGGGGTATTGAAAGGAAATTTCATCATGAAAAGCAAACCAAAATCATTTTCTATGGTAGGGAATTGGTGTTCATTGGAAAAAGAATTGTTATGAATATAAATGTCATTGGGAAACGGATCATATTCAATATCTCTTTTAGACTTCTTAATGTTTTCGTTCAGCTGTGACTCCTCGGATGTAGCCATTGCTTCCACGATTTCATAACTGGCAATAGCGGTGCCTAATGTCCTGTTGTCTTTTATTGTATTTCCAAAAATCTCTATCGAACGAGTGGCTAATAGCATGATTCCAGTCCCTGGAGGCACTGTTGCTACTACATTCCCTTCTGGCGCGAAGTTCCGGAAGTTATTGCTAATCACCTGATTGTCAAATACTCTGGTGGTATGCCCAAACTGAGTTAATCCCGGAAGATCGAATACCAAAATGCCTCCTGTGTTGTCATGACTATAGTTCCCATAAATCTCCACCCACTTTGAATTCTCACTTTCTATGCCTGCCACATTGTAGTATGACTCATTATTTCTAATCACTACACTATCGGACTGTCCTACATATATTCCCGCATCAGAAGAACCAATAGCGATACAGTTTTCAATCAATACATTTTTACAGAGAACCGGGTAAAAAGCATAAGCCCCATTCGTTTCTTTCGGCTCTCCCGTCCACAACGATTTGATATTCTTCATCGTCAGTCCTCTGGTATCAGTCACTTTGATATTATCTCCTTTTGAATTTTCAATCGTGAAATCCTGTAAAGTGATATTGACAGCATTGGCAACTTTCAACCCTTCAGCACCTTCTTCCTGCATTTCAAAAGAAAGTATGGTTTTGTCAACCCCTAGCCCCTTGATGGTCAAATGTTTCTTTCCATCCAGTAACAATGGACGGGTAAACATGTAATGCCCTGCCGGAATAACTATCGTAGATGAATCCATGGCAGTAATAAATTGTGCCTGAAGATCCTTTTCAATAGACTTCCACTCTGATCCTACCTCAGGTACAGAAGGATTAGAACAGGACCACAGAAGAATGGTAATAATCAGTAGGGTTAGTTGTTGTTTCATCATCACAAGATAAAGAATCCACGAAAAACTTTCAATAGGGCAACATTCCAAACATAATCCGCCAAATCAACTGATGATTTCAGTAAAAAGACATATTTTTCTTATCAGATTATCAATTCGATGAGGCAACTTCTCTTAATAACTACTCTAACTATTCCTTCATTTTTTGCAAAAGCTGAGAACGTAAAAGATAGTCTATTACGCATTGCACAAACTGGTGAGATTCAAGATCGAATAACAGCTTACATAGATCTTACGGATTTTTTTGGGTACAATCGTTCAGATTCTGCCTTATGGGCTAGCAAACAGGCTGTGAAACTTGCCAGCGAATACGGAGACCTGGAATTACTCGCTCAATCGTATAAGGTACTTGGCATCTATTATGGAGATGTAGGTCTATATGAACAGGCTATTTCTGCAACCTATCAATCAATTGATCTATTTGATAGTATAAACTCTGAAACCTTACAGGAAGACATTTCTGGTAGTTATCATAATCTCGCCTGGTATTTTGTTTACATGGAAGACTTTGAACGTCCTCTTGATCTTTTTCATAAAGCTATGAAAATCATCAAAGTAGCAGACGAAGCAGATTCAATAAATTTCGCAGTGAGTCTCCACGCTTTGGGATCTTATCATTACCTGTATACAGACAATAAGGATAGTGGCATCTATTATTTGGAACAGGCGATTGCCTGGCGTAAAAACTTACCAGTGACTACTGAGGAAATGGGACAAACTTATGTAGAGCTGGCACAAGCGTATTTGGAGAATGGGGATTTTAAGAATTGTCAATCCAAATTAGAAATTATCAAAAACATGGATCAAGATGTAATATCTGACTATGTCAAAAACTACGTGCTTTTCGTAGAGGGTGTGAAAGCATCATATGTCGGAAATCACAAAATGGCCCTCGAACTGTGCCAGCAAGTATATCAATGGGGGGATTCTACGGAATTACTAAGAAGTTCGGTTGGTATCAATTTGATGAGGTATTTGGTGGATGTATGTGAAAATGCAGGAGCATATCATCTTGCCTTCAACTACCTGGAGGAACTCCGTGAAATCGAACAGCAAACGATTTATAAAGACCGACAAAGAACTACTAAAGCCCTGGAGTTTGAATTTGAAACTGCAAGGAAAGAACAGCAAATTGACACTCAGAAAAAACAGCTTTCACAAAGTAAAATCATCCTATGGATCATCGGTATTGGATTACTGATTGTGAGCATATTACTGATTTGGGTATACAAAGTATATCAGCAAATCAAGGTTAAAAATCAGAAGATTGAAAACCTCATGCGCGAGCTACACCATAGAGTGAAAAATAATCTTCAGGTGATTTCTAGCCTTTTGGGATTACAATCTATGAAAATGAACAATGCAGAAGCGCAGAAGATGGTAGCCGAGGGAAAAGAACGGATCAGGGCTATGGCATTGATTCATCAAAAGCTTTACCAACAGGAAGAAGTCAGCTCAGTCAATATCAAAGAATACATTGAGAATCTGGTAAACGAATTGTCACAGAGTTATGGATTCAACGAAAAAGCTGAAATAAGACTTGACCTTATCAATATCTCGATGGATGCTGACACCTCACTTCCTTTAGGACTGATTGTAAACGAAGTGGTGAGCAATGCCTTTAAGTACGCCTTTGCAGATATTGAAAAACCCATTCTGGAGTTAAAACTATTACAAGACTCCACAGGAAAATATAATCTTTCCATAAAAGACAATGGAATAGGATTACCACAATCTTTCAATCTTGAAGAAGCACAGTCCTTTGGTTTACGGCTGGTGAATATTTTATCCAGACAAATCAAAGGTCAACTGGAGATCAAAAACAACAATGGCCTTGAATACCAATTGACCTTTTAAAGCCACTTCTAATGAAGCCAGTCTGGCTTAGTGGTATTAATCTTTACCTGCAGCATATTTAGAAGTTGATATAAACCAAAATATGTCCGGTTGATATACAGGCCGTGTTTGGACCCTCTAGGATGCTTGCTGTTTCTCAGTTCCTTGATTTTGCTGATCCGCTCGCTTAATTTATATATCTGCTCAAAATAAGTATTGTCTGCAAAATCAAAGCTATCTGAGTGAAATGGTTTGCCCAGCATCATGGTCATTTCCTTGAAAATAGAAACATAAAGCGCTTTCTCTTTCTCAGTATCATCATCATACAAAAACTGTAGATTGAATAGCACAGGAACCAACTCTTCGTCGTTGATTATCAAGTCTGCACTCATCAGCTTAAAGTACGCATCATAGAAATCCTCCGGGATCTCCTTCACACACCCGAAATCAATCACACCGAGCGTACCATCTAATCTCATCAGAAAATTACCTGGATGCGGATCTGCATGAACTACTTTCAGATTATGAATTTGGTGATGATAAAAATCCCACAAAGCTTGTCCAATAGCAGTTCTGGCTTCCTCTGATGGATTTTTGGACAAAAACTCTTTGATATGAAAGCCGTCCAGCCAATCCATTGTGATTACTCGGCTAGAACTCATCTCCTTGTAATATTTAGGAAAAAATAAATTGGGGATATCACAGCATTCATCTGTAATATTGACTGACCTTTTCACCTCAAGTTCATAATCGGTTTCTTCCAGTAGCTTCCCTTCTACTTCACCCATGTACTGATCCAATTCTTTTTCATTGAGACCAAAGAGCCTCATGGCAAAAGGTTTCACAAGTTTCAAATCAGATTTCACGCTTTCAGCTACACCAGGGTATTGAATTTTCACAGCAAGTTTTTCTCCATTGAGAGTGGCCTGATGCACCTGACCAATAGAGGCTGCATTCACAGCATTTTTTGTAAATGAATCAAAGAGATCATCGGGACTTTTACCAAAATGCTGTTTGAAAGTCTTTACCACCAGTGGAAAAGATAGCGGTGGGGCACTATATTGGCTCATTGCAAATTTATCCTGATAGGCAGTAGGCAATAAATTCTTATCCATTGCAAGCATTTGTGCCACCTTCAAAGCACTCCCTTTGAGCTCACTTAGGGAGTCGTATATATCTGCCGCATTATCCTGATCCAATTGCTCCCTGGAGGTACTCGGATCCAGCATTTTTCTACCATAATGTTTCACGTAGTTTCCTCCTACCTTGGCGCCAGTTTTCACAAACCTTGCTGCTCTCGAAACCTTACCTACCGGAATTCTAGTTTGTTCTTTCATATCTATGTGCTGCGGGATTACATCCTGTTTTGTAACATGAATTTGGCAAAATCCATCATTGAATCTAATGGCCCTCTTGCCACCAGATCAAATGCCAGATTCACGGACTTCTCAATGAAGGCATCTGTCTTTTCATAACCTTCAGACTCATCCTGGGACCAGAACTTCATGATCATCAAGAATAACACCCAGAAACCCTTGTGATACCTATCCGAAAATGGCCGCTCCATTACCTCTTCCGTATCTTTTCCTTCTGTCATCAGATCACTGATATACATTGTGTGATGTTCTTTGAGCTGGCCTAAAAAGTCCGGATTCATGTCGGCCTTTTCAAGTTTTTCAAGCTTGATCTGTACAAAAGACTTGTTATCTTTTAATAGCTCTATCCATGAGAAATAGAAAGAGAGCAATTTTTCTCTTACTGAGTAGTTCTGATAAGCCTCCTCATTTTCCATACTGCTTATGGTTTCCTCAAACCAACCTGCCCATATAGACTTTTGTAATGCTTTAAATGAATTGAAGAACCCATAGAATTCCTTTTCAGTGCATTTTAGAGATTTTGTGAATGCAAACACAGAAACGGGTTCTGTTCCTGTCTCCAGAACGTGCTGAATAAAATGCTTGATTAAAAAATCTTTAGTCACTGCCTTTTTCTGACTCTTTACTTTCTTTTCCATAGCGGGGTAACTTGGAGTCGAAGAAAAAGGTTATTGGAATAGCAAAATTTTTAAGAAAAAAAAGCCCTCGAAAAATCGAGAGCTTTTTTAGCGGTGAACAGTTACAGAAGTATGTTAATGACTATGCTAAGGTAGAGTGCCTATTTGATTCAAACAATACCCACTTTGTGGTATTTTTTCATGAATTTCTACCACATTTTAGGGATATTTTAACAAAAAAAGGGGTCAACTAAAGTGACCCCTTACAATTTTCAATAAAACTTCTACTTATTTTCTACTCACTTTTACCTGGTGTTTAAACGTTCCTTGACTGTCAGTGAACACCAAGAAATATACTCCGGATTCAAAATTAGTCAAGTCTACTACTGCACTCTGAGTACCCATTCTAGGACTTAGTTCCTGTTCCAGAAGTTTGACTCCCCTGATGTCTGTCACTTCCAACTTCAGATCTTTAATTCTTCTATAAACAAGGAAGTCTGCTTTCAACTTACCTTCAGTAGGGTTAGGATAGAGCATCACATCTTTGATATATGGTTTCAAGGTATAAAGAACCTCTTTCTGCTCTACCTGAATTCCCTCTTCAGTTATGACAGCTTTAATCTCAAATTCCTGATTCTCTTTGTCACCTCCTACTTCGAAGGTAATATCCGAATCTGGATCCATAGGAACACCTGGATACTGGATATTGAGCTTATAAATTCCATCCTCTATTCCTTCAAATTTGAAATTACCTTCGTCATCGGATTCTACATATGCATAAAGGGTGAAAACACTATCTTCCTCTATCAATCTACCACTTCCAGTATAGCGTCTCATAGAACAAGCCGCACGTTTCACTTTTTTCCTTGCCAAGATTCTGGCTTCTTCGTCTATCAACGTGTCTTGCTCTATATCTGACTCAACCAATCCATTGAAATCAGCTCCGGTCTCTATTGGCTCTGGTATTTCATAATAGCTCATGAATATGTCCAATCCACTACTTCTTTGTCTTACCTCGAGCGTTTTCGCATCATCATACAAGGTGGCAGTATCATAATAACTGTCAACTATTACCGTAGAACCAGGCTCGGTTGTAATAGGATAAACATCACGATCTGGCTTAGTCAGCAATAAGAAATCACCCAATACCACATTATTAAACTGGAACTCAGCTGAAGTACTGATCTGCACAGTATCCTCAGGTACAAATGGACCAACAGGTGTTTTCCTGAATGTTATCACTTCTCCAGCGGTAACCGGATTGGTATCATCAACTGCATATACAGTTCCAAAAAGAGTTGTAGCTGCCATGATGTTCTGGTTTCTACTTTGAAGAACTAAACCAGGCACCTCATCATGAGTTACACTCACACGATACGTTCCCATCTGATCATAATCCAAATCCTGAATCTGATATACTCTTGAATTCGCATCATCCAAGATTTCCACATCATTATTGTAGAATTGGCCCGGGATATATTTACCAAACTGCCACTGATACTTCGCACCAAATCCTTGATTTTCGATGAACAAGATCGGATCATCCCCAGCCACAAGTGTATCAAATAATGTAGTACCTAATCTTCTTTGTGGATCATATTGGATCTTAGTACCCAGTTTCACATTTGGAATCAAAGAAGCAAACTTCAATCTATTTCTTCTCAGATCTACAGATGTCACATTAGGCCACTTAGAAATATTAGGGAAAGAAGACAGTTCGTTAGCTGCCAAATTCAAAATTTCTATTCCTGACAGGTCAGCGAAACTACTCGGTACAGCTCCTTTTAGAACCATTCCATCATCAGGGTTACCCGGAAGTTCCAAACCAATTACTCGTAAGTTGTCCGGATTATCACTTAAGGTTACACCTTCCCAATTAGATAAGGTATCAGTTTCTACCCAAGAGCTCAAATCATAAGTATTCTGAACGGCTGCTTTGAAAGCAAGTAATGCCTGCTTATCTCTTTCGTATGAAGTCAGCTTCAGAGTATATGGTCGTGTCACAAGTGTCACATCAGGATACTTGTCGTTTGTAATTTCCAATACATAATCTCCCTGATTTGGTGAATCTGGTCTAATGATGCTTACAGAACTACCTTCGATCGAAACATTCGCATCGGACTCAATTATTTCTCCGTTCAGCTTCCAGGTATAAACATTTCCAGATCCACCAATTGAAAATCCAAAGTCGATTGGAACACCAACACCATGTAATGTCTCTTCTTCTTCGAACAGAGAATCCTGAGGGTTGTAGGCCAATACATCTTTAATTATCAACAGCTCGTTCTCATCAAAATCACCAAAATCCAACCAGTTATTAGTCACAATCACTGTATCAGAGGTGATATCACTGAAATCACCCATAGAACTGAATCGGTTTTGACTAGCATTGAAATAATACAAAGAGCTTAAAGAGCTGAATGGACTCAGTGAACCATCAAAATCATTATTGCTGATATCTAAATACTCCAGTACCTGTAGCTTAGAGAAAGTTGCCGGTATTATTCCGAAGAATTCGTTATTGTATATTCTCAATTCTGAGAGGTTACTTAAATCCCCAAGATCATCAGGCAATTCTCCAGTAAACTGGTTGTCGTTCAAATACAAAACTGCCAAGCTTTCCATCGCACCCAATCCATCAGGCAACACTCCTTCAAATTGATTATTATCCATTCTCAGAATTTCCAAATTATTCAGTGTGCCAATGACTGCAGGTACAAATCCTATGAAATCATTGTTTTGTATTTCAAACTGTTTCAGATTGACAAGTCCACCTAAAGTCCTAGGTAGTTCACCAAACATATTATTGTTAAACAAATCGAGGTTTTCAAGATTTGCGAGTGTACCAACTGATGCCGGTATCTTACCTGTTAATTGGTTATCATTCAAGGATAAATTGACGAGTTTAGTCAGGTTACCTATTGAGGATGGAATATTACCACTCAGGTTATTTTGACTAAAATCTAAAATCTGTAATTCTGTCAATCCTCCAATTTCACCCGGAATGGTGTCAGTCAGATTATTCCCGTTAAGTACCAATGAAATCAATCTTGGTAGATCTTCAGACTCAGGATCAGGTGTGCTCCAGAATGTGCCTTCCCATGCCAGTGGAGAGCCTTCTCCCCATCCCTGATTATTGATCCAGTTTTCACCTCCCAACTCATCATAAAGCAGCGAAAGAATCGTGGAATCTGATTCGTTTACCGTAGGACCACCGCCTTCTTCTTCCACTACTTCCACCATAGTAAATACTTGGTTGGTCGCTACTGATTCAGCAACTGTAGTGTCTCCAGATGGCCAGTAAACGGTAATTTTATTGACTGATGTGGCACTGCCCAATCCAAATTCAGCAGCTAAACTATTACCACTTCCCAGTCCATTTTGAGATATAACCTGCTGCGTAAACACTTGGTCCAAATTAGATTCTACTGTAATTCTAGCTCCAATACCCGATTTATTAGACCTGATACCTTTTAGCTGAACAGTGATCCAGGAATTTGAATTAGCGTTGTTCAAATACACGAAATTACTTCCTTCCACATCCTGATTCGGCAAGAAAACATCTACAAACCCATCGAGATTCACATCAGCCACTGCCACATGAGAGAATAAGTTCATCAGCGGGAATGCCTGATCTTCAATATTGATTGGTTCGAAATTGAAGAAGCCTCTGTTTATAGCAATCGTAGCTCGTCCGTTTACATTTAACAATACGTCTACCATTCCGTCATTATTAAAATCCGCTACAGTATAACCTCTACCTGCAGTAAAATCACTGCCATTGTCAGAACCCTCATCTCCTTCAGATGATCCTTGTGCTACAAAATAAAACTCCAAATTCCCCAGATTTTTATAGACTCCAAACTGGTTCATATCACCCTCTCCAGTGAGTAAATCCATCAGGCCATCATTATCAAAATCAGCCCATGAATAACCTCTGCTTGCCAAACCAGAGTTAGAAATCTCATTTTCATGATAAGTCATATTTCCAGAACCATCATTTATGAACAGCATATTCTGAGCATCGCTGGTAATATAAATATCCTGATCACCATCACTGTCTATGTCAATATTAGAAACTGACCAGAAATAGTATCTGAGAGTAGAAAGTGGACCATCTGGTATCTCCAGTTCATCACCCACTGTCAATAGTCCAGTACCATCATTCATGAGAACAAAACCTGTAGATTTTACAAGATCTAGCCAGCCATCATTATTCAAGTCAACCCAAACACCAGTCTCTGAAGGAGAGTAAGTATGAGCAGTAGCTGCCATTACATCTTCATTGGCCAACACAAAACTTCTACTTCCGGTATTCTGATAAATTCTATCAGGAATTTGTTCAGAAACACCAGGAGAATAGATATCCATAAAACCATCATTATTATAATCACCCCAGGTAGCTGATCTTGTAAATCGATCCTCCGCTGTGGCCAGAGTACCTACAACCTTTCTGAAGGTACCGTTTCCAGTATTCTCGTACAGGAAGTTTTTAGCGCTCTGTGAATCATCAAAAGTGGCATTACTTACATAAAGATCATCATCTCCATCCGCATCAAAATCTCCCCACGAACCTCCATATGATGTCCTGTTAATGTCCTGACTAACTTCGTTTTCAACGAAATCAAACAAAGGAGCTTTATGAATGATGCTCACTTCATTCGAAGGATAGGTAGATTCATCATTATAAGTAGCTATCACTCTGTAAAATCTATATTGACCATCCAAAGTATTTGGCGCGCTGTAATGATGAACAGCAGTCACCATATCAATATTCTCAAAATTACTAGCCACATCTACTGAGGCCTGAATGATATAAGAGGTGCTATCCGGGTTATTATCTTCCCAGGCCAATGAAATTGCACTTTTACTTTGCAATTCTGCCGTCAGGCTATATGGCCTTTCCAAGAAATAATCTCCTTCCTCCTGATCTCCAATTACCCAATACTTAGACAATCCGTGTATTCCATATTGGTCAGCCCACCAGTCTATATAAAGTGTATCCGACTCATAATAACCTTCGAAACGACTTACTGTTCCGTTGTAACTATAGCCTTTAATCAAATCACATTTTTCAAGAATTAATCCGCCCTCTTCGTAATATTCCCAGAACTGATCAAACCATCCAGCTGTTAAGTCTGAAATCTCGTTTTCGCCATACTCGCCAATATTATTTCTGAAAATCTCATTGACATACATTGTATCACGAACACCTGTTAAACCTGCGAGTTGAGAAGAGTCATCCAAGGAAACGCTTGTTCCTTTCCAAATTTTATTGGATGGAATTGTCGGTTCACAGTTTCCTGATTCAACAACTTCAGAGTAATCTGATTCCAAACCTAAACCTTCGAATACTGCTTTGGCTCTGTAATAATACTTGCCGGGCACTACATCATCTCTATAGTAACCTACATAACCGATACTATCAATGACTTCAAAAATCTCTCCATCAACACTGCGCTCAACTACGATGTAATCCGCTAATCCAGCATAATTAATGTTTATGTACAAGAAGTCAGGCCCTGCAGGAGTATGATAATCTTCCACCACCGGACTTTCTATTACATCTACTCCAGTATCTCCTATTTCAAAAGCATCTATTGAGCCTCCGGTAAGAACCAGCTTAACGCTGCTGACCGGGAAGGCTGTTTTAGGGAATGTGATCTGGTTTTCATCATTTGATATAGAACGATTAATAGCGAAAACAGCTTCTTCTCCACCCGTACCTACAAGCACAAGCGTATTGAGCCGTAAATCATTTGCCGGAGAGTGTAATCTCACATAATTCACCGGGATCGGATTATCATATCCCAATTCCAGAGTATCCACTTCCGGTTCATTAGGATTCTTCCACCATCCATCATATCTCCACCAATCAAGCTCAGCTCGTCCCTCAAATTCATAGGGACTAAAAGTAGGCGGTACATCAGGATAACCAACTGCCCCGCTCAAATCTGCTCCATAATCATTTGGATTATCAAAAGTTGATCCTGTTTGGCTGCTTGCAAAACGTTTCTCATATGGATCAACAGGAACTTGCTCAGAGAAGAATGGATACTCTCCATACTTGTATTCTGAATTCAAAACCACGACCATGTAGTTGGCTTGTGCCCATTCGCCTTCTATATATACATTAAACGTTGAATCAGTCCCAGAACTTCCAATTTGATCATAGTATGGTAGTCCATTGTATTTGTTTTGTCTAAACCAATAAAACTGATCAGCCGAATGCAAGCGCTCAGCGTGTAATGTAACAGTACCTTCTAAATTTGCGTCACCGGACCAGGTAAGCTCTCTGACTTCACCTTGTGGTGCATAGCTATAATCAGCAGATACATTATTACCTAATCCGTTAATCAGGTCATCTGCACCGAATTGATTGTATTCGAAATTGGAATAAAAAGCACCTTCCAAAGCAAAGAAGAAGTCAGCTGGTATATCTGTCAATCTATTTCGATCGACACTAAATCCACCGAAACTCAAATTCAAGAATGATGAAGGTATAGCTCCTGTCAACCTGTTATCATCTAGGTATAGTTGAGATAATCCAGTAAAGTTTGCCAATGATGCAGGAATCTCACCACTCAGTTGGTTACCAGCTAGCCCTAAGAATTCCAATGCTCCTGATTCTAAATTGATCTCAGGAATGGATCCCGTCAAATTGTTTCTTCCAAAATCAATGGACTGTATCTCCGCAGTGAAAACATCTGCCGGTATACTTCCAGTCAATTGCCCATCAGCCAGATATATAGTAGTCAAAGAATCAAATTGATTGAATACTCCAACTGGTAGAGTGCCAGTCAATCCATTCATTTGAATCCCAAGGACTTTTCCTCCATATGCCACTACACCCGGCCAATTCTCAACTGGAATATCATCCCCTTCTTCTAATGCCCAACCTTCAAAATGATATGGATTATCAGCTATAAAGTGATCTCTGAATTGGATCAAAGCCAGTGAATCAGATTCCAAAACAGACTCAACAACCTGAATATTTCTAGAATCATGGTGTAAAGTCAGATCTGAAAGTGGCGAAATGATCTCATGATACAAATAGCCATCATAAAATCCATCAAATTCCGGGTTGGTAACATTCTCTAGTGTAACTGCTTGCAGGAACCCAACCAAAGAATCTCTTTCAAGTGAAAGAAGATACTCTTCATCTTTGTAGTAATCCACAAAGGTGTACTCGTCATAAGATAATGGAGGATTGAACGTAATGCTTTCTCCCGGACTCAACTGTACATATTGCCTCTCAAGAGGCTGCATGTTAGAAAAATTATACTGGGTATAATTCTCATGTGTACTCATGTACTCTTCAAAGGGCAACAAATCTTCAAAATCCAGCTTATTACCATAAGCATAGAAATTGGTCAGTTTTGTGCTATTCTCGAAAATTGATATATCATCGAAGTTATTTCCCTGAATGTAAACTGAATACAAACTATCAGTAGCCATGCCTTCAGGAAAGAATACGGAAGAACCGAAACCAAAACTGGTAATTCCTAAGCCATTATCTCTTAGATTCAAAAATTGCAAGCTATCCAGATTAGCAAATCCTTCAGGGATATCTTTGTTGATATTACTGGCTGGGAGCTGTAATACCTTCAGCCTGGTCATTGAGAAAATCTCCTCAGGGAATCCTCTCAGATCGTAATCTGCAAAACCAAGACCGAATCGCTCCATGTTGGTAAGATTTGCAAAGTTGTCCGGCAACTCATCATGAGCAGCAGGAACAGCATATATGTATAGCTGTTTTAGTGACGTCAATGCTCCAACATGTTCCAACCCTCCCGTAAAGCCTGAATTCGCAATATTCAGATATTCGAGTTCTGTTAAATTCTCAAAACTTGCCGGTATATTACCTATCACTCCGGGGTTATTGTTTAGCCACAGCTGTTTCAAATTCACCAACTGACCAATTTCAGATGGCAATTGTCCCTCGAAAGGTGTGTTATGAAGTCCAAGGGTCATTAAACCTGTCAGATTAAATAACTCCAATGGAAGTTTGTTTTCATATGGATTACCACCCACCCATAGCGTATCCAGATTAGTCATTTCTTTTATACCCGGTGATAGCCTTCTCAAACCTGAATTATCTAAATCCAAATAGGTTAGGTTAGTCAAACCGTAAAATTCTCCTGGCACATAACCCATATTTGGATTATTATACAAACTCAACCAGGTCAACGCATCTAAATCTCCAATCGCCGGAGGAAGCCCTGACTGTAAGTTTTTATTGAATAAATCGAGCTTTGTAACTCTTTCATTCTCTATGAATACACCTTCCCAACTCATCACTGGCGCATTTAACCAATTGTAGGCATTATTCCAGTTTTCACCATTTGTTGCTTCATAGATCTCTACCAGTGCTAAAGAATCTGATTCTGCTATAGGTGCCGAGAAAAACAATCTCCATTCTCCACTGCTTAGGGTCAGGGAAGTATTTGGAGTAACCAAATCATTAGAAATCTCACACCAATAATATCCAACAGAATTTTTCTCCAAACTTTCGATTACATAAACGGCAGAATCGATACCTTCTATCGGGTTCCCATTGTAATACCACTGATAATGGTTCTCGCTACCTCCTATTGATGCATCCAACGTAATCCTCTCTCCACCTTGCATATACTGAACAGGAAGTTCTGGAGTGTTCTGCGGTGCAATCTGGTAGTCATAAATATATTCTGAGTTCAATAAAACCAAAGCCGGCTCTAGGTCATCAAATTCGAAATTATTACCAAAAGCCCAAAACAAGCCAAGGAATGGCATGTTCACAGATTCAGGAAAAGCTGACAGCTGGTTATTATTTACATATAGTTGCTGTAAAGACTGTCTGGTAGCCAACGTAGACGGTACCGCACCAGTAAACTGGTTATCGGATAATCCAACACGCTCAATTTGATACCAATTCCCGAAAATATCCGGAATTTCTCCTGATAGATCATTTTCAAAAATGTAAAACCTTACAAGAGCCTCCAATGCTGCATATTCTTGAGGAATACTTCCTGTGAGCCCATTCCACTGTAAGAGCAAATAATTCAAATTAATCAACTGTGAAATTTCCGGTGGTAATGTACCAGTCAATTCATTGTAGCTGAAATTCAGATAATAAAGGTTGGTCAATCCACCAATTTCTGCCGGCACACTTCCTGTAAGTAAATTATCACTGAGGTTTATGTCCTGCAGTTTAGTTAATGAGGATATACCTTCCAGGGTTCCAGAAATGTTATTGCTAAAACAGTTTATTGATCTTAATGAGTCAAAAACCAACAACTCTGAAAAGCTCATTTCCAGATCATTATCACCAAGATACAATCTCTGCATCTGGTCTAGTGTGAAAAATGATGCTGGCAAAGACTGCAGGCTATTATAGGTAAAATCAACAGTGTTTAGGTTTTGAATATTACCAATTTCATCAGGAATACTCGTCAACCCTAGTTCTCTCAGATATAAACCCTCCAAGTTTGTAAATGATTGAATAATGGAAACAGCAGTAGCCTCGCCTAAAGCCGTATTATGCGAAAGATCGAGTATCTCCAAAGTACTGGACAGGTCAAAGAAATCTGACGGTAATCCTTGTAGATTATTTCCCCATAACCACAGATGCTTCAGGTTGGTCAAACTACCAATTCCCTCCGGAAGACTAGTGATATTGTTTCCTCCTATACTCAGATAATTCAATTGATCAAGACTTGTCAACGCTACAGGTATATCTCCATTTAAGTTAGTACCATCAAGACTAAGAGTAAACACCTTGTTGCCTGAATACTCAATATATGGCCAATTGGAAGGAGAAACTGATTCACTCCATTCCGTGGTAAGATTGCCTCCCAAGGCATCTCTTATTGCCAATAATGCATTATAATCATCAGGATCTATATCAATTGATGCAGGTGCCTGATTGATCATTCTGAATGTCCACCATACTCCTGAATTAGACTCAATTGTCAGGGTCATTCTTTTTACTCCACCTTCTTCATAGAAATCATTCACCGCATAAGTAATTGATTCAGGAGCTTCGGAAGGAGCAGTTAATTCCCCGCCGTTGTAAACTTTTGGAATACCTAAATAAATCCCCTGTCCGGAAACAGTGATAGAAGCATCAGAAACTGTATAGGTGTAGTTTCCTGATCCATCATGTGGCGCGACTGGAGTACCACACCCTTCATTCATACCTTGAAAAGCTTCCAACCAGGTTTGTCCCTGGAGTTCCAATGACAAGTTCCCAAATTCATCGAAAGTCCAGATATCATCAAACTGACAAGCTCTGATAGAAATATCTTCCGTGTTATTTGACCAATAGGATAAATCCAGAGGAGTTGGCCCCACACCCAAAGCTCCTGCTATCGGTTCTATTTTCCAGTCTCCAGCTAAGAAAGTATTATCAAGACTAGTTGTTCCACCAGATCCGCTACCATTCGATCCAGTGTAGGACCAATTGAAAGTCCATGGGTCTACTCCCGGCTCGAATGCGCCTGCATAACTGGTAGCCTGGAAAAAATCATCACCTGAGTTGAAAAAATCAAACACATAACTATTTGATGGAACGAAAGATCCATCCAATTGAGGATCATCATATACATTTCCACCTACTGAAGGTTCTGTGTAAATGTCTCCTGTGAAAGTTCCTGCTTCATCTATTACGGTCAAATAATCACCACCATTCACTTGCCAGAAGATGTTATTCTTTATGTTCAGCGCCCCACTCTGCAACTTGTCATACGATGAAGCAACGGTATCTTTGTACTCCACGTTAATTCCGCCCCCGAAACCCTGAAAAATCGAATTATAATAATGACCACCAGCATTTCCTTCGAATTTTACGGCATCAAAGCCGAATTCATCTGAACCAATGAAAGTAGCGTTGTATACTCGTCCTTCATCTATAGCTCCTGAACCACCACTACCAAAATGTGCTGCTCTAAATTGTTCTGACTCAAATCCTAATAGGAATTGCAATTTACCGTTATAGCCATAGTCAGTGGCGATCAGATCATCATCACAATTTCGTGTAATGATATGACTGGCATTGACATAACCTCCCATAAAACTAAGGCCAACTCCAGAAGCACCAAGAATTTCTATATGGTCAATGATGGCTCCATCATCAACTCCTGCCAGCGACAAGCCATCGGCTAAACCCCGAAATGAATAGGATTCAGGGACAGAGAGAATCACATCATCTACCACTACTGTATTAGAGACTAATGTTACATTGTTTGGGTCTGAATATCTCAAAGAGAGATATACGTTTTCATTACTTCCAGAATTGAAGTACACATTGACTGTTGACCAGGTTTCCACCGAATCAAAAACGTGATTAGTTCTTCCTAATTCTTCACCAAACTCTGTCATCACCACCACATTGAGTGAGAAGCCAGAAGTATAGCTAAGACCTTCCAAAGTCAGCGTGTAATCTTTATCTGTTGTAACACCAATCAAACCACTTTCGGCACTTACATCCAATTCATTAGTACTTACATCACCAACGAAAACTTCCAATGCATTGGAACCGGTGAATGAAAAATCCGAAATAGTGAACTCACCGAGTCCCCCGCCTGTATTGAAATTCCAATTTTGTGCATTGCTATTGAACAATGTATCTGACTCAAACCCATCATTGAAAGGTTCTTCACCAGGATTATACGCCTGAGAAGATTCTCCCGTATGTCGGATAGAGACATATTGCATAATCGTACCATTATTGGATTGAGAATCATCTCCACCAAATTCAAATCGAGGATCGTCTCCAAACTCTCCCCCTCCGAGGATATGTGTTTCTCCCACGACATTATTCACCAAACCATCTCCTAAAATGGCAACTCCTCCCCAAAGACCAGAAGTATACTGATCGTATGAACCATCCAGATTATTACTTGATGCCGGAGGTACAAGTCCATCAGACTCAGCTGTAAAAATAATAGGTGCGGATTCTGTACCTTGAGCAACTAGCATTCCACCTTTGGCAATGACTAGCATGGATGGCTCTGGCTGATATTGATACCCCTTGATGACTACACCAGGGTTGATGGTCAAAGTATCACCATCATTCACAAAACAAACCCCTATAAATCTATATATATAATCTGTAGTAAATGTTACTGTTCCTATTCCCTCTCCATTATCTGTAATATCAATGGTTGGATAGTTGTCTATTCCAAATTCGAGCGTATCATAAACCGTGCTCGGAGGAACCCTGAAATTGGCAGATGTTCGTTGAATCGAAGATTTTGAGATAGACCTTAAGGTAGAATTACTTGAGGTCACAGTCTTCGGACTTTCAACATTTATGTAAGGAGAATTGATATTGTCTGGAATAAAATTTTGATTCTCCTCGTCCAATTTTCTGAGAGATTCTACCCTGGATTTATCTGTTTCCGGATCCAACTCCAACCCTGTCTTAGGCCCCATTAAAACTGATTTGGCTTTCAAGCTACCTCCTTGCCGTATGATCTGCTGTTGCTGTCGTACATTCCTTTCATGAATAGCCAGCTTCATGTTCTCGTAGTAGTTATTCTGTTCGATCAGTTCATTCTCTTTTGAAACATTACCATCTGATAATTTAAACTGAGGCTGACCGCTCGATTGAATTGATCTTCGTTTACTGGCTTCATCAATTTTTGCCAATTGCTTCTGCCAATTCAATTCGCTGTATTCAGCAGACTTGGAAGAACCTTTAGATTCTTTAATCAAATCTTGTATCGAGACAACCTCCATTGCCCCCACGTTTTGGGTTGTTGCCACAGCCTCAAGCGAACTTTGGTTTTGTTTCAAAGGTGTCTGAGTAAGCTCAGATAACTTTTCGAGCTGCTCTTTCCAGGAAGCAGAAGCTTCTTCTGAAATTCTCTTTATTTCCTGTGCATTAGTGAGCAGTCCACTAACTAGAAATAACATCAATAGGGGTAATCGTGAAAGTGTTTTCATATATTATGTGGTAGGGTTTCTCTAAAATCTGGGCTAAATACTACAAATAATTGCAAGAAATCAACCCCCCAAAAGGGGTATATTGACTACAAAAATTCATTTGAATAGTCTCAAATATTGTTATCAACACAAGATACTTGGTTTGGGTGATACGTTCAAAAACTCATGAAAGAATATGACAAAAGGCATTGTTAACAATGCTAAAGCCATGTTTTTCATAAAATTAAGTCTTGATTTTTTTATATTATTTGTGATAATAATACTAAAAAACAAGGAAAGGTAACCCAATAAAGATTACCTTCCAACTACACATATTAGTATGAAAACTGCTTTTTAAAACTTTACTTCAACAGTTTGACTGATTAAATTATTGGAGTGGTTTCCTACCATAATTTCAAACTTGCCATCTTCCACTATATATTGGTACTGCGGATTGTAGAAACCGAAATCTGAAGAGTCCAGAGTAAAAGATATGCGATCCTCTTGCCCTGACAAAAGACGGATTTGCTTAAAATCAACAAGCTTTTTAATTGGCTGTGTAATGGACGCGGCAATATCACGAATATAAACCTGTATCGTTTCTGTTCCTTCCAAATCGCCGGTATTCTTCAGGCCAACAGATACAGTGATTTTGCCAGGGTTTTCGGAGGCGATCACTTCCAGGTTATTAAATTCAAAACTGGTGTAGCTTAATCCAAAACCAAACGGATACAATGCTTCATTAGGTGCATCTTCATAATGAGACCAGAATACCATATCATATTGATCATTCTCCGGCACCATCCGGCCAGTACTTTTCCGGTCGTAATGCAATGGCTCCTGACCCGTGACATAAGGAAATGAAACCGGTAGTTTTCCAGATGGGTTGTACTCACCAAAAATGACATCAGCGATTGCGTTACCTGCTTCAGAACCAGCATGCCATGACTCTAAGATAGCCGGCGCAATCTGATGAACTTCAGGAATAGCTAATGGACGGCCGTTCATTAATACTACGATGATATTAGAATTGACCTGAGCAATTTTTTCGAGCAATTCCAGCTGTCGGCCCTTCAACGTAATATCTGCCTGACTTCTACCCTCGCCAGATTGAAAGCAGTCTTCCCCAATCGCCATGATGACAACTTCACTTCTTTTAGCAATCCGGATTGCTTCTTTGAAACCGGAACCATCATCTTCGGCAAAATTGAGCGTATCGAAAAAAGTACGATTTCCTTCAATGAGTTGATATCCAGCCGCAAACTCTACGCTCGTCCGATCTCCAAGCGCATTTTTGATTCCTTCATATAAACTAACCGCGGAATTTTTATTGGCCTGAGCACGCCAATTTCCCAAAGGAACGTCCTTGCTACCAGCTAATTCCCCTATTACCGCAATAGAATTGACGTCTTTACTTAATGGAAGAAGGTTCTTTTCATTTTTGAGAAGTACCGTTGATTTTCTTGCAGCATCTCTGGATGCTTCCAGGTTTTCTACAGTTAGTAAATTCTTCTTTTCCAATACTTCGTTGCAATACTTATATGGGTCATCAAACAAACCCAGTTGGAATTTCACTTTCAATATTCTTCTTACTGCATCATCCAGCAATTTCTCATTGATCTTTCCCTCTTCAATAGCTTTTTGCAAGTGGTATTCATACACTTCGGATTCCATGTCCATATCACTTCCTGCTCTCATTGCCAGCTGTGCAGCGTGTGCAGAATCCTCAGCGAATCCATGATTGAGCAATTCTCCAATAGAACCCCAGTCCGAAACAACAAACCCTTCGAACCCCCATTCTCCTTTCAAAATATCTCTTTGAATATGAGCGTTTCCTGTAGCCGGTACACCATTTAAATCATTGAATGCATTCATAAACGTGGCAACTCCAGCATCACTCGCCGCTTTGAATGGTGGGAGTACTGTATTATATAAGGTATTCGGAGAAATATCTACCGTATTGTAATCTCTACCGGCTTCTACAAAGCCATAACCTGCAAAATGTTTGGCACAAGCCGCGATGGAATATTGATCTGATAAATCATCTCCCTGATAACCGTTCACCCATGCCTTAGCCATTACTGAGGTAAGGAAAGGATCTTCTCCGGCACTCTCCATGATCCGACCAAATCGGCCGTCTCTACATATATCCACCATCGGTGCAAATGTCCAGTGCAGTCCAGATGAAGCCGCTTCAATCGCTGATATTTCTGAGCCAATTCTGGCCACCTCAGCATTCCATGATGCTGCCTGGCCAAGCGGTATTGGAAACATGGTTTTGTAGCCATGTATCACATCATATCCGAAAATAAGTGGAATTCCCAACCGGGAATTTTCAACGGCCAATTGCTGAGCGGAACGGGTACCTTTTGCCCCGATCACATTGAGCATTCCTCCGACGCGTCCATTTCTTATTTGCTGAGCACGATAAGCATTATTTCCATTTGCAGGTGCAGGACCCGTCAATTCCCATGTACTGGTGTACATCACAGTCTGCCCTACTTTTTCTTCCAGAGTCATCAAGGCCAGAAGGCTATCTACTCTGGCATCAATGCTTGATTCTTTCTTTTCTTGATCTCCGGAAGATTGACAGGAAAAACTGGTCATAAACAGTATTAGAATAATAGAATAAATGGAGAAATGCTTTTTCATCAATTTAGGGTTCTTGGTTTAATCGCTAATATTAAACATTGCAATAGAAGATTCTTAAAAAAACTTTGGTTTTTCCTTGCTGTTCCAGATTCCCCAATAGGCTCCTACATCTCCTTCGTCGGCTGTTTTCCAGGCCTCATCAAACGACGAAAAGTAAAACATCTCTATTCCTTCTTCCTCGGCCCAGGATTGTGCGTTAATGAAATATTTCATGGCGTTTTCTCTGGAAGGAACCGCTCCATGAAATACTTGCCCGACATCCGGCCATCCAGTTTCAGTAATGATCACCTTTTTACCGTTGGCAGCTCTCTGAGCTCTTCGATACATGTCTTTCATATACAGCAGCGAATACTCCTGACTGCAGCCTTCCCAATATGGATAACAATTGGCTAATACCACATCACATAATTCGGTAATCTCAGGTTTATGCTCAAACTCATAATATGCATCCACATATCCTACTGGCACATTTACTCTTTCTTTTACATATTTGATGAATTGGATTAATTCACTTTCGGTAAGATCTTTTCTGTACATTACCTCATTGCCCACTGCTACTATGTCAGCATGGCCTGCATTCGCCACCTCTATCAGTCCGTCCACTTCCTTTTGATTGATCTCAGCTGATTTACCAAGCCAGGCTCCCACGAGCGTTTTCATCCCATATTCTTTGGCTATACGCGGTATCAATTCATTACCTTCTGTGCATGAAAAAGTCCTAACCCATTTGGTATGTGGCTGTAAAATCTCCAATCTCCTTCTGATCTGTTCTTCAGATAGTTGATCGCCTGGTTTCTGCCCCTCCTCATATGGACTTATACAGATTCCATGCATTCCTTTTTTCAAAACTTGCTCGAATATCTCTGATAATTCTGCCTCAGTTTTGCTAGACAGGTCCTGACCTGCCAATGCCATGATTTGATATCTCGCAGACATAATGTTGGTGATTAGTTAGTGTTAGAAATGATGACTTCTATTTTTGAAATTTTACCTTCTCTTTTGAAAATACTTTGGGTATTTGCCATGTCCAGAGTATTTCCCTTGGAGGATGTTACTTCTCCTGAATCTAAGCTGAGATTGATCTGTGCTACATCGCCTAGCTTGTAAACTACTGGTACCTGACAGTATGTAAATGCTAATTCTCCTTTATCAACGGATATTTCGCAGAGCTTGTCAGATGTATTGAAATAGGTGAATTTCGACGCTTCTGTCAAGAATTCATTTTCACTCAAAAACGCAGGATTGAATGTCAACCGTGATGATTTGACTGATATTCCTAACTCAGCCCATCTATTCAGGACATCTTCTTTCACCTGACCCGTCATACCAGGCTGCTGTACGCCTTTATTTCCGGGAGTATGGGAATACGGGTCTGTCGGGAATGAACCGTATAATTCAGGTGATTTATTCATCCCTATTCCAGCCCTGATCTCGTAATAATGATCAATCATTTTGCCCATTTCAGGAGTGCCTTTATGAGTTTCCCAGTTGGAATGAATGTTTTCCTGAGTAGCCAATAGCAACTTTGAAACCATGTGCCAGTATATACTTCCCAGACCTTCATATCCGTAGAAGGTTCCAGATCTTCCAGTAAATGCCTTGTGATTAAAGGTAGACTCGTATGCCTTCAGAAACTGATTATATTCTTCCTGATTGATCGATTTTCCTTCCAATGCCTTCTTCAAGTCTTTGGCATTTCGGAAATGATCATTCCAATGAATTTCTCCAGATACATCCTGATATAAAATTGATCGATCTTCATTGGCGATCATTGATTGGGCTAATTGGGAATTATTAACAAACTCCTTAGCTACGGTATTTTTCTCAAGGAATCGCGGCAAAGTCCTATTTGGATACAACATGTAACTATACTGATCTTCCCGATATATATCACTAGCCTTGAGTGCATCCAAGACTTCCAAACTCTCTTTCAAATCAAGTTTTCCTGCCGAAAGCACAGCCACCTGACCTTCCAGCATTTCATACATGTATTCGATATGAGCACCAGAATTATCAAACTGTATCAGGTTATAAGCATGATAGAGCCCATCAGATCGTTTATTGGCGGTGATGCTGTGATCAATCCAGTTTAAGGAAGATTCAAATAAGGCGATCAATTTTGCCTTATCAGTTTTCGTACTTGAAGTAGAGTTATTGTTATATACCTGAGCCCTGTATTCTGCCCCAGCTTTACCCAATGCATCTACAACAACCTCCCGATCACTATCTGAGATCTTTCCATTCAATATACTTTCATTGGACTGAAGTACTTCTTGAACCCCATTCATCAATTGAATCACACTTTGGTTCAAGTTGAATTCTTCTTCCCGGCTTTTAGCCAGAATATCTTTAACAAATACCACAAATCTGCGCATGTAGTATAGCGTAACCATGGAGACACCATTTCCTACCAGCGCATTGTTTGCGTCGTTCCACTCAGGACGCTGAGTATTCATCCAAATACCGCCTTCAGGAATGAAATTGGTCATTTTTGCCAGAAAGCTCACTAGAAGCTTTTCTATCAAATTAGCTTTCAAAAGATCATCTCCTGCAAAAACTAACTTACCATCAGCACCAAACTCGTTAACTCTTGCTTCAGCACGCTGCTGCACGTCATGATCATAGTCTATGGTATCCTGAGGATCCGACTTGATCGCTTCATAAGACTTAATGCGATATGGAACATTCGCGTATACAAACTGATCTTCTGCCAAAAGCTTCAGGAAATCATCCTCATACCGATCAAATGCCACTTCCATCAGCTTTTGGAGGTAAATGATCTGATGATCCCCCCAATACCCAATGTAAGACCATGGATCATCCGGCTCTATCACCTCCCAGTCAATACCAGACCTGGTGATTCTGTAAGGGTTATATCCATCAAGCGTAGACGCATTGACAAACTTGGTGATCATGGACAAAATGTATTCTGGAAAAGAGTGACTGAGTGCCTCCCAGTTCTGAAAAATATCTCTCCAGTTTCCCTGATAATTACGGATTTTGTCTCCGTTTTCGTCTTTGATGACAATAGAAAACTTATTCCAGGGACGACTAGGATCGCCATGTCTTCTGCTAAATGAAATCGGTAAATACTCGACACAAATACGCAAAACATCTGCATTTTCTGTGGCAGCTGCCCGCTGAATTAAGTCTGTGTAATCGATCGTTTCAGGCAATGAATTCAAAAAATCAGCATTTTGATCAAAGACTTTGGAATTTATACTTTTGAAATATCTGATCAAGTCCGCTGACTCCACGTCATAACCATCTTCGAAAATTCCACCACGCATGATGTTGAACATAACATTGCTGTAATGTCTACCAACGCTCAATTTATCACCCGTCAATTGTAAACCATCTGCTTTTCCTACCAGCCTTGAGAGATTTTCTGTTCCACTAGCGATATCATTTTCTACTGCTTTGATCAAAGTTTCGGGTGCTTTCAAGTGTTTTATCAGCTTGGCTACATCACCATGATCCTGATTGACCTCAGCAACAAGATACCAGCTATTCTCCTGCCCTTCAGACAGTTTGAGGTCCATTTCTATGAAATACGCTCCTCGCTCCGCTCTTACATCTTCTTCATTTACGAGTGCTATTCCTTTACGGAAACTGGCTAGCTGACGACTACTTAGTAATCTGTTTTTTACCTGACTTGCAGATGTCCAAACAGTATTAGCCATCAGTGACTCACTCGGCTCTGCTTTGTCTACGATCATCGCACTGAGCATGTATATGCCCAAACCAGATTCTGCATCCAACTCATTTTTTTTGTAAGCATTCACCAGGTTGCTAGCCGCAGATTGCAGTCCCGGGTTAACACCAGCCGGGAGGAGATTTTGAATACCGTCCAGCACGGAGACCATAACATCCTCATCATTCTGATTGGAAATCGATGATTTTTTAACAATTCCAAATTGCTGTGAAAACTGCCAGGAATAACAAAATGTAATACCCAGATCATGATTCACTTCTTCGAAGATCAGCTTATTGCCATAAAAATTCTTGTACAGGTTGCGACTGACCTGATAAATTCCATCAAAGTGATTCGAAAATGGTTCCCAAAGACTTGTTTTGCCTTGATTCACTACTTTGAGGATGGTTTTGCTGCCAGTAAACTCCGCTGCGTCTTCCAGCTTATCATCCGTGTAATATGGAAACAAAGAAGAATTCTCATCTTTCCTGCCCGCCGTGAGACCACCAGTGGTAGAAATGAACATCCACAAATCAGAATCACTCACCAGACTGATGAAAAATGGTCTCATCTGGTCGTAATTGCTGATTTTATAAAACTCTTCGTTTCCGATATTCACATATTCTCCGGAAATCTCAGAGGGTTTGTTTTGAAGTATTGACTCGTTTATGAATAAGTTGTCAGACATAGTTGATTGACTTGTGTGGTTCTATTATTTAATTCACGACCTTCCTTGACGGTCGTTTTTGGCATTTCAATTCGCTGCAGGAATCACGATTGTCTGAATCGCTTGTCCATCAATGCGAATTTTTTTATTTTGATTTTCCAACCTGATATCAACGGTTAGCGGTTGTTCCTCCATATTCAGCAACACTATGACGATGCTCCCATCTGGATTCTGAGTAGCGGTGCTCATCAATGTTTCAGATGAGTTTTCAAACCCAATTCTGATCGCACCCGGTCTGATATACCTGCTGAAATGAGAAAGCGCATGATACAATGGCGTGAAATACACTTCATCAGCCTCCGGATCTACTATTACAGGAGCTACACACCAGTTTTTAAACCAATTGGGACCACCCTGACGATCCAGCACCATATTCCAATCAACCCAACCATCCACCCAATTGTTGAGAGAACCAATGATATTTCTGGCGTATCGGTACACAGGTACATACTTCGGGTGGAGATATTTCTGATCTTCCGGAGCCCATGTCCAGCCCCAGTCCGTAGCTTCTTTAGACCAGTACCATGAATCATCATTCCATTTGGGAACTTCTGCATCTACACAAGCTTCTGAGTTGATCAGATGTTTACCTGGTGCTTTTTGATGTGTGTGAGTAAGGGACTCTGGAAAATAATCATACGTACTGGCATACCAGTGAATAGCCATACCATCAAAGTATTTAGATGTCTCTTCGTTGGCGTACATCACATCCGCCCAATGTTTGAGCTCCTCTCCCCTATTCTGGTCATACCCAAAAATCTTGGTTTTAACTTCATTTTGCTGAAATGTCGGGCCCATATAGTTCACAACAAAATCAGTCATTTCCTCTGGAGAAAAGTTCATACTTTCCCAGTTATTCCCGTTACCAAGTGGTTCGTTTTCTACTGTTACTGCCCAGATATCGATACCTTCGGCTTCATAGGCATCCAAATATTTCACGAAGAAATTGGCCCAGGTCTGGTAATACTCAGGAAGTAGTTTTCCACCCACATAACTATTGTTGTCTTTCATCCAAGGTGGAGCTGTCCATGGAGAAGAGATAATCTTGAATCCGTCTTTAGATACGGCCATTGCATCTTTGATCATTGGAATGATGTCATCACGATCTTCATCAATACTGAAATGCTCCAACTCTTTATCACCCGCCACGGGGGCATATGAATAGTTAGACAATGAAAAATCACAAGAATTGATATGCGTTCTGGTGAGGGAATATCGTGCTCCATCATCACCAAAATACGCTTTGAGAATAGCATCACGATTTGCCTGACTCAATTGATTCAATAGATAGGCACTCGCTTCAGTAAACGATCCTCCAAAGCCGGTGATCGTTTGGAATTTCACCTGCGGATCTACCGAAATCACAGCATCTGGTGTTTTTTCTATTGCAGAAAATTCAAGCGGTTGCATTTTGTTTCCCGCAGCAGAAGTTTCGAAAATTTGGAGATTCATCTCAGATTTATTTTCAACCGAACAAGCACTCAAAAAGATACAGCAAGCACTCAAGGTGAAGAATGAAGCGATATGGAAAATGTTAGCTTTCATTATTTTCTGACAAAAAATGGAATATTGGCATGTGCAGCATGGTTGTTCCCATCGAACACATATACGAATAGTCTATAGGCTCCCTCATCAGAAGGAGTGGTCAAGGTGATTTCCGATGAAGTAGCACTCTCAATGGTGCCAATATGTTCTGGAATCTCTTCGCGATCGCCACCTTCTTCAGTAGCTTCACTTTCTCTCATAATCACCCACTTGTAGATCAGCGAATCGTTTTCATAATCGTAAGTATTTACCGCTGCAGGGTACTCTTGATCTGGCTGTAGATAAACATTGTCTCGGGATTGCTTTCCATCCAAAGTCATCTCATTGAGCTTAGGAGTTCGGTTTTCTGGCCATTCACCATTCCAGATGTAGTGCATCACATCTATAGATTCTGTTTCCTCTCCGCCTTCAAGAAACAAACCGTACCAGGTAGGAGTCCGTTCTTGTTTCTGCCCCCAGAGAAAAACATAATTTCCGATTATTTGATCTGTAAATGGCTTTATTGATTTGTTATAACCTTTGAGGTAGGTAGCAGCTTTTTCGGTGCTTGTTTGCTCTATTGGTGCTCCCCACTCTGTGGATGGCATTTCCCAATGACCGATTGTACCCCATTCTGTAACCATAAGCGGCTTCTCCCAGCCTGATGCTTCTATCATTTCTTGTAGTGCAAACAAATCACCATACACCTGCACACTCAGCACATCCAAGTCCGGCGCATATTCCATCACATTTTTCACTACATCGGCATTCATAGATGCCAGTGTGGTAGTGGTAGGGTGATATGGATCTACTTCATGTATCCACTTTGAAATTTCGTTTACTGCTTCATATACTTTTGGATTGGTATAGTTCAGGTTTAATTCATTGCCAATAGACCACATCAATAATGCGGGATGATCTTTGTGCGCCAATACCTCTTCTTTGATTCGTTCAAATTGCTCAGCGACTTGTTCTTCGTTGTTATAATCCATTCCATGTCTTTCCGGACTAACCCAGATACACATAGTTACGGTCATGCCATGAGCCTGCGCGTCATCCAGTACTTCCATGCCAGACTGACGTCTGTTTCCCACTCCCCATGTTCTGAATGAATTGCCTCCATGACGTTTCAGTGATCGAATATCACCACCCAGTCCTGCGCCATTAAATGAATATGGTTCGCCTCCTCTGTAGATCTGATATGCTCCATTTTCCTGTCTGATCTCAACTTTTATTGGTTGCAGGTTATTTTCCTGCTGGTTATCATTCATATCTGTGGTACAAGCTGATGATATCAATAGGATTAATAAAAGTGAAACTATAGATGTCCGCATAGTCTTAGTTGATTTTTATTCAAAAGTTTTTGGAGGCAGCACAGTTTGCATCAGTTCCTCTTCATCACCATTGAAAGATTTAGTAATTGGGTTTCCTCCTCGCTCTAGTCCTTCAAATACCCCTTGATCCACAAGATCCCAAATGGCATATTTCGCTTGTCCATTGATATCAATTAAACCAAAGTGATTTTCAGAGCCCAATGGGTTATTAGCATCCTTCCATGGCTCGTCGAAAATTTGAAAGTAGAAACAAGTCACTCCTTCTTTTTCAGACCATTCCAGAATCTGATCATAGTACAATTTCTGCTTATACTCATCCGCTGCCCTGGACCCGTCATCCCCATACAGCTCATTGGTCACACTCGCCCAGCCTGTTTCGGTCAGATGAATAGGTTTATTTTCAATTCCCAGACTCTCGACATAGGCTTTGACCCCTTGATATTGTGAAACGGCATAATCTTTTGCTCGCTTCATTCCATCTTTTGCTGCATCCAGATTCGACTCGTATTCAATCGTATCTGGTCTTACCCAATAGTCGGGCGTATAATGTGTATCATGAAATGGATAAGTATGGAAGGCTACATAGTCCACAGCTTCTATAAGCTTATTGAGGTCTTCTTTATGGTACTCCATACCTCCACCTCCCCATGAGGCAAAGTTGTCAGAACTCGTCACCCACAAATCTTGCTGTAGTTCTCCTTTTTCTTTGAGTTCTTGTAAGTAATTCACCCATTTCAGAATAATTGATGGGCTTACATGGTACCACTGCCAGTGTACCATCGCTTCATTACCTACCGCAATCATTTTGACAATATCCGGGTATTTTTTTGCCAGCTTTATCGCCTCCTCCATTTCAGCTCTATTAGAAGTAATGTTCTCCAAGTCATGATTGACGGAATCTCCTTCGGCATAGCACTGAATCCACGCACCGAGCATGACATACATTTCAAAAGCTTCTTTTTCTACTTTTAACTCCTGTATTGCTTGCAATAAATTCGCCACCTGGTTATCACCTGTAGTATTGTATGTCCGCAGTACTTTTATGCCCATAGCATCCATGATCCTCAGATCTTCTTTTAGCTCATTTACAGATGGCACTATATCTCTGGTGGTCTCACGAAAACCCCCGAAACACATGGCAGGGTAGTCTGGGTTTCCCAGGATTTCAGCAGCAGATTTGGATGTATTCATAGGTTTGTTTTCTGTACAATTAATTGTAAAAACAGCTATCAATGTGAATAATGTGATATTGATAAGTCTATTCATGACTGTATGATTTTATAATTCGCCTCTTCTTGCAATCAGCTCGTCTTTTATTTCTTTGACTCTTTCTTCACTCAGATTGTATCCCCACATCACCACGATGGCTAAAAATGCCGCAGCTGATGGAATGATAATATCTGCAAGCCTTAAGTTGGTCATGGCCTCAACCGTCTGTGTCTCAGCGCCAGCTTCAAAGCCGACAAATTTCAAAACCGCACCACCAATGATCAGAGCAATGGCTTGACCAATCTTCACCATGAGCCAATAGATCGCTCCAAATGTTCCTTCTTTTCTTGGCTGACCATTCCTCAGTTCGTCCAGATCACAAACATCTGCGGTCATGCTCATCATTAAGGTGAATAATCCTCCAATTCCGAAAGACATCAGCGGAATTGGCATGAAAATCAACCAGGCGTTAGAATCACTAAATCCCCACCATTTCAGGATATAACCGATAATGGATAGAACCGTGGAAACGATAAAAGCATTTCGTTTTCCAATCTTATTAGACATCCAGGAGATAATCGGAATCACAAGAAATGCAGTGGCCACAGCGCTCATAGTAGAAAACCACGCTGGCCATGAACCAGTAAGTCCATAATCACCATCAAACATGTGAAATACGATGATGAAATAAACGAACCCTGCAACAAGATTGAAACCATTAAAAACTAAAAATGTAGCTCCGCAGAGCCTTAAAAATGGCTTGTTTTTGGTGATCTGAACAATACTCTTTAATAAGCTTTTTAGGTTTTTGAGCATGTTTTTCCAATTCAATTCTGCTCTATTCTCCATCTGAGAGGAATCCAAACCTTTCGTAAACAATCCGGGCAATATGCCTAGAAAAATACAGATACCCCCAACAATTATTGATAGCTGCCTGACGCCTTGTCCCTGATCGGCAAATAGGTCTGGATCTGCTACAATCACCCAAAACCATGGCACAATCATCCAGGCAATCTGACCCATCGTCTGAGAAAAAGCCATAAGCCTGGTACGTTCGTTGTAATCGGTGGTCATTTCATACCCCAGACCTACAAAAGGTGTAGCATACGTGGTGTTACCAAGCGTAAAAAGCAGAGAAAATACGAGGAAGTACCAGAAGTTATAAACTGATGTATGGTCCGCATTTAGCTGCCAGAGTAATGCAAAAATGACTCCACTGGCTATCGCTCCTATCACTATGTAAGGCCTTCTTCTACCCCATCTGGATTGCGTATTGTCTGTGATGAAACCCATAATAGGGTCTGTGATGGCATCAAACAATCTCGGAAGTCCTCCTAGCAAGCCAGCCAGAAATGGATCCATTCCAAAGGCGGTCACCAGGAAAAACATAAAGATATTTAAAGAGGCAGGTAACAGGTTCAAAACCAGGTTTCCCGTTCCATAGGCTAATTTTTGGCCAAAAGAAACCCTGTCTGTTGCCAAAGGTGTGGTAGCTCCAGTGTTCATGAGGTAGTGCTTAGAAAATGTGAAAGAAAGAGGGGAAAAACCTCCCCCTCTTCTTAATCAAAACGAAATCAATAACCCTCGTTCTGTTTCAATGTACCATCGGCCAGTTCGATCTCTGCCTGTGGAATTGGTAAAAATCCACTGAAACCTGCACCAAACTGTACTTCATAGTCTGCATCATCTCCAGTGTAAAATGTACCTATATCATTGGTGATGGTTAACTCCTGTTGTGCAGTAGCTAGCCCTCTTCTTAGAACATCGTAATACCTGAGACCTTCACCGGCCAATTCTTTGCGACGTTCTTCAAAAAGTGCATCTTCAGTGTATGCTCCAAGCGGTGCCAAGCCCACTCGATCTCTTACCCTGTTCATGTAACTCACATCCTGACTGATCTCTGCGGCCATCAAGAGCACGTCCGCAAATCTTATCACACGGTAGTTTGTCATGTTGTGCAGTTCAGGTGTTCCTATGGTACCTCTATCTTCCAGTCGGGTAGTGTATTTGTTATTATACAGCCCTGTATATTGATAGGAACCTTTATTCAATGTTGTACCCGTCTCAGAAAGAATCTGCGCTTCTGTCAAAATAGTAGCATCCAGTCTTGGATCTCCTTGCATATCCTGAAATAGCTTATTAGAAATCATAGCAAATGCCCAACCTCTGTAATATGTACTTCCGCCGGTTACTCTTGGTCCCATCATCTGCGCCGCAAGGTTGCCTTCAATAAATTGCTCAGAACCCCAGTCGCCACCTACGGGCTCACCAGCATACCCTACTTCAAACACATTCTCGATAGAGTACTCATTCGCTGCGAGAAACAATTGATCATAATCAGCCAGAAGATCATGACCACTATTGTCAATCACATCATTCAACTGAGTCATTACATAAGCATCATCAATAGTTTGCGATCCCGCAGAAATGCCATTGCCATAAAATCCTTTCTCAAAAAGATAAACTCTTGCCAGTAAAGACTGTGCGGCCCATTTTGTAGCACGACCAGTACCAATTGCCGTTGGTAAATTCGGAATTGCCTCTACAAGGTCACTTGCAATAAAGTTATAGACTTCTGAAGGAGCACTCTGAGGGATTTTGACATCAGCATCAGCTTCTGGTAAAAAGTCAATAAGCTTGATATTTTCAAAGAACCTTACCAATTCGAAATGATAGAAAGCTCTCAAAAATTTAGCCTCAGCCACTACTCTGTCTACCTCAGTTGGATCTACTCCTTCTAAGGCCATAGCTTTATCGATGGTAAAATTAGCTCTATATATTCCAAAGTAATTTCTCTTCCAAATAGACCTGATTACCTCATTGGCAGTGGAGAATGTAAATCTGTTGAATTCATCTTCTTCTGCTCCATCACCGGCATCTTGACCTCCGCCGTAAGCATCATCAGACATAGCTTCTGCCAAAACCAGATATGGAGACCATGCCAAGCCTGGCCCTTTTTGCCAGCCTAGTACGTCATAGGTACTCACCAATGATTCCTCTACTCTATCAAGTGTAGTGTAATAGTTGCTTGCGAATACTGTTCCCTGAGGATCCAGTGTCAAATAATCTTTTGAACACCCTGAAAGAATGACAAGAGATATCGTAAGAATAAATATTTTTTTCATGTCAGTTTCTTTTTAAAATGTGATTGATGTACCAATTCTGAAGGTCCTTGCCTGAGGGTAAATACCTCTATCGATACCTGTATCAAGGATGTAAATGTTTCCATCGCTCGCAATAGTACCTACTTCGGGATCTGCTCCGCTATATCCAGTCAATGTCAATAGGTTATCAGCAGACACATAAACTCTCCAATGGGAAGATTTCATTCTCTCCAGGAAATATGAAGGGAATGTGTACCCTATCTGAATATTCTTTAACCTCAGGTATGATCCGTTCTCGATGTTCAACATATCGGTAGATCTGGTGTAGTTTTTATTAGGATCATTGACGATAAATCGAGGAATGGTATTCGAAGGATTATCCTCAGTCCAGCTATCCATGATCCAATCTTGTCTATTGGATGTATAGATATCCGGTCGGTTCATGGCATTATAAAGATCAACACCAAATACTCCGGTAAACAACGCTGCAAAATCAATGCCTTTGTAAGACATGTTAATAGTTGAACCTACTGTCCAATCAGGAAGTGGACTACCGATTACTGTCCTGTCATCATCACTGATTCGGCCATCTCCGTTTACATCCACAAATCGAATATCACCGGGTACTGCACTCGGCTGTATTGGATCACCTTCAGCATTTATATGAGCAAAAACATCTGCCTGACTTTGGAAAATACCATCTGTTTTAAATCCGTAGAAACTTACCACAGGCTCGCCTTCTACTAATCGGGTTACTTCACCTCTCAAACCTGCAGAAGCACCTGGAAGGAAGTTGTTGGTACCATTTTCTACTCTTGTGGCGGTATTCTTATTGTGAGTAGCATTTACCTCAATCGAGTATTTGAAATCCCCTTTTGAACTTCTCCACTGTGTGGTGATTTCCACTCCTTCGTTGAGCATTTCTCCAACATTGTTTTCTCCAGCATCCAATCCAAGGGTAGCTTCAAAAACCGGAACCTGTAAAAGGTCTCTGGTTGTCTTTTTGTAGTAGTCAACTGTTGCCGTTAATTGATTATTGAACAATCCTAAATCCACTGCAATATCAATCTGGTCTGCAGACTCCCAGTGAACATTGGAGCTGGCAAACAACCCTGGTGAGGATCCAAGTGCAGCCCCGTTATTGTAATTATATGCAATGTTGTAATTTACTGTCTGTGCATACCTAAACTGCCCAATTCTATCGTTACCATTCTGTCCCCAGGAAGCTCTTAACTTTAATAAACTCAGTTCTTTCCACTTAGGGAAGAAAGGCTCTTCATTGATTACCCAGCTAGCACCTACAGAGTAGAAATTTCCGAACTTGTTGCTAGGACCAAAGTTGGAAGACCCATCCCTTCTTTGTGTAAGCGCAATTGAAATTCGCTCATTGTAGTCATAAAGTAGACGGGAAAAAATAGAACCTAATCTGTATTCTGAAGCGCTACTTCCTACTCGTTGAGTGGAGTCTACTGTCAAATCAAGGTAAATCAAATCAGGGTTGTCTGTGTTTACTCCCTGACCGCCTCCGCCCATAGAGCGGTTATCTCTATCGATCATTCCAGTACCCACCATGAAGTTGAATTTATGAGGCCCGAATTGTTTTTGATACATGGCTGTATTTTCCCACTGAATGGTAGAAACTCTGTAATAAGACTGATTGGCATTAGTCGCTACAATGTTATTAGTAGTAGAAGTCAAATAATATAATGGAGTATAACCTTTACCTTCTCCGAACATGACATCTGTACCAAAAGTAGACTTCAGAGTAAGACCTTCTATTGGCTTAGCTTCAACAAAAATATTTCCAACAACTTGATCTCTTTTACCAACTCCGTTCTGAAGCTCCAATCTTGCCATAGGGTTGACAATCTCACCACCTACATAATTCGAAATACCGTAAACATCCCCAGCACCATTGGTGACCACTGGCTCAGCAGAATAAGGAACCTGGCTCAAGATATTTTGATCGGTTTCATAAACCGGAGTGAGTGGATCCAGATTTAGTGCACTACCAATCGCTCCATTAAATGCTCCGTTGCTGGTTACTCCTCTTGTTTCCAGATGTGTCACTGTAAGGTTATTACCCCAGCTGATGTAGTCATTGATGTCAGTTCTCGAATTGAGTCTGGCAGTATATCTTTCAAATTTGGATCTGCTACCCCCTACTATACCTTCCTGATCAAAATAAGAGATACTTGAGGTAAATGAAGACTTTTCTGTTCCTCCTTCTACACCGATGTAATGACTCTGCATGGGTACGTTCTTGGCATAAAGTTCATTCTGCCAGTCTGTATTGTTTACAGGAACCTGGTTAGGGTCAATTGGGTCGCCTGTAAGGGAATTTGCACCAGCTTGTGCCATAATCTGTTGATATTCATCAGCATTCAATAAATCCACCGTTTTAGCGGCATTCTGAATTCCGTAATAACCAGAGTATGTCATGGAGAATTTACCTCCTTTGTTACCGGACTTAGTCGTAATCAAAACCACGCCGTTCGCAGCACGCGCTCCATAAATCGCTGTAGAAGCAGCATCTTTGAGCACTTCCATGGATTTGATATCTGCAGGGTTTAGGTTATCAATGCTGTTTACAGCCATTCCATCCACCAAATACAATGGAGTTGCGTCTCCATTGGTACCAATACCACGAATGATGATATTTGGCTGATCACCTGGCTGTCCTGATTGGTTGGTCATTTGTACACCCGCCGCACGTCCTTGTAATGCCTGAGTAGCTGACACAACTGGTGTTTGCGTAATTTCTTCTGTGGAGATACTTTCTATTGCTCCTGTTACTACCTTTTTCTTCTGAACACCATAACCGATCACCACTACTTCCTCCAGCTCAGAAATATCCAGTTCAAGAGCCACATCAATGGTAGATTGTGCTCCAATTGTCACCTCCTGAGGAGCAAAGCCAACAAACGAAAAGACTAAAACGTCCTCAGGTGTTAGGATTTTTTGCTCTGGATTGTTGTCTTTTAGTTCATAATATCCATCAAAGTTGGTGATGGTTCCTACATTTCCCTTACCCTTTACCATGACTGTCACACCTGGAAGGGTCTCGCCAGTTTCCGCATCAGTCACTGTTCCATTTATTGTTTGCTGTCCGAAGGCTATGACAGCCATGACTCCAGCAAACACGGATAATAAATATTTTTTCATGTTAGTTTTCTTAGGTTAACAATTAGTCTGGCTGAAATACACGGATGTAATCCACCGTCATTGTCTGAGGAAATAATGTGCTGGAATTAGGTGCTCCTGGCCAATTACCCCCTACGGCTATATTCATAATGAAGAAGAAATCTTTTTGAAACTCCGAGAGATCCGATCCGGTAATGTTCATGGCATGATATTGTGTATCATTGATAAACCAGCGAATGGATGTTTCAGTCCAAATGATTGAAAATACATAAAATTCATCACTCAGATTTCCTGAACTTAACTGGAAACTATCACCGTATTCGGCATGCGAACCATTGTTGTCCCAGTGGGCAGTACCATGTGTCACATTGTCTCGGCCGCTTCCGCCACCTACCATCTCCATGATGTCTACTTCACCACAAGCTGGCCAGCTTACCTGATCGATATTTGCACCTAGCATCCATAATGCAGGCCAGATTCCCTGACCTTCAGGCATTTTGGCTCGGATGTCCACCCGACCATATTGAAACTCGAATTTGTCCTTCGTGATAAGCCTGCTTGACGTATAGTTTTTATTCTGAAAAGGCTCTTTTTTCGCAGTGATGGTAAGATATCCATCACTCACAGCAGTATTTTCCTGTCTGTAATATTGTAATTCGTTATTTCCCCATCCACAATTTGGACATCCGTCTCCAATCTCAAATGTCCACTTTGTCTGATCCACTCCATTTCCGGTGAATTCGTCTTGCCATAAGAGCGTCATCCCATCATAACTCAGAGGAGTAGAATAACCCACATCACTTGGTTCTCCACCATCTAGTGAAATGGCTACCTGCTCTTTGTAGATCAAGTATCTACCGTTCTCGCCATAGGCTCTGACCTCAATACTGTAAAAATTAGTTTCAGTATATGTATGGGTAAATTGACCGTTGGTATTGGTTTGCAGGCCTGTTCCATCTCCGGGATCGAAAGTGAACTCTATCGTTTGATCAGCATTTGCACTTACATTGATAAGTCCCGGTGTTGATTCAGAAAGAGAGTTATTGACACTAAGATTCGCAGGATCAAGAGAAGGCGTTTCTTCTTCTCCTCCACATGAAGAAAAGGTTAGAATAAGCCAAATCCAGGTAAACAGTTTTGTGTTCATGTTGATTGATTTCAGGGGAAGATTTTAATAAAGAGGCTGGAATTAATTCCAGCCTCTTTCAAATATGAAGATACTATTCTGATACTAATATAAATCTCCAGAATACTCCAGTACCTGCTTCGATATCCAGAGTCAACTTTTTGGATGATCCAGCGCTGTAGTCAGTAATCATGTATGTTACAGACGAAGGAGCATTAGCATTATCACTAATTTCTGCCGTGTTAGTAACCTTAGGCAAACCGATGAATGCACCAACACCATTTAAAGTGATAGACGTTTCAGTAGCTGTATAAGTGTATGTTCCTGATCCATCAAATGGAGCTGTTGGAGTTCCGCATGCATTGTCAGCATCTCCTCCTTGCCATCCTTCCAGGAATGTACTTCCGTCCATTTCATAAGAGAAGTTTCCGGCATCATCAAAAGTGAATACATCATCAAACATGCACGCTCTATCACCTGTAGCTACAGCAGCTGTAGTTGACCACCAAGAGATATCTCCAAGGGTTGGTCCTACACCTACTCCACCATCTTCAGGAGACAATTTCCAGTTACCTACAAGGTCTCCAACTACGAAACCAGAAGCGCAATTCTCACAGCTCTCCCAGCATACAGCAGCCACATTCACATCAGCCTCAGCAGTAGTTACTACTCTGTTGATGTAAGTATTTTCACCATCGATAGTCGTTTTAGTACAAGAGCTACCATCAGTTAAAGATTCTTGAACAGTCCATTCATCAAGGTGGAATTTGTACTCAATTGAATCCGTGTTAGCTGGCATTTCAATAGTTGCACTCCAGATACCATCAGCATCAGAGTCATCCATAGCTACGCTTCCGCCCCAGCCGTTCCAAGATCCACTTACCATTGCAGTAGTGAATGATCCTGTATAGTCATTCATGTTTACATTCAAAGTAACATTTACATTTTCTACTGGTGCACAGTCATCTACTACAACCATGTCAGATTCATTGTCATAACTTACCAATACAGATCTCCAGTATGCAGGAGTGTCTCCAGACATGAATTCTACTTCAACGATCAAAGTATCAACATCCGCATCAACCAATTTCACAACATTGTAGGTCATACCACCAGCTACTGGTGCTGTTACTTCCCCATCAGGGGTTGCTTTAGGGATACCAATGAAACCACCATCTACTGCTAAAGTATTCGCTGTAGCATCATAAGTAAACCCGTGAGAACCAGAATTCCATGCTGTCAGGTCTTCACCATTAGCACCTACCCAGTTGTCAGACACAGTAGCATCAAAACAAGAACCTAGTAAGTCCTCCTTGAAAGCACCTTCAGCCCAAGCATCTCCCTGGTTATCGAAAGTAAATGTACCGTCTGTGTTGAACGTCCAGCTATCATTGAAAATACATGTTCTCACACATAGATCTTCATTTACACCAAGACCCCACCACCAGGCAGATCTATCAACCGGACCTACTTCATAAGTAGCTCCACCTGCAGGATCAGCTAATAGATACCAGGTCTTACCATTGTCACCTACTAGTGTACGCTGAGCAGCCAATGGATCCTGAACTGTTACTGACTCTGATTTAGAAGCTGTCACTCCCGCATCATTTGTTACTGTCAGGGTCACTGTGTATGTACCTCCGTCTGCATAAGTGTATGTAGGATTCTCTTCAGTAGATGTACCTACGCTATCACCAAAATTCCAAGCCCATGATGTTTCATTCTGGGAGAAGTTGGTGAAAGTCACTTCGTTCCATTTCTCAGTATTCACTTCATACTGAAAACTAGCAATCGGGTCTGACCCTGTTGGATCCGGCTCATCCGGATCGGTTTCACAAGCTGGCAGATAAACCAGTAGAGCAATCATCGCTAGAAATGCGAAAATCTTACTGTTTTCTTTAATCATTCTCATAAATGTAATATTTAGGTTTTTTTAATAAGGGTTATTGACATTTTGTCAAACAGCAAACGATTTCAATATCGTTTCAACAAATGTGCTCATTAAAACTATATAGATCGCCAATTTATACCTCAACAACACTACATCACTATTGTTTTATTACTACATCAATACTTCATCAATCAGGTATAAAAACCTTATTAAATATGATTTTAAGGACATTTTCAATTTTTCTTATATACTTTCATATCCGTAAATTACCTCAACACCCAAATGAATATTAGATTCCATTCAGTGAAAATGCCTTATGTACTAGTTGCATACCTGTTAATTCAATTTTTCTTGAATGAACGAGCAATTTCTCAAGGCAATCATTATCAATTTTCCAAAATCCCTCTGATCACTACTTTTAACACCAATGATTACAGAGGAGGTATCCAGAACTGGAAAATCGCACAAGACAAACGTGGCTTAATCTATGTAGCCAACAACTTCGGCCTACTGGAGTATGATGGTAAGAACTGGAGAAATTATGAAATCATCAATAATACCAGGCTACGATCCGTATTTATAGATCATGACAATCGTATTTATGTGGGTGGTCAAAACCAATTTGGTTACTTCCAATCAGACGAAAATGGTTCGCTGGCATTTACCAGCTTGTACGATCTGCTACCGGACTCTTCAAAAAACATAGAGGACATCTGGAAGATCACCCGGTTTGAGGATAAAATCATTTTCTGTTCTTATTTGAAAACCATTGTTTTTGATGGAAATGAAGTTTTTGAACTTCAAGGTAAATTTGATTTTGACCTGATGTTTAATGTCAACAGCTCTTATTATCTGTACAGTCAAGAGGTGGGGCTGATGGAAATGATCAACCAGACTGCTCAGCGAATACCCGGAGGTGAAGTACTGCTAGGCAGCGAAGTGACGGCCATTCTTCCTCACAGCAATAACAGCCTCCTCATCTTTCAGAAAAATGGAAGTATCTATCAGTTCAAAGATCATCAATTCAAAAAGTGGAACATTCCAATAGCAGACTTTCTAATCCGATCGGCTATCAATACTGCCCTTTTACTTAAAAACAATACCATTGCTATTGGTACTCAAAATAGTGGGATCATCGTAATATCTCCGGAAGGCACTCCGCTCCAGCAGCTCACCAAAGATCGTGGACTAAGCAACCGGACTGTATTGTCACTTTATGAGGACCAATTTCAAAACCTATGGGCAGGTCTCAACAATGGTCTGTGTATGATCGAATTGTCATCACCATTTAATATTATCGATGAACAAACTGGTCTACCCGGCACGGGATATTGTGGCTTAAAATATAAAGATGGAATTTATCTGGGTACTAGCAACGGACTCTTCTATCAAAATGCCAACCCCAACCCCATTACAGCAGAAGCTAAATATCAACTCATCGAAAACACCTCAGGACAAGTCTACAACATACAGCAAATCGACGATCAGTTGCTTCTTTCTCATCACAATGGAGCCTTTGTAATAGAAAATAAAAAAGCTAAAAACATCTATGATGAGAAAGGAACCTGGAAGTTTGAACCAATACCAGGGACCAGTAAAATACTTGGAGGTACATATGAAGGTTTTATCACTCTGGACCTGGAAGACCAATTTCCCTATCGAGTAGAAAAAATGAAGGACTTTAAAGAGTCTAGCAGAGTTTTTCAATTGATTAATGACACTTCAATTTTTATGACCCATGGTTATAAGGGCGTTTTTAAATTAACTACTGATTCAATTCAAACCGCAATTACCAATGTCAAATATTATGGGCAGGAATCCGGATTCCCTTCAGACATCCTGATCAATGTGTTTGAAATTGGCAATCAGCTCGTGTTCCCGGCTGCCTATGGAGTATTTAATTATGATCAGTATTCTGATTCTTTTGTACATAATCAGGAATTAGAACAGCTGATCAGCCCAGATATCCACATTAGTGAACTGGAGTATAACTACAACGGCAACCTGTTTTTCTTAAGCAATGAAGAACTGGGGTATCTGAAGCAAAACTCTTTTGGTGAATACGAAAAACATGTGAATGAATTTGTAAGGATAAGAAAATACCTCTCTGATGATCTGGAAAACATCACCGTACTTGATCACGAAAACGTACTGCTCGGAGCTAAAGAAGGGTTCATTCATTATAATCCCAATATGCCTTACATCAGGGATCAATCGTTTGATGTATTTATAAGAAAAATTGAATCTGTCACAGATGACTATCACCTCAATTACAATGGATCCGGACCTTTAGAGAATTCATATAAAACCAGTTTCCCGGCGAATTTCGCCTCTTTGAAGTTTACCTATGCCGCGCCATATTTCGATGGTCAGGCTGAGATCACTTTTCAATACAAACTAGAGGGATTTGATAAAGGATGGTCGCCATGGTCATCGATCAATGATAAAGAGTACACTAACCTCACCCAGGGAGAATACACTTTTATGGTCAGGGCGAAAAACGTATTTGGCGATATAAGTGAGCCCGCAACTTTTAAATTCAAGGTATTTCCACCTTGGTATAAGTCCAATCTTGCTTATGCTCTTTATGTATTCACAGCTATTATGATATTTTTTATGGCCATGTATTGGCAATCCAGAAAACACAAACAAGACAAAGAACAACTCACGCTCCATCAACAAAAAGAACTAGAAGAAAAAGACAGCAAAATTGAGCAGGTATCCAAAGAAAGTGAGGCTAAAATCACCCGACTTAAAAACGACAAACTCCGATCTGAAATCGATCATAAAAACCGTGAACTAGCTACAACGACGATGCACCTCATCAACAAAAATGAGTTCATGCTCAACGTGCGTGACACTATGAAAGAGCTCAGCAAATCGGAATCAAAAGAGGGTATCAAAAAACTGATCAAAGAAATAGACCGCAATCTTGCAGAAGATGAAGGCTGGGAGCAGTTTACCAAACATTTTGATCAGGTGCATGGTGACTTCCTTACCAATGTCAAAAATGATCACCCTACGCTCACACCACAGGAAATCAAGCTGTGTGCTTACCTCAGAATGAACATGTCTTCTAAGGAAATTGCCAACTTGCTAAATATTTCGGTTAGAGGAGTGGAAATCAGTCGATATAGATTACGAAAAAAGCTCAATATCAGCCGCGAAACCAATCTGGTAGAGTATATGATGGGGTATTGATCCACATACCTAATGAACAGGGAATTCATTTAACTTTAGACTTTGGTATGAAAAACATCTTATTCATTACTCTTTTTAATCTGGCAGTTCATATACAAGCTCAGAGCCTGTTGGTATTTTCTAAAACAAATGGCTACAGACATGCAAGTATTCCCGCAGGTCAGCAGGCATTAAAGCAAATTGCAGATCAGGAAGATTTTGAAGTCACTTTTACGGAAGACTCCACGCTCTTCACTCGAAAAAACCTGAAAAAGTATGACCTGATCATTTTCTTACAAACGACCGGGGATATACTCAATGAAAATCAACAGCAGGCTTTTGAGAAATTCATTCTAAAAGGTGGTCACTTTGTTGGTATTCACTCCGCCTCCGATACCGAATTTGAATGGGAATGGTTTGGGAATCTAATCGGAAACTATTTCGAAAGCCATCCCGCTCAGCAAACCGCAACTATTATCAATTTAGCAGCCGAACACCCAATCAACTCCATGATCCCAACTCAATGGATCCATTATGATGAATGGTATAACTTCAGAAAACCATTTTCAAAGGAGTTTACCTATTTGCTGGCTGTAGACGAAAGCACCTATGAAGGCGGAATTCACCCAAAAAACCACCCAATAGCCTGGTGTAGAGAATTTGGAAAGTCTAGAGTATTCTATACTGCTCTGGGGCACACCAGCGAGGCATATGCAGACACAACCTACCTGACTCATCTCAAAAACGGGATACTCTGGACATTGAGAAAGTAAACCATCTCTAATCCTGCATGTAGAGCGTTTTCATTTTGGATCGGAAATGAAAATAATTCCAGATACCAGATATGAAAGTGATCAGGCTGGAACCTATCAATATCCACCCCAGAAATCGTATCCCTTCCAGCACTTCTACATTCATCACCGCTAATCCAGATACGACGAGGTACAAACTCGTTCGTACGAATGCCAACATGGTTCGATAATTTGCCAATTTTGTACGATCCATCGCCAGGTGATCTCTTAATATCATTTCGTTCTCAGCCATTTATTCAATTTTATAGTAAAACAACAATCCAAATCTGGTATAAATCTGAATCGCTTTGACCACAATAAACGATATAATTTACCCAAAGATCGTAACAATTGTTACCGGTCATAGCACCTTGGTATATAACTTTGATGTCAAATATTCAGAACCATGGACGTAGAAATTCTCTCCCGGATCCAATTCGCCCTCACCGTGTCTTTCCATTATATCTATCCTCCGCTAAGCATAGGATTGGGCTTGATTATGGTTATTCTGGAAGGTAAGTTCCTTTTGACTAAAAACCCGGAATATCATGTACTAGCGAGGTTTTGGACCAAGATTTTTGCATTAACCTTTGGTATCGGGGTAGCCACCGGTATTGTAATGGAGTTTGAGTTTGGCACCAATTGGGCAACCTACTCCAGATATGTAGGAGATATATTTGGTAGTGCACTGGCGGCAGAAGGGATTTTTGCTTTTGCTTTGGAAAGTGGGTTTCTCGGTGTACTTCTCTTCGGATGGAACAGAGTAAGTCCGAAAGTTCATTTTATCTCTACCGCAGGAGTTTGGTTTGGATCCCTGTTTTCGGCAGTATGGATTGTGGTAGCCAATAGCTGGCAGCAAACTCCGGCCGGATATCACATCGTGGGAGAAGGTATGAATGCCCGGGCAGAAATTACGGACTTCTGGGCCATGGTTTTCAATCCCAGTAGTGTGGACAGACTTTCTCATGTTTGGTTGGGTTCGTTCCTGGCTGGGGCGTTTCTGGTGATGAGTGTCCATGCGTATTATTTACTGAAAAACAGATATGTAGAAGTCTCCAAAAAAGCATTTAAGGTAGCTCTGGTGGTGGCAATCATTTTTTCACTAGGGCAGCTGCTCACTGGTCATCATTCGGCAGATGGTGTGGCTGTAAACCAACCAGCAAAGCTTGCAGCGATGGAGGGCCACTATGATAGTCTGGCAGCAGCAGACATGTATATCCTGGGCTGGGTAGATCAGGAAAACGAGAAAGTCACCGGACTGTCTATCCCCGGCGGGCTCTCCTTCTTGCTTCATTATAATTTTACCGAACCTGTAATAGGACTAAATGCATTCCCAAAAGAAGATCAGCCCTCACAGGTGAATGCTGTATTTCAGTTTTATCACATCATGATAGCCATTGGTATGGCACTAATTGGAATCAGCTTGCTGGGTGGGTTTCTTTGGTTTAGAGGCCAATTGTTTGAACATAAATGGTTTTTAATGCTGGCCATTTTTTCTGTATTCCTTCCTCAGATTGCCAATCAGGCTGGATGGTTTGCGGCGGAGATGGGCAGACAGCCTTGGGTTGTTTATGGTTTACTGAGGACTTCTGATGCTTTATCTAAGGTGGTCACGGCCAATCAGGTGATGTTTTCGATCATACTGTTTTCATTGATTTACATATTGCTGTTCAGTTTGTTTATCTATCTACTGAACAAGAAAATACAACATGGCCCGGCTGAAGATGACTTGATAGACGAGCGACCAAAACAAAAGGAAATCGCTGGAGCATTTTAATTACACTCAAAACGAATCATTGATGGAGACATTTTTAGGGATAGATTATTCAACGTGGTGGTTTCTGGTTGTAGGAGCCGTATTTACAGGTTATGTCATTTTAGATGGTTTTGATCTTGGTGCTGGTGCCTGGCATCTTTTTCTCAAAACGGATCAGGACAGAAGAATCGCCCTGAATGCAGTAGGGCCCGTCTGGGATGGCAATGAAGTTTGGTTGGTGATCGGTGGAGGTGCGCTGTTTGCCGGATTTCCGGATGTCTATGCCACTTTGTTTTCTGCCATGTACATTCCGTTTATGCTTTTCCTTACTTTCCTGATATTCCGGGCGATTTCCATTGAATTTCGCAGTAAAGAACCTATGCGCTGGTGGCGACAGATGTGGGACACGGCTTATGGAATTTCCAGCATCATGCTCTCATTGTTGCTGGGTGTATTACTTGGAAACATCCTTTTCGGCCTTAAAATTGGTCCCGACAAAGAATTCACCGGCAACTGGTTAGAGTTCCTCAATCCATACGCCATCACTGTAGGGCTGATTACCGTAGCACTGTTTATGATGCACGGAGGGATATATCTCATCATGAAGACAGAAGGGCGACTTTACCTTCAGCTCAGAATGCATGTGAAGCAGGCGATTATTGGATTTGTAGTATTATTCTCACTATTGACTGCTTATACGTTGATTTACGTCCCTCACCTCTCAGATGACCTCAAGGAACACCCGGTTTTCTTCTCCATAGCTCTAATTGCTTTTCTGAGTATTGCCAATATCCCCAGGCTGATCAGTAAGCGCAAGTACTTATATGCGTTCTTCTTTTCTGCACTCACTATGTCATCCTTACTGCTAGTAGTGGCTTTTGAGCTTTATCCCCTGATCCTGATGAGCACTATCGACCCTGAATATAGTCTAACTGTACACAATGCACATGCTTCTGAAAAGACACTCGGCATTATGCTGATCATTGCGGCCATTGGTACTCCGCTGGTAGGGCTTTATACCGGTTTTGTATTCTGGACATTCAAGGGAAAAGTAAAAATTGACGAGACGAGTTATTGAGGATGGTTGGTTGATAGTTATTGGGTTATTGACTTTTGACTTTTGACTTTTGACTTTTGACTTTTGACTGGGTACGAGTTATTGGGTCATTGTGTTTTTTCACCAATCATTCCTCACTAATCACCAATCAACTAATTAACCAATCACTATTCACTGTAGACTATACACCAAGCACCGAATACCGATTACCAAAGACCAAAGACCAAAGACCAATCACTATTCACTATTCACTATTCACTCACTCCGCAAACCATCCACCGGATTAGCTCTGGCAGAGCGAAGTGACTGTATGGTGACTGTAAGTAAACCAAGAGACAACACTACCAGCCCCGGAATGATGAAGTAAAACCAGTTGATTTCCATCCTGTAGGCAAAACCTGACATCCACTCTACGATTGCATAGTCAGCCAACGGCACAGAGATCACAAAAGCAATCAATATCAAGCGAATGTAGTCTTTAGAAAAGAGTAAAATGATGGTGGGGATATTCGCTCCCAGCACTTTTCGGATGCTGATTTCTTTCGCTTTTCTGCTGGCAGTGAATGCTGACAGTCCTATCAGCCCTAGTAAAGAAACAAAAATGCAAACATAGGATAGAATAGAAATCAGGATCTTCTGAGTAAGATCAGCTTCATATTGCCTTGCAAATTCTTCATCCATAAAGGTATACTCAAATGGATGTTTGGTATCGAACTGCGTCCAGACACTCTCTATGTAATCGAGCGTAGCGCGCATATCATTAGGCTTAATCTTGATATAAAATGTGCCGCCCTTATCGCTATCCAGAACCAAAAACAAGGGATTGATTTTGTTGTGAAGAGATTCGTAATGAAAATCTTTATAAACACCCACTATGTGCAGGTCTTCCTTCCCATGAAAGTGACGTACCTTCTTCCCAATCGCATCATCACCCCAGCCCAGTTCTTTGGCGCCCGATTCATTGATCAGAAAAGACTTATAGTAATCCGCTTCAGAATTCTCCCTAAACCCTCGTCCATCTATTATTTTGATCTCCATCAGATCCAGGTATCCTTTTCCCACATAAAGCGAGTTCAGATGCTGCTGCACCATGCCAGAGTCTTTTTCTACCATCATCACAGGCCCACCAACACCCTTGCCCGGTACGCCATAAGAGTTGGTCGTCCCGATGATATTAGGATTTTTCATCAGTTCGTTGGTGATGGCCGGCGTGCGGTTCTCTACCACCGTATCCTGCACATCGATCAGGATCACCTGCTCTTTGTTAAAGCCAAGGTCTTTGTTTTGCATAAACTCTATTTGCTCATCCATCAATACTGTACAAATGATTACAAACAGACTGATCGCAAACTGAAAGGTGATCAGGGATTTTCTTAGGAAAGCCCCTACCCTGTCTCCAGTGAATGTTCCTTTTAAGGCTGTCACCACCGGCACAGATGGAATGTATAATGCCGGATAGATCCCGGAGACAAACCCGATCACAACCGTGATGCTGATCATACCTAGAATGAGGCTTGGATTAGACAAGTAATTCAAGGTCAAGTTTTTGTGAATCAGATCATTGAAAGGCGATAATTCTAAAATGAAAAATGTGAATACATTGGCCAGAACCAAAGCGACGAATGCCATCAGGAGCGCCTCCACCATCACACTTCCGAAAAGAGAGGCCCGAGAATAGCCCAGTACTTTTCGAATACCCATTTCACCTGTTCGCGTTACAGATCTGGCAGTGGCCATATTCATGTAGTTGATACATGCTAGCAGGATAATAAACAGCCCCACAGCAGCAAAGGTGTACACATAAGACAGGTTGCCAGTTGGCTGGTCTCCACCCTTTTCAGAACTGAAATGAATCTTATCAATACGCTGCAGCTCCGGATCTACCGTGCCTTGTATTCGCTTCCCAAAAAGCCCGAAAGTCTTATCATGTATCTCTGGAAATTTGTCATAGAACTTATTGATGTCATAGTCTTTTGGCATCAACAAATAGGTGTAGCTACCGGGGTTCCAATAAACCTCTGAGGTCCTTTCCGCTTCTGCGCCCTGATCCCAGTCGATCAGCGGAATGTCTGATAAAAGGATCTCATACTGTAGATGGGTGTTTTCTGGCAGATCAGAAATGACCGCAGTAACCTCACGCGTATCATCCTCATTGAATTTTAGTCGCTTTCCCAGCGCAGGAGCATCACCAAAATATTTTTGTGCGATGGCTTGGGTGAGCACCACCTTACCGGGACCAGCCAGACATGTCTTTGGGTTTCCTTCATAAAAGGTATGATCAAATAGTTTGAATATCGTACTATCCGTCAACCATACCTGGTCTTCATAAAACTGCCTGATGGCGTTATCATCTGCACTCGACACCAGAGGCTCCCCACCTTGAAGAAACCTCACATATTCCAATACCTCAGGAAGATCTTCTTTAAAAACAGGCCCCAGTCTTCTGGATGAGCGAGCCGTATTAAAGTCGGCACCAGGAGCTTTCATGTGATTGGTATATCGATAGATCTGGTCGTATTTGGCAAAATGCTGATCGTAGTTCAATTCATTTTGTAAATACAGCAATAGAATAATCCCTACAGTGATCCCAAGTGATAGCCCCAGAATGTTCAGAGTAGAGTAAATTCTTTCTTTGAGAAAAAGCCTGATAGCGAATATGATGTGATTCTTTAGCATGATATCTGGTGTCGATCGTGATGGTCAAACTAACGAAGGAACCTTTTTACCGATGTATTTATGCAGTGAAGTGTAAAACCCATGCAGTGAACGGTCAATTATCTGAGCCATTCCTTCAGTTCTGCGATTTTGGCTCTGCTGACCTTTAGCTTTAGCGAAGTGTGAAGCTCCACTTCGTATTCTATGCTGCTATGTTTGATCAGACTTTTTATATGTGTTCGATTAACGATGTATGATTTATGAATTCTCATGAACTGATCTTCCAGAAGCTGTTCCATTTTCTTCATGGTTTCACGGATAAGGTAATAGCGATCACTCACATGAATTTTCACATAGTAATCAAAAGCCTCAATAAACCTGATTTCATTTTTTTGGATGATGTGAACTGATCCATAGGACTTAACCACCAGCCGCCCAAAGTCATTGCCATCCGGGTCAGTAGAACCTTCCTGAGTTTTATTTTGCCTGGATTTGACCAATGACTCAAGGTTTTGACTCTCATTGAGTTTGATAAGCTTTATAGCTCTGGCAATAGCCTGCTCGAAACGATCGTCACTGAACGGCTTTAGCAGATAATCTATGGCGTTTATTTCAAATGCCTTGATGGCATAATGATCATGAGCCGTAATGAAAATGAATTTAGGTTTTGGCTCTTTGATGCTGGCCACTACTTCAAAACCATCAATCCCTGGCATCTGTATATCCAGAAGCACAATATCTGGTTGGAGCGCATGGATCTCATCGATGGCTTCCATCCCATTTTTACAAATGCCCACCACATTCAAATGTGCATTCTCATCGCAGAGCATTTTTAGCCCCTGCCGAGCAGTAAGCTCATCATCTACTATCAGGCATTTTGCTTTCATTTCTTTTCTGGTATGCTAATTCTAAAAACAATCCCTTCTTCGCTATTGAAACTTTGGAAACGAAAGGCAGTACCGCAGATTTTCCTAAGCCGATGAACCACATTGGGCCAACCCACACCTTGGTTTGAAAAGTTGATATTCGTCTTGTTAGAGGCGGTATTATAAATGGAAAAAACAATCCCAAAAGACGTGCGCTCTCCGGTGACCCGAATGGTTCGTTTTTCCTGATTCTGAATACTACTGTGCTTGAATGCATTTTCTACCAATGGCTGAAGGATGAGTTCGGGTATTTTCTCCTGATAAATCGATTCGTCAATGAGCATATCAATAGTGGTATCCTCTCCAAATCGTTCTTTTTCGATCAAAAGATATTTTTGTAACAACACCACTTCTTCTGCTACATTGATGAGTTTTTCATCTCCTTTTCTGAGGCTCAACCTTAGTAGATCATTCAGGGCAGCAATCATAGAGACCGCTGATTTGTTTTCTCCTAACCGTACCTTCATGGCAATCCCGTTCATGGCATTATACAAGAAGTGCGGATTGATCTCTTTTCTCAGAGTGTTTAGGTCTGCACGGTACAGTTCTTTTTCGAGGTTTGCTACTTTGAGTTCCGTGGCACTGAGTCGATCCTTGATTCTGAAAATGTAGAGGATGGCTGTGTATCCAGTCACCCAAAGTATGGCATCCAGAACAAAGGTCCTGTTTTGAATAAGGAACTGAGGGTATTCCACCAGGGTATAGCGCTCTTCTTCCCGAAAGAAGCGCTCCAATATGATGATGAAAAAAGTACTTAAAAGCCAGTAAATGATGATTGCCCCAAGCATCAATAAAACATAATGTCCCGTGCGATGCGTGTACTGTACCAGGTAAAAAGCCAATGAACTGATTAGAAATATAGCAAGTACAAGAGCTAATATGGATGCAAAGGTCTGAACGGGTGATGCCTTCAAAAATAAAATACCACCAATTACTATTAGACTAATTGCATTAATTGAGTAGAAGTGCTTTTTGGAAGACAGTTGTTTCACGAAAGTGTATTTTCTTTCGTAAAAATACACTTATCTATTAGAAAGCAATTTCAGAGTACTTCAACCAATAGTCAGTAAGCAACATTCAGTAGGCAACTAATTAACTACTCACTATTCACAAATTCACCAATCACTACTTACACTTACAATTCTCCGAAACCTCCTTGCTGAAACTCACAAAAAAATGTATCCAAATGCTCCGGCTCAGTCTGATAATAACCGGGTACAGAATAGCAGAAACCCCGATCACAGTGGCAATCATTATCATTACGTCTACATCCGGATAGAGTATTTGATAAGCCGTAAAAACAGTCACTAGCAAAGCCACCTGCAGAGCGTAACTCACATACATCGCACCATAGTAAAAAGATGGCTCAAGCTCATACGGTTGATTACAGCATTCACATTGCTTAGGCATTTTGCTAAAATGCTTCAGGTCGTAAGCTTTGTGAGTAAAAAGTGGTCCTTTTCGGCATTTAGGACATTTGTGTGAAATAATATTTCCGAGAAACTTAAACATCTGAGTGGTTTTGAAAGTAAAGTGTCGCAAAGATACCCGGAACAGCTTTCTGTGCAGTAACAAATGTCACTCTATGACCATGACCTACTATACAGCATCAACTATCTAGAAAGTTTGTACAGCAGCAAAAAATGATCAGCTCCATTATGTCTATATAGTTTTAATTCGGTTCATTAAAATTGATCGATTAGCCCTGCTTATCGGAATCACTTTGTCTCCAATCACCATATTTGTTTCCTCGATATCTACCACTTTGGTCAGATTGACAATATAAGAGCGATGTACTTTCAGGAAATTGTTGTTACTGATCTTATCATCTATATTTTTCAATGTAGAGAGCACTATATACTTCTGATCCTTGGTGATGAAGGTTACATAATCCCCTAATGACTCTATGTATAGGACTTCATCCAGATTTAGTCTGACGTATCGGCCATCTACTTTCAGGAACAGTTCCGTGGTTTCTTCATTTACCTCTGTGGTAGACAGTCTTGATTTTGCAGTATCTACAGCCTTGATCAGACGAGGTAACTCTATGGGCTTCACTAAAAAATCCGTGACATGATGTTCAAATGCCTCCACGGCATATTCAGAGTGACCCGTAGTAAAAACGATCTGTGGCAAATTGTCCATGCTTTTAATCAGGTCCATACCCGAAAGATCAGGCATTCTTATATCCAGAAAAACCAAATCTACCTGTTCGGATTTTAAGAACTTCATAGCTTCCAATCCACTGGAACAAATACTTAAAAGCTCTAAATCATCAATTTTTTCGCAAAGTGTCTTCAGAGACTCGCGAGACATTTCATCGTCATCTACTATGATACATCGCATGCTGTGGGCTGATTAGGTGAATAAAATTTAAGTTAGTTAAAAATGAATAATTATGATAATTCCTGCTGGATTCGGTCCAGCTCTGACTGGATCAGCGACATCTTTTCTGGATATGTCTGAAAAAAGCCGTCCAGCTCTTTTCTGACAGTATTTTCATCTCCTCTATCTGCCGCTTCTTCTACTATTTTCATCCGATCAGTTTCTTCAGTAAGACCCACCATAGCAAAATTTGGCTTGATGCGATGAGCAATTTCCCGTACTGCTGGAAAGTCTCCTGCTGCTAATTGATCTCTTAACTGGGCAATCTCTGAGGACATGGTTCTGGTAAAAATACCAAACATAATGGCTGCTCGTTCCAGATCATCTCCAAACAAGGAATCAAGATAGGCTGTATCCAAGCTATCGTTAAATTGAAATGTATTTTCCACTGGTTGGTCTGCTAAGTTTACTGATGACCCTGAGGCATCATTATTAATTTGATACAAGATACTCAAAAGTTGATCAGGTGCAAATGGTTTGGTAAGGTGATAATTCATACCCGCATCCAATGCCTTTTGCTTTTCGTCCACAAGAGCTGAAGCGGTAAGTGCTATAATTGGCACATGCTTATTAGCATTATGTTCAAGGTTACGTATTCTGATAGTAGCTTCATAGCCGTCCATCACTGGCATCCGAATATCCATCAGCACCGTGTCATAGGATGATTTTTCGATTAACGACAAAGCTTCAGCACCATTATTAGCAATATCATAAGGAATCTCCCATCGCTTCAATAAGCCAACCAAATACTGCTGATTGATCTTATTGTCTTCTACTACCAATACTTTCTTCAATGTTTCCACGCTATCTTCCTGATCCTTTTCAGCAATGATATTTATTTCCTTACCGTCTTCTGACTTGCTGAAAATCATCGTGAAAATAAAAGATGTTCCTTCACCTTCCTCGCTTTCAACCGATATTTTTCCCTGATAGAGCTCCACTAATTGTTTTACAATGGAAAGTCCCAACCCGGTACCTCCGTATTTTAACTTGGTCTCTTTACTTGCTTGTTTGAATTTTTCAAACACATTTTGCATTTGCTCTTCAGAAATACCTATTCCTGTATCCTCCACTTTGCAGACGACCTCTACCTCTTCACCGTGATCTTTGAGCAATGAGGCACTGATTCTGATTTCTCCTTCTTCTGTGAATTTGATTGAGTTACCTATTAGATTCAAGAAAATCTGATTGATCATTGTGGGATCAGCAATCAAAGGAATTTTCAATTGCTCATCTATTTCACAGTTGAATTCCAGATTAGAACTTGTACTCTTAAATCTGGAAGTCTGAATAATCGCATTGAGGACTTCTGCCAGATCAATCTCTCGTTCATTGAGTTCCATCTGACCGGCCTCTATTTTCGAAATATCGAGAATATCCGAAATCAATCCCAGCAAAATATCCGCAGCATATTTGATATTATTCAGGTATTCAAGCTGCTCAGAAGAAAGTTTAGTATCGTATAAAAGGTTGATGATACCGGCAATAGCATTGATCGGGTTTCGGATTTCATGACTCATATTGGCTAGAAACTGCTTCTCTGCTTCTCTGGCTTTTTCTGCCATTTCTCTTGCTTCGCGAAGTTCGTTTTCCAGTGACTTTCGATCTGTGATATCATAATGAATTCCGATAGAACCGACCACATTGTCATTGGTATCGTAAATCGGTGCACCACTGATCAGCACCCAAATCAGTCGACCGTCCTTTCGTCTCATCTGGATTTCATAGATACTCGGCTCACCCTGTTTTCTCCGGTTATCTTCGTCATTGATCTTCTGATCATATTCTTTGGGTAAGAAAAGTTCGCGCATATTCTTACCAATGAGCTCCTCATGGGCATAGCCAGTCATATCGCAAAACCAATCATAGGCTTTGATAATATTATGATCAAGGTCAACTTCAATCAACCCCAATTCCATATTTTCTATGATGCCCCGATACTTTTCTTCAGATTGTCGAATTCTTTCTTCGTATTGATACTGCTGGGTAATGTCCTGAAACTTCCACAGCTGCCCCAAATACTCTTCATCAGAGTAAATTGGAATAAAATCTCTGCGCATTACCCTTCCATTCTTCAGACGTATAGCATCCAAAGAATCAATTTTTCGATTATCATATAAGGCCTGCATTCGGCGCTCTACAGCCGCACTATCGTCATCAAAAATATCTATAAAGGAAGGCGTTTCGGTAAAATCCTCCCCTATTAATTGTTTAGGGTCTATTTCCAATCCAAGATATTCACAGAGTTTTTCGTTCACCAGGAGTACCTTTCGATTTTCATCTTCAAGCAAAATTCCTGTTTGCAGGTTTTTAATAAGTGAAGCCAGGGTGTTGGTACGCCGATGCACCGTTTTTTCCAGGCTCTCATTGAGTCGTGCAAGTTTTCGGTTGGATTGATAGAGTTCCAGAGATTTTTCCTCTAGTAATCGCTCTGCTGATTTTCTGGCAGTAACTTCCCTGTCGATGCGGCGTTTTAATCGCGCAATCTGTTTTTCCAGATCACTTATGGATACTGAACCTGACTTTTCTTCCATCTTCAAGGGATTCTGTTTCGATTATAGCTTTTTCGTTGAAATAGGCCAGGCAGCCTTTGATGAGCCCCTCTGCAAACTTCCCCATTTTTCTACCGGAGTAATAGTTCATTTCCAGTTTTTCTTCAGAGTGATGCAAAATTTCAAACGTTGGTAGCTCGGCATCTGGATAGAGCTTATGTACCTCCGGGTGAATTTTACTTTCGATTTTCGCTAGAAAATCAAGAGCAGAGGATTCATTGACAAAAAATGAAGAATAAGCCTTAGTAAAAATTCCAAACAGATGCTCACCATATGCCATCAGTAAATCATCTATTGATAATCCGGTTTCTTCTGATAACCTGCTCACTACCTCTACCAGCTCTGAATGAGGATAGGAACCTACTGCGGTATAAGCACCTCCAGAAGGTAAATCAGCCTTTTCGATGACATTGTCCATGACTTCATCTCCAAATTTGGCTTCCACCATCTCCATCAGCTCAGTAAAAACAATTCCTTTCATGAAAAAATATATTTGGTTGGACATTGAAATAGGCTTACCAAGAGTAAACCTTTTAATTTGTCTTCATTAAAAAAATCAATCAAAACGAAAACTAATTTGAAAATAGGACTTTTATCTGATACTCATAACTATTTAGACCCGCTAGTATTCAAATATTTCGACGAAATGGATGAAATCTGGCATGCAGGTGATATTGGATCTATGGATTTGCTCAATCAACTGGAAAAATTTAAACCTACGAAGAGCGTATACGGAAATATAGATGGCCATGAAATAAGAGCGGCATCACCCGAAAACCTGATCTTCTGCTGCGAAGGAGTAAACGTGCTAATGACTCACATTGCGGGAAAGCCACCACACTATAATGCCCGGGTAAAAGGACTGATCAAAGAGCATCTACCTGGAATTTTGATTTGCGGACATTCACATATTTTGAAAGTAGAATTCGACAAAATCAATCAATTGCTATTTATCAATCCTGGCGCTGCTGGTAAACATGGTTTTCACCAAATAAAAACCTTAGTAAGATTTGAAATAAGAGATCAAAAACCCCAAAATCTTGAAGTCATTGAATTGGGCAAACGCTCTTCCAAATGAGTCCAATTCATAAAATAATCTCACATTTTCGGCTGGCAGATGTTATAACTCCACAAACCAAATCGAAAACCTAAATATCTAAAAAATGAAACATATTTATTTAATCATCATTTCGGCGGTGTTTTTCACATCATGCAGTCAGACTGGTAAGCAAGGCAACTCAGAAAAACAACCTATCCAGGAGTCTCCGGGTCCCAAACTGGAAATGCTCTGGGAATCTGACACTCTCCTTACCACCTCAGAGTCTGTTTTATATGATGAAACTAACGACATCTTGTATGTTTCTTGTATCAATGGCGTACCTCCTACAGCCCAGGATGAAGACGGCTTCATTGCCAAAATAAGTCCGAAAGACGGCAAAATCATTGATGAAAAATGGATCACAGGTCTGGATGCACCAAAGGGTATGGGATTGTTCGAAAACAAACTTTATGTGACCAACATTGATGAAATATGGACGATTGATATCGAAAGTGGAGAAGTGATCGAAAAAACCACCGTTGACAGTGCTCAGTTTCTAAATGACATCACAGTGGATGATACAGGCAATGTCTATTTCTCTGACTCTGGAACAGATAAAATTCACCTACTCGACACCAATGGAGAATTATCTACCTGGTTGGTGAGCAAAGAACTGGGAAGACCAAACGGCTTATTGCACAATGGTGATCGATTAATGCTCGCAACATCTGGCGCTGGTACCTTCAATTACATCAAATACAATGATAAGATGGTGAATCTGCTGGTGGATTCTATACCGAGCGGAGATGGAGTGGTCAAAGTTGGTGATGACTATTTGGTGTCAAACTGGAACGGTGAGGTATATTTTGTCAATTCAAAATGGGAGAAAACAAAATTACTAGACACAAAAGATGACGGTAAAAACACAGCTGATATAGAATTCAACCAAAAAGAAATGATCCTTTATATCCCTACATTTTTCGGCAACCAGGTGGCAGCTTATAAGCTGGAGAAATAATATCAAAATTTTGAATTTAGAGTGACCTGAAGGTCACTCTATTACTCTTTAGGTTTCACAGGGATCCATATTTCTTCTTCAGAATCCTCACTTTCATTATCATATTTGTCACCCATTACCGCAAAGTGAGGACGATGTGCCAGTTCGAAATCAGAGGCCGGCATCCATTGTTTGAAAATATATGCAAAGAACTTTGGTGCTTCCTGAGGAGAACCCTTGTATTGAAATACCACATAGAGTCCCGGTGGAACTATCAGATACTCCATATCACCCAGCAACATTGATTTATCCTGCACCTCAACAGCGGCCCATTTTTCAAAACTGCTGGCAGGGTTGAACAAACTAAAGTATTCTTTAGGATAAACTTCAATCGAAAAAAGTTCTGATCCCACAGCGTGATTAATCTCCTTTTTTCTGGGCATAAACCCTCGCCAGAGATCTGCAGTTTGGTTATTAACTAAAGACATTTGACATCTTTTTCCTGCAAAATATCGCTTGGGTGCTTCTACTAATTTTGACTGCACAGTTTTGAAAAGTTATGTTTCGATAAACATACAACAATATTCATATCCTACCATCAGTCAGATTTTATTCAAATCCTTTCCTGATCTTTTCCTAACTTTCCCATCAAATAAACAACCTAATATTTATGAAGTACATTTCTTATTTTTTCTCGACTATGATTGCCGTTTTGGCAATCAGCTGTGGCCCTCAAAAATCCGAAAGTCAATCGGAAGAGATCATGGAGGAAAACCCATTACAAGCACGATTAGATGATTACAAAAAAGTACGCCTGACTACTGATATTTCTGTGCTTAGTGATTCAGAAAAACAAATGATTCCCAAGCTTATCGGAGCGGCCAAAATCATGGATGAGCTTTTCTGGTATGAATCATACGGCGACAAGGATGAGTTACTTTCATCGATTGACAATGAAGTCACCAAAGCTTTTGTGAAAATCAACTATGGCCCATGGGATAGATTGAACGACAATAAGCCATTTATGGAAGGCGTAGGTGAAAAGCCACTTGGGGCTAACTTTTACCCTACTGATATGACTAAAGAGGAATTTGAAGCTGCCGATCTGGAAGGTAAAAAGAGTCTTTATACATTTTTAAGAAGAGACGATGAGGGCAACCTGAAAGTCATCCCATATAACGAAATGTTTGCGTCGCAGGTACAACGAGCCTCAGCATTATTAAGTGAATGCGCTGATCTTGCCGAAGATGAAGGGTTGAAAAAATATTTGTCCTTGAGAGCGGATGCTTTGTTGACGGATGATTATCAACCGTCTGACATGGCCTGGATGGACATGAAAACGAACGGTATCGATGTGGTCATTGGGCCAATCGAGAACTATGAAGACAAGCTATACAATTACAAAGCCGCACATGAAGCTTACGTGTTGGTAAAAGACAAAGTGTGGAGCGATAAGCTTTCAAAGTATGCTGCTTTCTTACCAGAACTGCAGAAAGGATTACCTGTAGCTGATGAATACAAAGCCGAAAAACCTGGCAGTGATGCAGATCTTAACGCTTATGATGTGGTGTACTATGCCGGAGATTGTAATTCGGGATCTAAAACCATCGCGATCAACTTACCAAATGACGAAGAAGTACAATTGGCCAAAGGATCCAGAAGACTACAGCTCAAAAATGCCATGCGCGCAAAGTTTGATGAAATATTGGTTCCGATTTCCAAAGTTTTGATCACTCCTGAGCAGCAGCGGTATATCACATTCGATGCTTTCTTCGCAAATACCATGTTCCATGAAGTGGCGCACGGTCTGGGCATCAAAAATACAATCACTGGCAAAGGCCCTGTAAGAAGAGCATTGCAAGCACATAGCTCCGCTTTGGAAGAAGGCAAAGCAGATATTTTAGGCCTTTATATGATTACCCAATTGTTGGAAAAAGGCGAATTGGAAGGCAGTAATGAATCTTATTACACCACTTTTATGGCGAGTATTTTCCGATCTGTGCGTTTTGGAGCAGCCAGTGCTCATGGTAAGGCCAATATGATCAGATTCAATTTCTTTAAGGAATTTGGAGCTTTCAATAAAAACGAGGACGGCACGTACTCGGTAGATTTTGCTAAAATGCAAGAGGCCATGAATGCACTCTCTGCAAAAATCCTGACCCTGCAAGGAGATGGTGATTACGACGGAGTGGATGCCTTAGTAAAGGAAAAAGGAGTAATTGGCACAGACCTCAGAGCAGATCTGAACAAGCTGGAAGAAAAAGATATCCCGGTAGATATCGTTTTTGACCAGGGAGTAGAAGTATTAGGACTATAAAGGTCATTTGAATAGAAATCGAAGGTCTCATTGTTTTTTTGCAATGAGACCTTTGTTATTTAATATCATCCAGAAAATTGTATTTTGTAACTTAGCCGTTTAAAGAAGAATAAATTGAAATTTTCAGAATTAGATCTGAATCCAAAATTGCTGGAAGGAATAGAGGCGATTGGATTTGAAAACGCTACACCAGTACAAGAGGCCACCATACCCAAAATTTTAGAAGGAAAGGATATCATTGCTGCCGCCCAAACGGGAACTGGCAAAACTGCTGCATTCCTGCTTCCGATTATCCACAAAATCATTGAGCAGCCCTCTGATGAGCACATTAAGGCACTGATCATTGTACCTACCAGAGAGCTTGCCGTTCAGATAGATCAGCAGCTGGAAGGGCTCTCCTATTATACATCTGTCAGCTCATTGGCAGTATACGGTGGTGGTGACGGTCAGTCGTTTGATCGTGAAAAGAAAGCACTGACCGAAGGTGCGGACATTATCATTGGTACTCCGGGCAGGCTGATTGCTCACCTCAACATGAAATATGTAAAGGTGCAACAATTGGATTATTTGATTCTGGATGAAGCTGATCGAATGCTGGACATGGGCTTCAATGAAGACATCATGAAGATCATTGGCTACTTGCCAAAAGAACGCCAAACGCTGTTGTTTTCAGCCACTATGCCAGGAAAAATAAGAGAACTGGCCAGAAAAATCCTGAACGAACCGGAGGAAATCAGCATTGCCATTTCAAAGCCCAATGAAAAAATCGTGCAGGCAGCATTTGTATGCTATGACAGACAAAAAATTGATCTGGTAAAACATATACTGAAGGCAGATTTTCTTAGAAGTGTAATTGTATTCTGCTCCACTAAAGAAAGTGCAAAGCGTCTTACTAAAGAGCTGAAAAGACTAGAAATGTCCGCTGAGGAAATCCATTCTGATCTGGAACAAAAAACCAGAGAGGATGTGCTCAGTCGATTTAAACATAGAAATTTGAAGACACTAGTCGCCACTGATATCCTTTCGAGAGGTATAGATGTAGAAGACATAGATATTGTCATTAACTATGATGTACCTAATGACGGTGAAGATTACATACACAGAATTGGCAGAACAGCCCGTGCAGCATCTACAGGGGCAGCCTTTACTTTTGTGAATGAAAAAGAACAGCAAAAAATGCTGGCGATCGAAGAGTTATTGGGGAATCCTGTGCCAAAAGCTAAAATACCAGCATATATCGGAGAAGGGCCGGCTTATAGCCCAAAACCTTTCCGAAAAGGTGGAAAGAGAAGGAATTACAGAAACAAGTAAAAGATCACGAACTTGTCTATGTAATCTTAGACATCAATTTTTCAAGACAGATCAAGTAAATTGCTGATGCTACTCTCTTGATCTTATGAAGTATCTGCTCACAATCTTGCTGTTTTGTATTTCTTTAATTCTATCTGCTCAGAAAGACTGGAACTATCATAGTCTGGATCATGATCATCCTATTCATTTTGGTGAATCATTAATCGTGTATGCAAATGACACCATACATTTAGGACCAAGATCATTCTTCATAGATGGTCAATTAAGTAAGACAGAAGCCAATCGTTTTCCGTTTGTTTACAGCAGTTTACAAGACGCAGTAAAAGACCTGAAACATGGTACAGAAAGTGAGCCAATGACCTTACACATCGCTCCTTATGTGTATTGGGTTGATGACCCGGATGATCCAGAAATCCGCATTCCCGCGGAGAATTACCATTCTCCCTATGGAATGATCATCAAATGTGAATGGCTCAGATTTCATGGATTGAATCCAAATCCGGAAAATGTAGTTCTGGCTAGTAACAGAGGACAAACAATAGGTGCCAAAGGAAATTTCACCATGTTCCGATTTGAAGGTGATGGCACCAGCGCCGAGAATATCACTTTTGGAAACTACTGCAATGTTGATCTTATATATCCGCTGAAACCAGAACTGTCCAGATCCAAAAGAGCTTCGGCCATCGTTCAGGCACAGCTAATCCATTGTAATGGAGATAAAATATTTGCTCGAAATACACACTTTATTAGTCGACTAAACCTGTGTCCTTTCGTGGGAAGTAAAAGAGCCCTTTTTGATAAATGTCATTTCGAATCCACCGACGATGCACTCAATGGATCAGCTGTTTACCTCAATAGTACCTTTGAATTTTATAGTCCCAAACCATTTTATCACACTACTGGTACAGGTGCTGTATTCCTAAATTGTGATATTAATTCCGTGTCGAATGTTCAATATTTCACAAAAGCCAATGGTCAATTAGCTCTCGTGGATACAAGAATTACGGGCAAACAAGATCTGGAAATCAATTGGCGTGACAATCCTCCAGCGACTGCCAGAAATTACCAATACCACGTCACACTCAATGGAAATCCAATCCTAATCGGAGACTCCACACATACTGTGGACATGGAAGGACTCCCTTTATTAGATGCATATTGGTTCCAGTTTGGTGACCAGGTTGTTTATAATACATACAACCTTCTTCGCGGAAATGATGATTGGGATCCGATGGGAATAAAGGGATTGGTTTTAAAAGCCGAAAAGAAATTGGGGCGAAACCTCACAGATATCCCAATTCAACTTCGATTGCTGATCGAAAAAAATGAATTGGAAACTAAAAAAGACACTGCCAAACTCAATTACAGAACTTACCGATTTGGCAATTACGAATCTGACAAAGGAAGTGTCAAAATCAATTATCTAGAAAATGGAGGTGATTATCTATCCTTAATGATTGCTCCCGATCAAAGCCAGCCTTTATTCATTCCTAACAATCAGGGAATGGAACAAAAAGAAGTAATCGTAGAAGCCACAACGGCTTCTGGTCTGGAAACCGCACATCATTTCTACGTCCGGCCAGAGATTCTTCCTGCTCCCTCGATGCTGAAACCTCCTACTTTGAGCATTCATAAAGAAGGGCATGTCAAAATTAATTATACACTGGCATCAGCTTACTCAGATCAATCTAAAATCACCTGGTACAGATGCACTGATAAAAAGGGAAATAAATCGATAGAAGTAGCGACTACAAAACTGAATAAGCCATTAAGAAACTATCAACTCACTTCTGGTGATGAAGGCTACTTCATTAAGGCTGTGATACAACCAAAGCACATCCGAAGTGAGTTAGGAAAATCATTCGAAATCATTTACAAAAAATCAATAAAACCGAAAGACATTCTCTCAGAATCCAATTTGATAAATCCTGATTTTTCGATTCTGTCCACCAAAAATCAGATAAATTCAATTCCAGGTTTTTGGACTTTCCGACACATCGAAAATCCTGACAGACCTGTCACAGGAGATGCCTGGTGGTATGGCACAGCAAAATACGGAGCTGAAGATTCATGGGGACTCACTCAAGGGAGAAGCGGTTTCATGAGTTTTACACCTGTGGACGCTAAGAAAGAAAATATGAGTTTACATCTAAAAATAGTTCCGTCCAAAACTGCCGGACAGGGATTTAGTGTAGCTCCATTGTACATGGATGTATTGATCAAATTTGACACAAAGACTATGACCGGATACGGACTTAGACTTATTCGTACCACAAAATATGGCCGAGCCATCGATTGCTATTTCGTCAAGTATGAAAATGGAACTGCAGCACCTATCAGCGATGCAATTTCCACCTCATGCTACCGACCTGATTTCACTCTCGATCTTACTTTTAAAAACACACTGATTCTCGCCAAAGGCTCTACCACGGCTTCTTATAATAAGGAAGATTATACTGAAGAAGTCTTACCTGAAATTGATATTTCTACTCCTGCTGAAGCCAATGATTTTGGAGGATTTGGGATTTATTACAATGGAGGAGCTTCTATGGTCATCACTGATTTGAAAGCAAATTGGGAATGATTATTTCAAATTAAATTTCCTAACTATATTTCGCTCTGTACACTTAAAATAAAAACAATATGAACATCGGTATAGGCTCAAGAGTACGTCACGAAGAATTGGGTGTTGGCGTAGTAGTACAAGTTACGTCAGAATCGTTGATCATCACTTTCGTTAATCATGGAGTGCGTGAAATCGGCTTACTTTATGCTGATGATGAACTGGAAGTATTGGAAGCAGCAGAACCTATCAATGGACTAGTAAGCCTTGCAGATGTAGAACGGTCACTTGAAAAAATCATAGGTAGGATTGCTGATGAAGTATCGACAGAAGACATGCATCACAAATGGGAAGATGGTAAAATTATTTTTCAGCCTGGCAATCCAGAATTGAAATCTTACGAATTACCTATCGAAACATTTTTTCATAAAATAGTAATGGTAAGAGACAGGCTCAGAGTAATGGAGCAACGTATCAATAGCTCCGATCTCTCAGATCAGGAAAAAGTAAATTTACAACAATACATTACTAAAATATACGGCAGCCTAACCTCCTTCAATGTACTTTTCACCAGCAAACAGGAAGGATTTACAGGTGAAAGTAAAGGCTAAACCATTCTGATTTTCAGGAGGATAGAGATGTCTACCAAAAATTATTGAGACTGATATAAAAATTCTTTAAATTCACCAGTCAACAGCCTTACATTTTAGACATGATCAAAACAACACAGCTTGAGCTAAGCCCTCGTGAATTTGAGCGGTTTTATGCAAAACAGATCGATCGTGGAGCAGATTCTTTCAGAAAGAAACATCTCCTTGGAATCATTAAGAGTTTCACCTTTGGAATCGGTGGAGTATTATTCATACTTTCCAGTTCCGTCCAATTCAATCTTGTCCCCATTGGTATGACTTCCTTCTTATTTGGATGTTATTACTTCTATATCTGGGCGAAACTTTATACATCCTTTAAAAAGACAAGACAGGACATTGAATCTGAACTGAATATGTGCCTAGCGAAATATACTGAGGATGACCTAATCAAAATTTCGATTGATACCGAGAATATCTTATATCTGGACAATAGCGAACTGATCAACAGTACACACTGGCAGCTGCTCACAGAAATGAGCAACGAAGAAAATCAGCTATCCAGACTGTTATCCAAAATGGAGCAACTGCTCAAACTTCGAAGCTTTGAAGTGGGTGGCATCTTCTATGAAAGCTTTGCCAATCAACTGAAAAAAGGGTTTAGAATTACTACCTGAATTGCATCAGATAGAATCAAAGCATAGAAGCTCCGGATGTAAAATATTCGGAGCTTTTTTGATTTTACGCTCCACTATTTCCGGGATGAGATTCATTGACTATATTCGATCAGTTATTATTCAGATTAGTTTTTTCACGTATGACCTTCAATCAATTGCAATATGCTCTGGCTTTAAAGAAATTTCAAAATTTCAAAAAGGCTGCGGACCATTTGGGAATTAGTCAACCTGCTTTAAGCATTCAAATCCAGAAACTGGAAGAAAGTATTGGTGTGAAGCTTTTCAATAGGACCAATTCGCCACTGGTAGTCACCAAGGATGGAGAGCTTTTTCTGATCCGAGCACAGGAAATCCTCAATCATGTAAAACAATTGGAGGGTTTTGTGGAAAACCTAAAAGAAGACTTCAGTGGCACCTTGACAATTGGCATCATACCTACGCTCGCACCTTTTTTGGTTCCCCTTTTCAGCAAGTCTATGCAGACGGATTATCCAAAACTGAAGCTGATATTTAAAGAGCTGATCACAGAAAAATGTGTGAATAGTGTCAGAAATGGAGATATCGATCTAGGAATCATTAGTACTCCCGTCAATATCTACGGTATCCAAACCATTCCTTTGTTTTATGAACGATTTTACATTTATGCTTCTCAATCGGAGAATTTTAATTCTCAAGAGGTGCATGTAGAAGACATTGATCAGGACATGCTTTGGCTATTGGATGAAGGGAACTGTTTCCGTGATCAGGTAAGTGATTTTTGTGATCTAAAATCTATCAGAGAAGGCAAAAAATTCGTCTATCAAAGTAACAGTATAGATGCCCTGATCAGAATTGTAGATGCACGTGGTGGGCTGACAATTTTGCCAGAATTAACAACTCTTAGCCTCAACGAGTATCAGGAAGAAAACCTCAAGATCATAGCTGGAAAACCAAAAGCCAGGGAAATCGGAATGATCCTAACACCAAATTATGATAAGGTGAGATATGTGGAATTACTCGAATCATACATCAAGCAAAACATACCTCACCATATGCTAAATAATGAAGATTATGACGTGGTAGACCCACATATCATGATGGACTAGACCGTTTCTGTAATTAGTTCTTCAGGTTGTACCCGAATCTTGAATTCATTCAGGCTATCCTTAAACTTTTGTAATTCGCCTGCACAGATTTCTGAAGCTATATCCTCATAATATTTGATTCCAGCCAAAAGATTAGCCTCAAATTTCTTAAGCTGTCTGGCGGTTTTCGGAGAATCGTCAGCTTCTGCATGCAATTTCTCAAAGTGCTCCACATACAAGCCTAGCTCCTTGATAAAAAGATGTGGACGTTCCATCTCCACTACATTGTTTTTACCATAGATATGACCCACCATTTCTTCCAGAGAATAAGTTCTGTCAAAATATGCCAGGTTTGGTCCGGGACAAACACTCACTCCCTCATTCTGAGCACGAGCAGAGAGGTTGAATTTTTTATAAAACGAATTAGACAAACCATCGCATAAGCATTCTTTTTCTACGATTTTATCAAACGCTTTTTGATATGTTTCCGGATCAAGGTTTTGGGATTTCAACTCCTCAATTTTTCGCTTTTGATATTTAACTGATGCGGTGCAGATTCCAGTTTTCTCTACCGAATTATCGAGGGCCAAATGTTTCTGATGACAAGTAAACCCTGGTTTGCCGTTTTCAATATTTTGTTTTCTCCATTGATCAGCTGAATTATTTCTGATGGTATTGAATGACACTCCCAGTGGAGAAACGCCACTGTTATATATATCATCTTCACCAGCATCTGATAATTCCTTCAGGGTTTGGTCGTCTATAGAGGTAGCTTCTGGCACCAACAAAAATGGACTCCCCCAGCCCGTAGCATGTACATCATACATTTCCTCCAGCATTTCGCGTTCCGCAGATGTACCAATTCCTCCCTGTACAGTTACTAATAGTTCCAGACCTTTGGCTGGTAATTTATCCATTCGTTCCCAGGCCTCACGGCAGATGGTTTCTTGTTCTTTAAATAGGTTATCTCTTTCTTTTTTGAATTCCTCCAGGATTGGCCCCATCAGCAAGCCATCTGTAGCGAAAGTATGTCCTCCACAGTTGAGGCCAGACTCTATGCGATACTCAGAAACCCATAGTCCCTTTTTCGCCAGCATTTTTCCCTGAATCAAAGAAGATCGATAATCGCTTACCTTCAAAACAATTTTCTTTTTAATCTGTCCATTTCCATCAGGGAAAAAATCCTCCAGGTTTTCCATGAAAGAGAAAAGCCGTGGGTTTAATCCAGCTGACAAAACAATGGATGCTTCCAAATCACTATCTGCAAATCCCTTCACCGCTGAGCTAGCTTCTGTGAGCATGTCATCATTTTCAGAAGGCTGACGATCCAGCTTCGTCATGATATTTACATCAATTTTCCCCGGCTTTAATTGATCCAAATTAGCCCTGAGTTCTTCTAAGGTTACATTTCCAGGAAGCATTCTCGCATACTTTGTTAACTCCTCAGGATCATTTTTTAATGCTTCAAAATCTCGTTTGACCAATTCATTGGACAAATTAAGGTAAGCCGTTATCCTCTTACTTCTGTATTCTGGATCTTTTTTAGAAATAGGTGTAAAAGGAAGATTATTCAATGAGGAATAATACTTTCTCGCACGCTCTACTAGTTCATCCTGAACAATAGAAACTACGGAAGTAATACCATACTTCGCAATCTTGATCGGAGTATCTACGGTATAGCTTAGTCCCATTACGGGAATATGAAAGGTGTGCTGATATGAATTCATTTGTTATAAATTTCAACAAATGTGTTCTAATAAAATTTCTTCTAAAATGATCAAGTTCATGACATATTCTGTCACAACTTGTAATTTGAATTGTCATGATCATTTTTTTTGGTGAAATAAATGACCTTAGTATATCTTCATTGAAAATTTGCTTTCAATGATTTTGAACATCTCACTAATTGGATTATTCCTAATACTGGCCATAATTTCTGCAAAAAATGAGCATACAAGCGGATTTGCATTCACTTTACTGATTTTCGCTGCGGTGACGGCTGCCATGTCTTTCCCTGAGATTTTCATTGCAATAGGATCATTCCAAACCAAATCGTTAATCATTCCCCTATTGATCATTATCATGTTTGGGATGGGAACAGCCATGAGTTTTCGTGATTTTGTGAATGTAATCAGAATGCCAAAAGGAGTTTTTATTGGTCTCTTATTACAATTTACGATTATGCCGTTAGTAGGATATGGTCTCGTTTCAGTAGGAGGTCTACCTCCAGAAATTGCAGCGGGAGTTATACTGGTTGGTTGCTCGCCAAGTGGGCTGGCATCTAATGTGATGGCATATATTTCCGGTGCCAATCTGGCACTATCACTCACTCTCACAGCTGTAGCTACTATACTGGCTCCAATCATGACCCCATTTCTGATGAAAATTCTTGCGGATCAGCTCGTCCCTATCGATTTTGTGGCAATGCTGATTAGTATTTCAAAAATCGTTTTGCTTCCAATTAGTGCCGGGCTACTTTTCAATCATTTTTGGCACGGAAAATTCCCGTGTCTGGACAAGGCATTGCCAAAGATTTCCATGGCAGGCATTGCCATTATTATTACCGTAATAACTGCGGCTGGTCATCAATCTTTGAAAGAAATTGGGTTGATCTTGATAGTCGTGGTGATGATCCACAACCTGACAGGTTATACGCTAGGTTACTGGATTAGCAGAATGCTCGGCATGGATCAAAAATCATCCAGAACAATAGCCATAGAGGTGGGCATGCAGAATTCAGGCCTGGCTTCAGGCATTGCACTTGAAATGGGCAGAGTCGCCACTATGGGCCTGGCTCCTGCCGTGTTTGGTCCATTCATGAACATCACAGGATCCAGCCTCGCCACCTGGTGGAGAGGTAAGCCGGTGAAGGATAGCACAGATTAAATACATCATTACCAAAGAAAAAAACCTGTAATCTTCGGGACTACAGGTTTTTGTATCTCAAATAATCGCTGTTTTTATTTCAATTTCAACTCAAACTCTACCCTTCTGTTTTTGGCTCTTCCTGCCGCTGTACTGTTATCAGCTACAGGGTTGACCTCTCCAAATCCTTCTGAAAATAATCGCTCTCTCGAAATTCCTTTTTCTACCAAATATTCCAGTACACTCTTTGCTCGTTTTCTGGATAATTCGAGGTTTTTCTGATCATCTCCTGAGCTATCAGTATAGCCCGAAATCTCCAGCTTGTAGGATGGGTTATTGACCATCACTTCCACTACCCGATCCAGAACTTTAGAGGATTCACTGGTCAAAATATCTTTCCCAGACTGGAACTGAACACCCGAAACCGCTGCTGAGAGTACCTCTTTGGACGCTTCAGAAACTTCCGGACAACCTAAGTTTTCTAATGTCCCCTTTACATCCGGGCATTTGTCCAGCTTATCCTGAACACCGTCACCATCCGTATCTGGACAGCCGCCAAACTGTTCTAGTCCCGCCACGTTCGGACACTTATCCTCTGCATCGATAATCCCATCGCCATCACTATCAGGACAGCCATTGTTTCTGGCTGATCCTTTTTCATTCGGACAGCTGTCTTCTGAGTCTTTGATCCCATCGCCATCCGAATCAGGACAACCTCCCAATTCCGGTGAGCCAGCCAAACCTGGGCAATCATCATTCTTGTCGATCACTCCATCACCATCCGTATCCGGATAAGGACATCCATTGTTTGATGCAGGACCAAACGTCTCAGGACATTCATCTTCTTTGTCTTTAACACCATCACCATCAGTGTCTTTGTTTTTGGTCGCCCCCAGACTTCTGAAAACCAACGCTACTTCATGAGATGAGTTGGCCAGCTGGCTCAAATCCTTATCCACTATCATGTCAACAGCATATCCTATCATTAATCCATCGTTCACTTTCGTCTGAAGTATAAAATTCACTGATTCCTGATTCCGATAACCGATACCACCTCCTATTTTGTCATCATACCAGGCAATGGTGGTCACATTAAAATCAGGAATCCCTCCAGATACCAATTTGGTCAGAACTGTCGGCTCCAAATCCACTTTCGGGCTCACGCTGAAGCGATATCCTCCCTGCAAATAGTAGTGACGTCTCTGATCGAAAAACTTGACAGTATTGTCTTCAAAAGATTGATTGAGAATATAAGGCATCGATACACCCGCCCACCAATTCTTTTCCTGAAAATGAAAGCCTACCCCAAAATTGGCATTTGTCTCCTGCAAATCTGTCGAGAATAGATTCTCCTGTTCTAAAACAAAGGTTTCGGTGAGTTTTTGTGAAATCGTATTGATCGATCCTGTCAAGCCCATTGATAAACTCCCTGTTTTTGAAACCTGTAGCTTGTATGCCGAATATATCTGAATGGATGTATTTCGGAATTCTGCAGTTTCGTCATTGATCAATCCTAAGCCTAAACCAAGATTTTTTTGTGGCAACCCGTATTCAAATCCAGCTGAATAAGTAGTAGGTGCACCATCAAAACCAACCCACTGCCAGCGCCCAAGCAATCGAGCGGTAATGCCTTCCACTGTGGCGATATGTGCCGGGTTGAAGAACATTTGCGCTTGCTTGTTCTGTGAATAGTTTGGCTGCTGCTGTGCTCGAACCAAAGTGAATTGGATCAACACAATAATGGTCGTGATAATTTTAATTGTAGTCTTCATGATTCCTTTGGTTATTGCTTGATTATGATGGTTCCTTTTCTAGTCTCTCCATTACCCAGATCGATCACATAGTAATACACTCCGTCCGGCAATCCACTCGATCTGCTAATAGCCGATGATGCATTGGCCAACCCTTCGAAAGCATTGTCTGTGTTGTTATAACCTGTGGTGGAATAAACCAGCTTACCGCCACGATCGAATATATTCACCCGGTTATTTGGATAATTTTCAATGTTTGGTACCACCCACTGATCATTTACTCCATCACCATTCGGACTAAATCCTTGTGGAATAGATGGCTCGGCTGGTACTTCTGCCTTGATGATCGTAATATTGAACGCATCGGATACTGATCCCCCACGTCCATCTTCTGCAGTAACTGTGATGGTCGTTTCTCCAGGAGATACTTCTGTAATTGTGAGATCAGAGCTTCCCGCAAATGCTGTTACAACAGACTCATCATCCACCGAAACGTTGTACGTCAAAACATCTCCATCACCATCCTCAAATACATCACTCAGGTCTACAGTCAATGTTTCAAATCCTTCCTCCTGCTCCTCATCAGCCAATGCATTCAGTACGATAGGAGCTTCATTCACATCAATAATTGTCAAAGTGAAATCATCCGTCTCTGTACCACCATTGCTATCATCCGCTGTTACGGTGATGGTGGTTGTTCCATTCTCTACTTCTGTGTAAGTCAAAGTTGAGCCATTGATTGAAACAGTCGCTACGCTTTCATCTGAACTTGTCGCTGTGAAAGTCAGTACATCGCCATCTTCATCTGTGAAGACATTCGTCAAATCAATGGTGTTGCTGGCAAAACCTTCGTTTTCAGATTGGTCTGAGATAGCGTTTGCCAAAACAGGCGCGTCGTTTACATTACTGATTGTCAAAGTGAAATCATCCGTCTCTGTACCGCCATTGCTATCATCCGCTGTTACGGTGATGGTGGTTGTTCCATTCGCTACTTCTGTGTAAGTCAAAGTTGAGCCATTGATTGAAACAGTCGCCACGCTTTCATCTGAACTTGTCGCTGTGAAAGTCAGTACATCGCCATCTTCATCTGTGAAGACATTCGTCAAATCAATGGTGTTGCTGGCAAAACCTTCGTTTTCAGATTGGTCTGAGATAGCGTTTG
>JAUIAO010000092.1 GCA_030425425.1 Bacteroidia bacterium | reverse complement strand
AGATGAGAAAAGCGTGCATGGCGCACATAAAAAAAGCCACGATGTAGATCGCAGCTATTGAATTTTTTATGAATACTAGGTGTTTCCTAGAAATTTTCTGTTATATACCATTTTGCCTCCATCAATCTGTTGGCCTGATCTCTATCTTCTATGATTTCCAAATTTCTTTCAAGATGTCTTTTTATCTTGCTGACAGTTCTTTCGAGAAGCATTAACTCTTCTGAATCTAAATTCATGTCAATTTCCTGGGTAATAATTTGGTTTGTTGTCATTTCGCTTGTCTGTTGGTAGAGAATTATGAATCAAAAGTGTAAAAAATCATTTTCGTAATGAAAAGTCGCAGCACCAACAGGAATTATATCAGATGATTGGGAATATTACCAACTAATCATTGTTTGATGGGAATTTTGAGGGTAAATTCAGAACCTCTCCCTGGCTCACTATCAACAAAAAGCTCCCAACCATTCCATTTTGCCAGATCAAAACATAAGAACAAACCCAATCCTATTCCTTCTTCTCCCTGAGTCCCCTTATTGGAATATAGATTATCTTGATTTCTAATATTGACTAACTTCTCAGGAGGAATTCCGATTCCCTGGTCTTTTATTTTAAGAAGTTTATACTGACCCTCTTTAACTAATTCTACAATAATTCTTCCTTTTTCATGAGAATATTTTATGGCATTACTCACAAGATTCCTAATCACAACCTCAAAATGATTTTGATCCATCGCACAGCGCAAATCATCAGGTATTATCACCTCCACGGTCACATTCTTTTTTGATATAGAATCCTTATATAACTCAATAGTCTCCTCCACCAAGTCTGCAACAGAAATAACCTGCTTGGCATCTTGTTCTCCTTTGAACTGCCGCTTTGCCCAACTCAGCAAATTAAACATCATGTGCTTGATGACCCCCAATCTCTGCCTCACATTGGCATTGTATTTAGCCAGATCCTGTTCCGATATTTGATCTATTTCATTCAGATATAGAATATCATCCAAATTATGAATTGGGCCTACGAGATCATGCGCGATTATAGAAAACAGCTTGTCTTTTGTCTTATTGATCTTCTTCAGCGCTGCTTCCGCACTCTTTTGTTTTGTGATATCTATTTTAAATATTGAAATATATTTCACCTCCCGATTGCTTTCATCAAAGACAGGATAGTACTTGCCCATCATACAGAGATGCGTCCCCAGCTCTTTAAAATCTTCTTCAAACTCCACCACGTTGCCTTCTACAGCTTTCTGAAATTTCGGTAAATGGAATTCAATAAACTTTGGTGGCAAGACTTTACTGAAATGAGTTCCAATCAGCTTGTCTTTCGAAATTTTAATCGATTCTTCGTAGACCTTATTTACTGTAATGTAGTAGCCTTCTACATCCACAAGTGCTAATAATACAGGAGTATTGTCAATCAAAGCCTCCTGAATCGTATTCTCAGAAAGAATTTCCTCTTCTCGCTTTTTTAGCTCGATCAATAAAGACTCAACCTCTGCGGTATGTTGATTGATTTCTCTTTTGTAATACCTGGAAAACAAATGAATACTACTAAAAGCTAATGCATGATTAATGAAACCAACGAATGTGTACCAGGTAATTTCACTGATCACATGCTCTCGAAATAGATAAACAACCAAGGTGGAGATGCCATAGCTCAAAAACAAGAATGTACGAGTCTTATTATCAAACAGCAAGGGAACAACAGCAGAAACACCGACAATTATCACTTCACTGGGAACAAGTTTTCCAGCCCTGGCATTGAAAAAGGCAATAAGCCATGTAATAATTAAAACGCCTATGGTGTAGTGATACCTGGCGTACTTATAGTATCCGTTTTTTTGCAGTAAGAGCGTGGGCAGTATAACAAGAAAAATAGCACAGATCAATCCGATTTCAGGAATGGGTAAAGAGAGAATAATTGTTAAAATTAATGTAGGAACCGTTGCGATCAGACTAATCGCGGCAATCTTATTCAATACAATTATCCTGGCCTGCTCCGTCTTGGGCAAGGATTTGTCTAGGCCTAATACACTGATGGTTTTATAAAAATTGTTCATTCAATTTCAATTAGCATTCCTTGGTATAGCCGATCAGGACAGCTGTTGAATTTGAACTGGTATCTCTTATACAAAAATTCAGAAAAATAATGAATTCATCAATCATTCCATGTTTATTCCATCAATATTATAAAATGTAAGAAAGATTGATAGCATTATTGATCAATAGGACTAATTATTCACCAACTTAAACGCATCCCATTAAAATCAAATTGGCAAAATATTCTCAAAATGAGACAATTGAATATGTAATCCAAACCCCCAAAAAAATTACAACCTGATTATCAAGCACTTGATTGAAAGCTAGAAGAATGGAACAGAGATTGATCATCGAGAAAACATATCTGTACATGCTATTTCCTTGGCCCCTTCATCATGATCAATTTCACTAAATATGCATTCAAAGTAAAACGTGAAGTAAGGAAGGCATTAAGCCAAAAAATAACACTTTCCTCCGCACATCGTTTAGATTTGGAATCATTCATAACTACTGTGAAGCGAAAGCACATTGCAAATTTTCTGGGAATTCTACTGACAGTCCTCACCATCTCAGTGGCAATAGCAGGCTTTTTTACCTATAATAATCTGGATGCGATAGTCAGTAGATTAGAAACTGATGAGGCCGCAAACTCGAACCTGTATCAATACAAAGAAATACTTGTGAATTTGCAGCAAATGGAAAACCAGGTAGAACTGTATGATCTGACTGCCAACGATGATTATCTTGACAATTATAATGAGACGATCACCACAGTATTTCAAAATGTAGACTCTATTAACCGTCTGAACGAGAAGGATCAAACTATTTTGCTTCTTAATGACTCTCTTGCCGATCTGATCAATCAAAAAACCGAGCTATTAAACCAATTTATAGCATTGCGAGACTCATCGGATAAATCTGAACTCGAAAAATTAGAAGGATATCTTTCAAATCTGGAACTGGAAAAGGATCAAATCAATAATGACTCGAATTTAGAACCGGATTCGGAAAACGAATCGACAGAAAAAACCGGTTTTTTTAAAAAATTATTTGCTAAGAAACCTAAGAACACATCGGTCTCTAATGTAGAGAACACTGAACACCTAAATGCAAGAGATAGCACATTGAGCGCTGAAAAGAAAGCTTTTCAAAACAAAATCAATTCCACTGTAAAAAGAATCAAGCAAGCTCAAGACTCAGCAAAATCTAACCAAAGAAGTCAGGAAATACAGCTGCTTGGTGCTCACTTTGATATTCAAAATAGAATCATGGATCTGGTGACATATCTGGAGAAAATCGAAACGATCAAAATGAAAAAAAGATCAATGGAAGCTAAACTGCTAACTGCAGAAACAAGTCAGCAGGTTACACTTTTCTTCTTCCTGGCTACCTTACTCTTGCTCTCATCGGTGATAGTCATGATCGTTTATGTAAAACGGAGCTTGAGTTATCAGGAAATTTTGAGAGAATCGAAAAAAAACACAGAGGAATTATCTCATGCCAAAGAGCGATTTTTCGCTAACATGAGTCATGAGATCCGCACGCCGATGAATGCAATCTCCGGGTTCACCAAAATCCTATTGAAGTCGAACCTAAATCCAGAGCAAAAAGATCAAATGGAAATCATCAATCAATCCAGCGATCACCTATTGCACCTGCTCAATGATATTCTTGATTTCTCAAAGTTGCAAGCCAATAAACTACAATTGGAAGAAACGGATTTCAGTTTGGATCAAGTGGCAAAGGAAACCATAGAGCTACTTCGGGAAAGTGCAGTTAGCAAAGGAATTTCATTGAAAATTGAAACCAATAGTCTCCCAAAATTAGTCAAAGGCGATCCTTACAGACTCAGACAAATCCTCCTCAATCTGCTCAATAATGGCATCAAGTTTACGGAGAAAGGAACTGTTCTCTTAAAAATGACCGGAACTAAAACGAGTGGCTGGTGTGATATCGAAATTGAAGTAAGTGACACGGGTATTGGAATGACGCCCGCCCAGCAAAAGAAAATCTTTGAAGAATTTGAGCAGGCCAGCCAAAGTTCTTCATCTAAGGGAACAGGACTGGGTCTGGCCATTACTAAGGGTCTGGTGATGCTTCATAAAGGTCAAATCAATCTCAATAGCCAACCAAATGAAGGAACCAAAGTAAGTATAAAACTCACTTACCCGATATCAGATACCGCCACAATCGAACCTTCTCAGCGCCAGAACACCACGCAGTTTCAGGGTATTCATGTGTTGATAGCAGATGACGAACCCTTCAACATCAAATTACTGGCGACATTACTCAAAAACAGGGGATTTACTTACAAAGAAGCCACAGATGGTAATGCGGCTCTTCAGCTGGCCAAAGTTGAATCTTTTGACTTAATTCTTTTAGACCTTAAGATGCCCGGCCTTTCGGGTTGGGAAGTTGCTAGCCAACTAAAAAATAACAATGGCCCCAACCAAAGAACTCCTAAAATCGCTCTGACTGCCACGATCACCAAGCTGGATCATCAAAAAGGAGAAGAAGTAGGGTTTGACAGATTGATGCGGAAACCTTTTGACGAAAATGAGCTTTTCGAAACGATCCAAAAACTCGTAGATATACCAATAAAGACTACACCTCAAATCGACATTAGCTCGTTGCGTAATATGGGAGATGATCAATTTGTCACGGATATGATTGAAACCTTTATACAGAGTGCCAGATCTGGGATGAAAGAAATATATAAAGCTTACGAACAGAATGATTTTGATGAAATTGGACTCATCGCACATAAGATCGTGGCTCCAGCCAGGCATTTCAAAGCTGATAGGCTGGTGGGCCAATTAAAATCATTGGAACAAAAAGCCGAAGCAAAAGATCAAATTCAACAAACAGAATTAGACACTATTAAAAAATTACTCTCTGAAGTAATTGAATCGCTTCAAAATGAAATAACCCAGCTCACTCAAACAGACTAAATCGTTCTATGAAAGAAAGACCTTTTACTATATTCGTTGTAGAAGATGACGACTGGTACAGAAAATTACTCCATCACAACCTCACCTTAAACCCTGATTATCAGGTAGAAGTATTTGAAAATGGTGAACACTTTTTGGAAAGGCTCAACGAGAACCCTGACCTGGTCACCTTGGATTATAAGCTTCCGGATTATAATGGAGAGGAGTTGCTCCAAAAAATCAAATCAATAAATCCCACCATCGAAGTGCTGATCATTTCTGAGCAAAATCAGATAGAAACTGCAGTTTCTTTACTCAAAGCCGGAGCTTATGACTATATCACCAAAACAGAAGACATCAGTGACCGTCTGCTCAATGTTGTTCAGCATATAAGGAAAAACACTAGCCTCAAAACGCGGCTAGAATCGCTGCAAAATGAAGTCTCTCAAAAATATCATTTTGATCAAAGCATCATTGGACAAAGCTCCAAAATGAAGTCTGTATTCAGAATGATGCAAAAAGCAACCACAAACAACATCTCCGTCATTATCACTGGCGAAACGGGCACTGGAAAAGAAATGGTAGCCAAGGCTATTCATTACAATTCGCTGAGGGAGAAGAAACCTTTTGTGGCTGTAAACATGAGTGCAATTCCCCGTGAATTAGCTGAAAGTGAGCTTTTCGGTCATGAAAAAGGAGCTTTTACAGGAGCAGCAAGCAGACATATAGGAAAATTCGAACAAGCAGACGGAGGCACGCTATTTCTTGATGAAATCGGAGAAATGGCTCCTGAATTACAGGCAAAATTGCTCAGAGCGCTTCAGGAACGTGAAGTAGTCCGCGTAGGTGGAAGCAACCCCATAAAAATTGATTGCAGGATCATTGCTGCCACGCACAGAAATCTCCAAAAGGAAATGAAAAACGGTCATTTCAGAGAAGATTTATATTACCGACTCTTTGGACTTCCGGTGGAGCTCCCTCCTCTCCGGGAAAGAGAAAACGACATTATTCTGCTCGCTAAGCACTTCACTCAAGAATTTCTCAAAGAAAATGATTTGGGTGAAAAGACCTTTTCAAGAGAAGCACTTAAAAAGCTCATGACCTATCACTATCCGGGCAATATAAGAGAACTCAAATCTGTAGTAGAACTTGCCATAGTCATGTCTGAAGGCAGTGAAGTAAAACGAGAAGACATCACTTTCACACAAGCAAATACACTTTCAGATTTGTTTGACGAAAACCTTACAATGAAAGATTATGAATTGAAAATTGTAAGAATGTATCTTAAAAACCACAATGAAGACATCAAAAAGGTTGCTCAGCTTTTGGATATCGGGCAATCCACCATCTACCGCATGCTGAAACGTGAAGAAAACGAAGACTAATAATAATATACCACAATGCTGAGCCATCGAGGTATTTGATGGAGTATGCTTTAAAAACGTTATATCTCTCTCAGGTCATAAAAACCACTAGTGGGTTTACCATTTTGAGAATTCATTCTTAAAAAGAGATTTTTGAAATTAAATCAAAGAACTAAGTATCTGACTTACTGACACTTATATTATCTTCTCATTTTGGCATTTCATTTGGCACACTGCGTATCAAACAAACGCAGCAAGCTATGAAATACAAGATGATAATTATTCTCTGTTTCGCTCTAGCATCAAGCACTATGAGCTCAACTGCTAAGGGAAATAACCATAAATCTAATGGTCAGAATCATGGTTCACCAATTTTCAAAAACCAATCAGTAGGATACCATGATGCTTTAGGGGTAAGAGGTTTAGGAACCACCGGAATCAGCATCAAACACTTCACCAAATCAAATCAGGCTATTGAAGGTATTGTTGGACTATGGCCAAATGCCTTTTCCGCCACAGTACTTCTGGAATATTATGTGCCTGCCTTTGGCGAGCCAGGACTCAATTGGTATTACGGTGCAGGTGCGCACATTGCTTCCGAATCAAACCTGGAATACTATGATGGCCTAAGAGGCTACAGATCAGATGAAGGGGTCTCACTCGGTATTGATGGCATTTTCGGTCTTGAATACAAAATTCAGGAATTGCCAATGGCTATCAGCTTGGATATGAAACCATTCTTCGAAATGACTACATCTGGCAAGGCATATTTGGCCGCTGATCCCGGACTGACCGTAAAACTAACATTCTAAAAAATGGAGGCTTTAGCCATCATATATATCGTATTAGGGCTTTCATTCTGGATCAGCGCAGCGATTCAAGGGAGATATTTTACTGAAAACTCACGCGAAAGCTCAAATCAATAAATCATCACAAAATCATACAATAATGAAAAATCTATTTAAAACTCCGTTATCCTTCAGCTACACAATTGGGCTTTTGGTAATTATAATCATGACTTCTTGCGGGAAAACAGAACGAGAAAAACTTGAAGCCCAAAACCAGCAATTGGAACAAAAATTACAAACTAGAGATTCCCTTTATAATGGAATGATGAGTTTGATGACTGAAGTAGAATCAGAAATCAAGCAAATCAAAGAGCAAGAAAACCTGATATCTACCAGATCAGATGATGTAGATAAAACGCGTGATATGGATCTGGCGGGTGATATTCGAAATATTAGCGACCTCATTCAATCGACAAACCAAAAGGTAATACTCCTTTCGGGTAAATTGGATCAAGCTGACATGCAAGTAAATGCGTTTAAAAAGCGCATCACCCAATTGACAAATGAACTTCAGAAATACAAGCAGAACATTGCACAACTCCACGATGAATTAGATTTAAAGGATGAACAAATTAATAACCTAAATGTAGAAGTAGGTTCTCTTGTAACCAGAGTTCAATTACAAACTGAAACTATAGAGATTCAAAATCAGGAGTTATCAAATAGGGAGAAATTGCTCAACAAAGGATATTTTGCGGTTGGGTCTGCCAAGAACCTTATGCAGGAAGGTCTCGTTACAAAAGAAGGAGGGTTTCTGTGGCTTGGTAGAACTATGGAGCTGGCAGAAGATGCAGCACAAGACAAATTCACAGAAATTAATGTTGAGGACACTAAACGATTTTACCTGGACAGTGATAAAATCAACCTCGTAACAGAACACCCATCAGCCAGTTACAAACTAGTGAGTGATGCTGGCAAAGTCAAGTATCTCGAAGTAACTGATCCACGAGAATTCTGGAGAATTTCCAAATACCTGGTGATATCAGTTAAAAGTTAACCAAAGGAGCTTTAGGAAGGCAAGACCGGACTAAAGCCAGCTATGGAATCCGGGTTTTTACCCGGATTCTAAATATCCTTTCTTCTCATCAGCTTTCAAGCAATTTTCATTTTAAACATACTACACACATGAAACTTAGATTTTCATCAATATTTCTATTGATCGTAATTTCAACTTCAATTTACGCCCAGAAAGCAGGGCTGAAAGGGGGAGTCAATTTCTCAAACCTATACATCTCAGATGTGGACGATGAAAATATGAAACTCGGATTCAATGTTGGGGTGTATTACAGGGCTGATCTTAATGATTTCCTGGCCATTCAGCCAGAATTGCTCGTAAGTCAAAAAGGTTCTGAAGTCCAATACAGCAACTTTCTAGGAGGAAGTGGAAAATACAGGTTCAATCTAAACTACATTCAGATTCCAGTCTTAGGAGTGCTGAAGGTTAAAAATTTCAATATACATGCTGGGCCGTATATTAGTTTACTGGCTTCCGCCAATGTCAAAGTTGTGGACTCTGATGGGAGCATCAACAGTGTATCAGAATTAGACAGAGATGACTTCAATTCGTTTGACTCGGGATTATCTGCAGGCCTGGGTTTTGATTTCAACACCGGTTTATTGGGAGTAAGATATGATTATGGTTTTCAGGAAATCGGGAATTCCGCAGCAGCAACAGATGCCACGACGAACTCCAAAAACTCAGCTTTACAATTCTATGTAGGATTTGATTTTTGATCAATAATCAAGACTTCTACTGAAGTGTTCCCACCTGCAATTAAATATGAATTGCAGGTGTTTTTATCATTGGCTCATTCAAATGAACTGATATATCGTTACCTGTATCTTTTGATTGCTTGAATCTGACTGATATTCCCTGTTTGTATCAATGGTTACAGAGTGCAATTCCTATTCACTCGAATTTTGTGGGAAAATATCAATAAACCCAAGCCGAAAATAGCATGATAGAAACAATCAAACCAGAACATTTTAGAAGTCTAAAGTTAGCTTCGGATGCTGTAGTCATTGATGTGAGAGCTGCTAAAGAGCAGCATGAAGAAGGTCAAATACCTAGGAATATCAGAATCCAATTAGGTACACCTGCGTTCGAAGAGGAAGTCAAGCAATTGGAAAAAGACAGGCGTTATCTATTGTATTGCCGAACTGGCGTCAGAAGCATGGAAGCATGCCAGACGATGAGCAGGCTGGGCTTTGACCAGGTATACTCCCTTGATGGGGGAATAGTCAAATGGAAAGAAACTTTTAATAACTAGTAATTTGGAGGCTCAGGCAATTGAGCCTCTTTTTACAAAAATTTAAGGTTTTTAGTTCTTACAAATACAGTTTTTCCACTCCAATTAATCGCGGACCAAACCTCATCTGAAGACACTAATATCACTTTGTTCCCTTTTGTCACTACATTGATCGGTTCAGAGCCTGCAGATGGGCCTTCCATCAGAAAAGCATAATCAGTGGTGATAATGGCTTTTTGCTTTAGAAACAATTCATTTGATAAGACAACAATTAAAGCAATAGTAACTACCTGAAGGCCCAAAGACACCATCGGTTTCTCTTTTCTCTTAAATTTCCTCATTCCATAAAACAATAGGAATATGGAAAACAAAATCAACCCGCCGACAATATATATCTTGTACTGTCTGATAAAAGCACTCACAAATTTAAAATCTGAATATTCATAGCCTCGAAGAGAATTCTCTTCGGCCAATTCTCTCATTTTTTCAGCAGCAGCCTTATCTGAAGATCGATCATAATATAGATTTAGGTAATACAACGCATTGGCATAATCCCCTAACCCCTCTTTGATGAATGCCATTTTCATAAGCATAGAAGGTGAAGCTTGTCCTTGCACGAACACACTGTCGTAAAGTTCAAATGCTTCAGTATACTTTTGATTGGAAAAAAGCGAATCTCCCATGTCCAAAAGTTCATTTTGAGCATAAGTAGCAGGCAAAATGCCAAGAAATAAGACAAACATTTGAAGGAATCTCACAAAAAAGTAATTCATAGGTTGTATTTTGTAAAAAGCTTTCTATTTTTGCAACCGCAATTTAGACAAAGGGTCTAGAAAAGCACAAATATAATAAGATGATTCGCTAGCTCAGTTGGTAGAGCATCTCCCTTTTAAGGAGAGGGTCTTGGGTTCGAGCCCCAAGCGAATCACACCGAAAACCTCAGCAAAACGCTGAGGTTTTTTTGTTTATTTAGTATCCTCGGAGCCAGAGTCGTAATGGATCAACCAATAAAATTGGATCAATCCGAAAACCTGTGGGGTATCTCCAAAAAGTCTAATTTGCATTTCAAAAAGAATTGGGAGATTTATCAGCATGGGAATTACTTCTACCAGAAGGAGTATTA
>JAUIAO010000024.1 GCA_030425425.1 Bacteroidia bacterium | reverse complement strand
GCTTTCATTTGATGTGAAAGGACAAGAAAAAGAAGCTTTCACTGTTTTGAACAATCTGAAAATGATCAAACTCGCGGTGAGTTTAGGTAGTACTGAAAGCTTAGCACAGCACCCTTATACCATGACACACGCTGATGTAGATAATGATTTGAAAAACGCACTAGGACTAACAGATCGAATGATCAGAGTTTCTGTTGGAGTAGAAAACGTGGAAGACATCTGGAATGATCTCAATCAGGCACTCGAACTCATCTAATCGTGGCGATTTAGTCTTCTTCAATCACTTCTAATACATCCATTACAAGACCGTAATCTTTATATCCCGGGCGTTCCTCGGGCGTTCCCACTAGCTCAATACCTGAAAACAGCTCATCGGAAACAATCGATGCAGCTGTTTTTTCATTTATCCCAAAGCCGCAAAGAACGGGTAAACTTCTATTTAATCTGGAAATTGCCTCCTGAATAGGATCGAACAGTTCATCTTTTTCACTGCTTATAATCACCTTTTCAGCGATGCCTTGAGCTAATTCATATTGCTGTTTTAGACCTACAAGATCAGCTTTCGACTCTATGTTTATTTTAAAAATGATTTTGATTTCTGATTCGGCTAATTCTTCGAGTTGTTCTATATCCTGAATTTCAATAAAATCCAGGGGATAATTCTGAATAGCCAGCTTGATTTCGTTGATATGAGCATTCTTGAATTCCCCACAAAATGCTACTCCGGCAACCCATTCTGTGATCTCTTTAAACTTATCTAAAGATATAAATCCTTCAGTGCCTTCTTCAAGATTAAAACCTAAAATATCTGCCATCATTCCGGCACAATAACGTGCGTCGCTTAGGTTGCTGATGTTTCCAATCTTCACGAAAGTTTGTAAGCCCATATTGTAAATTATTTTTAGCAGGGCAAAGAAAAGCAATCATCCCTTTTGAATAGAGGATTGTTTGGCAATCTTTTAAAGAAGTTTTTTAACTGAATTATGAGATGGAAAAATCAAGTAATGAAAATTGGTTGTTCTATTTCTAATTTCATATTGAGTTCTGGTAGGGTTTTATGGGTTTGGTTCGTAATCATTAAAAACTTGCTAAATCATGATAATGAGAATTTCTATTTCCCTTCTGTCCTTCCTCTTTATATCCATATTTCATCATACCAATGCTTATCAGTACTGCCGTATGAAGCAAGAGCTAAAGGAATTACCTAAAAAAGCTGAAACGGTAGCGTTTAGGGGTCGAAAATATTATTTCTGCGATGGAGTTTTTTATAAAAAAAAACCAGGAGATACTTATGAGGAAATTGCCACGCTCATTGGTGTGCATATCAAGAATTTACCTGAAAACTGCTCAAGGATAAACGTAAATGGAGACGGTTACTTTTATGATAATGGTGTTTTCTATATGCCGCACGGTAAAAAGAACTTTGAAATAGTGAACCCACCTATTAATGCTCAAGTGAGAGAATTGCCAAATCGTGCCAGAGAAATAGAGTTCAAAGGCGAAAAGTATTTTGAACACCAAGGCTCTTTTTATCAAAAGGTTAGAGAAGGAAAAACTGTGCTTTTTGTAGTGGTTGATGTTTAATTGATAACCTCAATGAGCGCGTTTCGATGAATTATTGAGATTAAAATACGAGGGTCTTTTACCTTTTTAGATACCTTTGCAATAGAGAACGGAAAGCCCGTTCTTTTTTATTGTCGAACGTAAACGAGGCTTTGAACCTCGCGAAACGAATTATGAGTAAACACGGGAGAGTTTTAGTTGCCATGAGTGGCGGCATTGATAGCTCGCTGGCCGCAGTGATGCTACACGAACAAGGTTATGAAGTAATTGGCATGACCATGAAAACCTGGGACTACCAAAGCTCAGGTGGATCTAAAAAAGAAACAGGTTGCTGTAGTCTGGATTCCATTAATGACGCCAGAGATATTGCTGTTAGCCTTGGTTTTCCACATTACATCGTAGATATCAGAGAAGAATTCGGTGACTATGTGATCAATCACTTCACCGATGAATATCTGGCAGGTCGCACGCCTAATCCTTGCGTGCTGTGCAATACACACATCAAATGGGATTCTTTGCTCAGACGAGCAGATAAGTTGGGATGTGACTGGATTGCGACCGGACATTACGCAAACGTTCGGGAAGAAAACAATCGATACGTCATTTCTAAAGGTAAAGACGAAAATAAGGATCAATCCTATGCTCTATGGGGGATATCACAGGAGAGTCTGAGCCGAACTCAATACCCTTTGGGTAATCTTCACAAAGCTGAGATTCGTGATATGGCTACTGAAAGAGGTTTTCATGAATTGGTGAAGAAATCAGAGTCTTATGAAATATGCTTTGTGCCGGACAATGATTACCGAGGGTTTTTAAAGCGACGTGTTGACGGTCTGGAAGAACAAGTCAAAGGAGGGGAGTTCGTACTGGAAGATGGTACAGTGGTAGGAACACATGAAGGTTATCCATTCTATACAGTTGGACAAAGAAAAGGTTTAGGTATAGCACTGGGGTATCCTGTGTATGTGACCGAAATTCAGAAAGATAAGAATAGAGTAGTGCTGGGAACATTTGATGAACTGTCTCGAGATGGAATGTATGTCAATCAATTGACATTGCAAAAGTATGATACGATAGAAGGAGATCGAAAAGATACAATTACTAAGGTTCGATATAATGATCCAGGTAATCCAGCGGTGATAGAGCAAGTAGGCGATACGATGAAAGTCTTTTTTGGAAATGGTGTGAGTGCCATTGCTCCTGGTCAGGCAGCAGTATTTTATGAAGGTAATGATGTGATCGGCGGTGGTTGGATCAGTAAAAGCTTTCATCAGTCAAATCAATTAGCCATGCCAGCCATCGGTAAACTTTAGACCATTACTTTTGAGGAATGAAAAAAGCGACATTGTTGTTTTTGGTGATTTTATCTTTTGCTTGTGAAGAGCAAGTGACGAAAATTACACTGGACAATGGCTATGATTTTTATCCTTTGGAATTGGGGAATTATTGGGTTTATGAGGTAGAGAAAGTAGATATACTTGGATTTATACCAGATACATCTCGATATTATTTGCGTGAGGAGCTAACAGATACCTTGTTGAGTGAGAGTGGTATTGTAAAGTACTTTCTGGAAAGACAAGTTTCTGAGGATCAAATAACCTGGGAAGTAGATTCTGTCTGGACAGTGCATCGGCTTGATCAAGCTTTAGTTGTCTCAGAAAATAATCTTCCACTGATCAAATTGACTTTTCCAGTAAAAGTAGGGGGTATTTGGGATGGGAATGCTTACAATAATCAAGCAGAATCATTGTTTTATTATGAAACTACAGATTTAGATATCGACAGTTTGGAAGCTGTGAGGGTGGTATTGTCTGACATCAAAAAGAACATAGTAAATCAAGATGAAAGATCTGAGATTTATGAACGAGGAGTAGGATTGATTTCTAAAGAGTATATCAAATTGAATTTTTGTAGTGTTAATTGTGAATTTCCTGGTGAAATAGAATCAGGTATGGTTTTGATACAAAAATTAATAGAACATGGGCAGAATTAAGGGCTTGTTTATACTGATCCTTTTTTGGGGTTTACAATTAAATGCTCAGGATAGGTATATGGTCTTTTTTAAGGATAAACAGGGGACAAATTTTTCACTAGATAATCCGATAGAATTTCTAAGTCAGCGGTCGATAGATAGAAAGTCTCGTAATCAAATTAAAATAGACAGTCTGGATCTTCCTGTTAGCGATGAATATGTTACTCAGATCTCCTCGGCTGGTGCTGACGTGTTTTTTACTAGTCGGTGGATGAATGCGGCATTGGTCCAAATGACAGAAGAAGTGCAAAAGGCGGTAGGTGATTTGGCATTCGTAGAAAATGTGGAATTTATAGCACCTGAAGCCCCATTAAGCAGAAATCAAACTAGCTACAAGATTGCTACCAATTTCAAAGAGGTGAGCAGTACTTCGGGTAATTCTGATGATCAATTGGAACAAATAGGTGCTGACCACATGCACAATGATGGGTTTACAGGAGAGGGGAAGTGGATTGCTGTATTTGATGCCGGGTTCCCTGGAGTGAATGAGTATGAACCATTCCAGCACATACATGATGAAAATAGGCTTGTTGGTACAAAGGACTTTATCAGAAATTCTGGTAATGTTTTTCAATATCATTCACATGGGAGTTCTGTTTTGTCATTGATCGCTGCTGACTCCAAAGAAGGCCTTAAGGGATCAGCTCCAGATGCATCTTTTTTACTTTGCGTGACGGAAGATGTAAGCACAGAATATCGAATTGAAGAATATAATTGGCTATTAGCTGCTGAGTATGTAGACAGTGCTGGTGCTGATGTCATTAACAGCTCTGTAGGTTATTCGGACTTTGACGATGAGAATATGAATTACACCTATAGCGATATGGACGGAAGAACCTCCGTGATTGCTCAGGCTGCAACATTGGCTTCAGACAAAGGGATCGTAGTGGTGACCAGTGCTGGTAATTATGGAAATAATAGTTGGTACTACATTACCACACCAGCAGATGCGCCAAGAGTTTTATCCATTGGTAGTGTGGAGATAGATGGTACGAAAGCTTCACATAGTTCATTCGGTCCTACATTTGATGGACGGGTAAAACCTGATGTTTGTGCATTAGGTTATGGATCAACCATTTTTTCTTATTCATCAGGTAGTGGAAAAATCACAAAAGGGAATGGGACTAGCTATGCCTCACCGCTTATAGCAGGATTTGCTGCTTGTGTTGGGCAGGTATTTCCTGAGCTTTCCAGTCAGGAAATTGTACAAGTAGTAAGAAGGTCGGGAAGTAATTATGAAAATCCTAGTGATTCTTTAGGATACGGAGTAGCCAATTACTCAAGAATATCAGATGAAGACTTAATCATAACATCTTCACTGATGGAATCAAACATAGAAGTATATCCAAATCCTTTCCATGGGGAGCATATTAATATCAATTTCAATGAAACGATAAATGGTAAAATTGAAATAAAGCTATTAGATGTTCATGGCAAAGTATTGTTTGATCAAAAATATCGAGGTTTAGATCTTCCTGGAATTTTGCAAATTGAGATAGATGCCCCTGTAAATGGAATGTATTTTTTAACCTTGCGTTCCAGAGAATTCAACAAAACAATAAAACTTATTAAAGAATGAGTAAATGCATGGTCTCTCCGTCAGTTTTGGCTGCAGATTTTGCCAATATTCAGCGAGATATAGAAATGCTTAATAGCAGTGAGGCTGATTATATCCATATAGATATTATGGATGGGGTGTTCGTGCCTAATATCTCATTTGGTTTCCCCGTCACTCAAGCGATCAACAAACACGCCAAAAAGCCACTTGATTTTCATCTCATGATTGAAAATGCAGATAAGTACTTGGAGGAATGTGTGAAAAGTGGTGCGGAAATTATCACGGTACATTTCGAAGCCTGTGATCATCTTCATCGAACCATACATGCCATTAAGGAATTAGGTGCAAAGGCCGGAGTAGCACTGAATCCTCACACTCCTGTTCATGTTTTGGAAGATATAATTGCCGATTTAGATCTGGTCTTAATTATGTCAGTTAATCCTGGGTTTGGTGGGCAGGCGTTTATACCACAGACTTATGCTAAGTTGAAAAAGTTGAAAAGTATAGCTGAAAAGGTGAATCCTGGTCTTTTGATTGAAGTAGATGGAGGAGTAACCACTGAAAATGCAGCCCAGTTACATCAAAGTGGAGCAAATTTACTAGTTGCAGGGAGTTTTGTTTTTAAATCTTCCGATCCCGTACAGACAATTAAATCACTAAAAAACGTTTAGTCACCGGATGAGGAATTGGCCGGTTACACTATTTTTTTTACTGTGTGTTTTAAACATTAGCGCACAGCAAGTCACCATTTCAGGTCAGGTGCGAAGCACGGCAGGAGAAGAAATATCAGCTGTATCTGTTCAGTTGAGTAATTCTAAACAAGGAGCCATTACCGATATTAATGGCAAGTTCTCAATTAGGGTACAACAAGGTGAAACAATTTTGCTATTTCGCCATATTCAATACCAACCGATAACTGTGGAATTGGAATTGCTGGCGGACACAAGTCTGCAGGTACAGATGTTGGAAAAAACTACACAGCTTCAGGATATTAAAATCGAAAGCCAAAGTATTTATGAGGACGAGGTAGTGAGTTTTCAAAAGGTAGATTCTAAATCTGCCAAAAGTCTACCGTCCACTTTTGGTGATTTCAATAAGATATTGGTGACTCTTCCGGGGGTCTCGAGTAATAATGAGTTGAGCTCAGCGTATTCAGTACGAGGTGGAAACTTTGATGAAAACCTGGTTTACGTAAACGATATACCTGTGTATCGTCCATTTCTATCTAATGCTGGTAGGCAAGAAGGACTTAGTTTTGTGAATCCCGATATGGTTCAGGATATTGAGTTTTACGCTGGAGGTTGGGAACCCAAGTATGGGGATAAGCTTTCCAGTAGTTTGAATATTGAATATAAAGAGCCTGATTCTCTGGAAGCCTCAATTACCGCTGGCTTATTAGGAGGGACGGCTTACATAGGAGGCAATCATAAGAAAATGTCTTATTTGGTCGGTGTAAGGCACCGTGATTCCAGATACTTGTTAAACACATTAGAAACCGAGGGTCAATACTTTCCTTTATATACAGATATCCAGTCTCTGTTAACTTTTGATTTGTCAGGAAGGAAGAGTGAATACATCAACAAAACTAAGCTCAATGTGCTTTTAAGTGTAGGTAGAAATCGATACCTCACCGAGCCAGCTTCACAGACTACTGAGTTTGGATCTGTCCAAAGGAGTTATCGTCTTTTTACAGCCTTCGAGGGAAGGGAAATTCTGAATTATAACACCTATCAGGTGGGTACAAGGCTGACTCACAGGTTTAATAATCGAGCAAGGGCGCATCTTATCAGTTCATCCATGCTGACTAATGAACGCGAACTTTATGAAGTTGAAGGAGCATACCGACTATGTGATGTTAATAATAATCCTAATGAATCAACCTTTGATCAGTGCGTCGTTGATCGTGGAGTGGGTACCAATTACGATTACGGGAGGAATTCATTGGTTGCCAATATCAATACAATTGAAAACCGCTGGGAATACATGCTCAACCTTAACCATGTGTTAGAGGCAGGAGCAGGATTTACAACACAGCATATTGATGATCAAATAAACGAATATTCTTTTGTCGACTCATCAGATTACGTCACTGACCTTCATCGTGTAAAGAGTGCAAATGAAATAAACAGCGTTCAATATTTTGGATATTTTCAAAGTACTTACCTATGGAAGGATTCCGTTCATGCGCTTTCCTCGGGAGTGAGGTTTAGTTACTGGGATTACAACAATCAGATTTTGGTGAGCCCCAGAATCTCTTACCGACTGGCTCCTAAATGGAAAAAGTCAACAACCTTTAAATTTTCTGCGGGATTATATCAACAGCCACCTTTTTATCGGGAATTGAGAGATTTTGATGGGGATATTTACAAGGATGTCTTTGCACAAAAGTCACTCCATCTGATTGCAAGTATGACCAGAGTCTTTCATTTATGGAAGAGGCCATTTTTGTTCAGCTCTGAGGTATATCATAAACAAATGTGGGACTTGATTCCTTATGATATAGACAATGTGAAATTGCGGTATTACCCTACTGTTTCTGCAACAGGGTATGCACGAGGTATTGATTTTCGGGTGCACGGTGAATTTGTAAAAGGCACACAGTCATGGTTTAGTGTTGGGTTTCTGCAAACTCGTGAAGATTTGGCGGGTGATTCTTTCACCATGTATTTGGATAGTCTGGGCAATGAAGTTTTTCCAGATTTTTACAATCAAGATCAGGTAAAATCTTCCAGAGTGGAAGAAGTAGGGTATGTGAGAAGACCTATGGATCAGCGTATCAACATTGCAGCTTATTTCGAAGATCACATGCCCAATGACCCTACTTTGAGGGTCAACCTGAACTTAGTGTTTGGAAGTGGTTATCCTTTTGGTCCACCAAAAAATCAGCGTTATCGCAATTATTTTGCCGGAGACGAATATTACCGGGTTGATATCGGGTTATCCAAATTTTTCAATACCAAGAGAACATCCTTTTCAAAGTTGTGGCTGAGAGTAGAAGTGTTAAATGCACTCGCAGCTGACAATACTTTGTCATATTCCTGGATTCAGGATGTAAACGGCGCACAGTTTGCCATTCCAAATTCACTCTCAGCCAGATTCTTCAATGTAAAACTTACTGCTGAGTTGTAATACCTGGTTGAAAACCTGAAAATATCGGATTGGCTGCTGAAGTCATTTGATTGAATTCATAAAAACTCATTTCCATTCCCGGTTTTATTTGTTATTTTCAGGCTTCATTCCAACACATAGAAAATGTTTACAGAATACGAAATTGAAACCATGATTGAGCTTCCTGAGATACTGGAAGCAACGCAAGCATTGAAAAAAGATTTTTGCAAAAATGAAGCTCCATACCTGGAGATTAGTGATCACGATTTTTTCTCTCTTATCATGATGGCTCCAACTGTTGGTATGGCGCTTGCTGATGGAAAAGTTTCGTTATTTGAGGAATTAGCACTGAATAAAAAAGCAAGAAAACTTTCCAAGGGTGGCTATTTCATGAAAAAGGATCCTGTCGTCTATGCAATGAAATTTTTGCTGAAAAAATTTGATATCTGGTCCGAAAAATTCTTCGAAGTGCTCATCCTGGCGATGCATAAATCAATTGATTTAAGTAGTCTTGAGAAGCAGGATTTTAATGAAGATATGGAAGTTTCTTATCCTGAATACAAAAAAGAAGTTCTTAATACTCCATATATCCTGATTAGGTTTATTGCTAGTTTTTTTCTGGAAAATGATGAGGAGATTATTAGTACAAACAGACATATCGGAAGGAGTGAGTACCTGAGAATGCTGACAATTGGCGAGCAGCTAAAACTGAATAAATTGCCAGTATTTCAAATGTTCTGTAAAACCTTTGATCAAAAAGCTTAATTTCGAATCATAATCTTTTATTTGGTTCAACGTTTAAGCTTTCAATGAATAAAGCTTTTCTATATTCACTAGTATTTACAGCGCTGATTTCATGTAGTAGAAATCAGGATGATGAGGCCTTACCTCCAGAACTAACTGCTATTGAAAGCTACCTTGATTCATTAGCAATAGATGCTATAATCGATTCCTCTGGTGTGTATGCTTATCCAATTATTTCAGACTCCACTGCCAAAACGCAAGATGAAGGAGATGTGTTAAGGTTTTTTTACACCTTGTCGGTGTTTGACGGTGAAATAATTGATGTCAAAGATTCTTTAGACACTGACACAACTGTGGTTAGACAAGGTGTAAATGCTATTTATCCGATTGGTGTTGATGTCGCATTATCATACTTAAAAGAAGGAGAGAAGTGGGGGTTCATCATTCCGTCAAATATGGGATTTGGATCATTTGGTTATTCCAATTTAATTCCTGCGAATGCTACACTGATGATGGAAATTGAATTGATCAGTATCACCTCTGAGCAAGAAATTCAAAATCATGAACTGGTCTTGATAGATACATATGTAGAATCTTCTGATATAGAAGACACAACAAAAGTGCCGTTAGAACCACCAATTGAATTGGCTGGTGGGATGATTTATAAAAAACTCAAACAAGGTAGCGGAAGTACACCAGCCTTGGGGAATCTGGTATCTCTTACATACGAGGGTAGGTTTTTAGATAGTACGGTGTTTGACAGGAGACCAAATGCCGATTTCTTTGAGTTCTATTTTGGTGAAGAGTCATTAATTCAAGGCTTTGAGATTGGGGTTTCGAGAATGTTGGCAGGAGAGCGCGCATTGCTTATTATGCCTTCTAGCCTGGCATATCGGGAAAGCGCTACTATTATCCCGGAATTCTTAACGGATGAAATGGTAGAATTGGAGATTATCCCGGCATATGCAGCGAAAGTAGGTCCGTACCGGCCTTTAATATTTGAAATTGAATTGTTAAGCATTGAATAACTTAGTTTATCGCTACTTTTAAAGTTCCAAAATCCGACAAATTGCGAAAATTACTCGTCTACATATTGTTCATGCTGTCTCTGACAAGTTCGTTTGCTCAGGATCAAAGTGTATATGAGAAATACGATATCTATCGAAATCCATTTCGTTTGATTTTCAATAAATTTTCATGGACAGTCTCTACAGGGTATGGAGTAACTAATTATAAGCATGATCTTGAGGGTTTTTATTTTTTCCAAGATCCGAATGTGCAACAAGTTTTATTCAATACAAATGAACTTGGTCCAGAGTTTCAAGGATATGAAAATTGGATGAGTGATCCAGTTCAAGGATCAAGCATTATTCTTCATGACTTATATGATGTGCCTTATGATTATTTGGAGAACCCGGTAAATAATCCTTTATTAAAGAACAAGCAGTTTTTATTGAATACTGATACTTCGGCTTTGTCATTTGCCTCTTTGGCGAGCACAATTCCTATTCAGGCTTCTTTACATTTCGATATCAAAAAAGTATTTAGAGTAGGAATAGGATTTCAGTATGAAAGGCATTCTATGAGGGCTCTTAAGCCAAGTATATATGAGAGTCAGATTCGTCCATTAGAACCGGACTTTAAAAGTACTTCCTACACAAAAATATATGGAATTCTTGGCTATCAGTTTTACGAATTCTGGGACTACACTTTCGTTGCTGAGCTATTTCTGGGAAGAGCTAAACCAGGTCGCGAAATCAATACGAATGCGGTAGGAATTGGTCAGAATTTTTTCGCCAACATTGGAGTCAATATTGAATATAACTTATCAGAATACGTTCGTGTAATTGTTAGGCCTGGGCTTGATTTTAAACAATATACCGTCAATTTTCCTGATGCGTCAAGCATTAGGCATAAGAATAATGCTTTTATTATCAATGCAGGAATAAGCATAAACTTTCCGGAGATTCCAAGATCTCCAATTGCCAGTGATCATGTCCAGTTAAAACATGTAATAACTGATCCGAAACGTGGACAACTCATAGAAGTTCGAGGACAGCCTATCTGGAAAAAGCAAAATCCTAAAGTAGGTGAGAACCATCGTAAACTTTGGAGGTATAAATGGAAAAACAGGCGTAAAATTGACCCTTATTAAAAGCTGTTAAGACTAGATAAAATTGCTTAAATTGCATCGTTATTTAAGTGTAGAAATTTAACAGTTTTTCATGTCAGACGATATTGAGAACCTTCCAGAAGAAGGAGCAGGAGATTCAGCAGGGCAGAATATCATTCCAATTAACATAGAAGATGAAATGAGAGGCGCATACATTGATTATTCAATGTCTGTGATCATTTCAAGAGCATTACCCGATGTACGAGATGGACTCAAGCCTGTGCATCGGCGTATCCTTTATGGTATGTTGGAGCTTGGTGTTAATTACAATAAGCCATATAAAAAATCTGCCAGGATTGTTGGTGAAGTATTAGGTAAGTATCACCCACACGGAGATAAGGCGGTTTATGATACGATGGTCCGGATGGCACAGCCTTGGTCTCTCCGATATGAGTTGGTAGATGGTCAGGGAAACTTCGGGTCGGTAGATGGGGATTCTCCAGCTGCGATGAGGTACACAGAGGCACGTCTAAGGCGAATAGCTGAAGAAATGCTTTCTGATATCAACAAAAATACAGTCGATTTTACCCCGAACTTTGATGACAGTCTCAAAGAGCCGTCTGTACTTCCTGCGAAAATCCCAAACCTTTTATTGAATGGAGCGAGTGGTATTGCAGTAGGTATGGCGACCAATATGGCTCCTCATAACCTGACTGAGGTAGTCAACGGTACTGTTGCTTATATCGAAAACAATGAGATAAGTATAGAAGAGCTCACTCAGCATATAAGTGCTCCAGACTTTCCGACAGGTGGGATTATTTATGGATATCAAGGTGTAAGATCTGCTTTTGAAAATGGTAGAGGTAGAATCGTCTTGAGAGCAAAAGCCGAGGTAGAAACTTTGAAAAGTGGTCGTGAGCAAATCATTGTTACTGAGATACCATATTTGGTCAACAAAGCATCAATGATTGAAAAGACTGCTCAGCTGATCAATGAGAAGAAAATTGAAGGGATTTCGGATATCAGAGATGAATCTGATAGGCAAGGTTTACGGATTGTATACGAACTCAAGAAAGATACGATACCAAATATTGTCTTAAACAATCTTTACAAGCAGACCCAGCTACAGTCATCATTTAGTGTGAATAATGTTGCACTAGTTGGTGGAAGACCTAAAACACTGAACCTTAAAGATCTCATTAAATATTATGTAGATCACAGACATGAGGTAGTGATTAGAAGAACTCAGTATGAGCTGGATGAAGCTGAAAAACGAGCACATATTCTAGAAGGATATCTAATCGCTTTGGATCATTTGGATGAGGTTATAGCCTTAATCAGAAGTTCACGAGATCCTGAAATCGCTAAGAATGGATTGATCGAGAAATTTGAATTATCAGAAATTCAGGCTCGTGCAATTTTGGATATGAGACTTCAAAGACTCACCGGACTGGAAAGAGAGAAGATCATTAAGGAATATGAGGAAATCAAAGCATTAATAGAAGAGTTGAAATCCATTCTTGAGCATGAAGAAAAGAGAATGGAAATCATCAAAACCGAATTGATTGAGATAAAAGATCGATATGGTGATGAGCGCAGAACGTACATTGAACATGCTGCCGATGAGTTTACAGCCGAGGATATGATTCCTGATGATGAGATGGTAATCACTATTTCTCATCAAGGTTATATCAAGCGTACACCGCTGATCGAATATAAAACCCAAAACAGGGGAGGAGTTGGTTCTAAAGCTGCTACGTTCAAGAATGATGACTTTACTGAGCATCTTTTTGTAGCGACCAATCATAACTATTTGTTGATTTTCACTGAATTTGGGAAAGTTTATTGGCATAAGGTTTGGGCCATTCCGGAAGGTAGCAAAACGGCAAAAGGACGAGCTATTCAAAACTTGATAAATATTGACCCGTCAGATAAAGTCAGAGCAGTAATCAACGTGATTAACCTGGACGACCCAGATTATATTAACAACAATTTCTTGATCATGTGTACTCAAAAAGGTACGATCAAGAAAACATCTCTGGAAGCATATAGCCGTCCTCGTCAAAATGGAATCAATGCAATTACGATCAATGAAGGCGATAAATTACTAAATGTACGATTGACCAATGGAGATAATCATATCGTGATTGCTTCGAATTCAGGAAGAGCAATCAATTTCCACGAGAGTGATGTAAGACCAATGGGACGAATGGCAGCTGGTGTTAGAGGAATCAACATGTCGGCAGATGAATTTGTAATTGGCATGGTGTGTGTAGATCATCAGAATCCAGCAAACCTTTTGGTGGTTTCTGAAAATGGTTACGGCAAAAGATCCCTGCTAGAAGATTACCGAATTACCAAACGTGGAGGTAAAGGAGTGAAAACCATGAACATCACTGAAAAAACTGGTCAATTGGTTGCCATTAAGGATGTTTTTGATGAAGATCATTTGATGATTATCAATAAATCTGGAATAGCCATAAGAACTGAGGTCGGCAACTTAAGAATAATGGGAAGAGCCACTCAGGGGGTAAAACTCATACGATTGAATGACGAAGATGCTATTTCGGCTGTTGAGAAAATAACTAATATTGAAGACCCTGAAGTCGATACTGATGAGTCTCAGGAAAATGAAAATCAAGATTAATTACTAAACAAAAAAGCACATAAAATGAGACGAAATATTCTTATTCTATTATCAATGGTCATTGGCCTTGCAGCTTATGGTCAGAAAAAACCGAAGATCAATAAAGCAAACTCCTTGAGAGAGAGCGGAGATCTTGCGGAAGCAAAGAGCATTATTGATGATGCTACAACTCATGAAAAAACTAAAGACAATGGTAAAACATGGTATTACCGCGGATTAATTTATGCCACAATCGATACTACAAGTAACGAGCAATATGCAGCACTAAAAGAGAATGCTCTTGAAGAGGCTGTAGCATCATTTGATAAAGCATATGAGATAGATCCTGATGGAAGTAAATATTACATCACAGGGGCTAATGGATTGCCGGTTTTGATTGAACAACAGATTTCACAGTATTATAACTTTTATTACAATCAGGCTGTAACTGCTTTTCAGGACAGTGAATTTCAAAATGCAGTGGATCAATTCGAGTTTGCATATAAGATTATGCCAGAAGACACCAATGCTTACGTGAACGCAGCATACGCGGCACATAATGGTGAATTGTGGAGCGATGCGGTTAAGAATTACAAGTTGGCAATAGAGAAAGGATCCAACAGCAAGGATATGTACTATAATATGATCAATATCCTTTCTACAGGACTTAATGATAAAGAAGGTGCATTGGCAGCTGTAAATAATGCATTGGAAGTATATCCGACTGACATGGATCTGCAGAAAAACAGAATCAATTTGTTGATCGAGTTGGATAAGGCTGATGAGGCAATGGAAGAACTAAAAGATGCTATCAGTAAGGAACCAGATAACGTTGCTTTAATATTTACTCTGGCTGTGATGTACGAAGAAGCTGAAAATATAGATGAAGCACGTAAAGCATACATATCTGCATTGGAAGTTGATCCGAATCATTACGAGTCAAACTTCAACTATGGTGTAATGTTGATCAATGATGCTAATGAAGTAATCAAAGAAAGTAATGCACTTGGTTTAAGCAAGGCGGATCAAAAGAAAGCCAGAGAACTGGAGCCTGTGATAACAGAAAAACTCAAAACAGCATTGCCACAGTGGGAGAGAATTTTGGAGGTGAAGCCTGGTGATCAGCAAGCCATGGAAACACTACTTTACATTTACACTCAGCTGAATATGAAGGACAAAGCAAAAAAGATTAATGCTGAGTTAGATAAGATGTAAAAGAATCAATAATGAATGTTGAAGCCATCAGATTTTTCTGATGGCTTTTTTTTATATCTTTTGTTTTTAATCTCTGATCAGGATATCTGACTCAAATTAGTCTTTTCCAATAATAGCTTCGGTTAAGATAAAACAAAAACATCTTGGGGACGTGTTTGAATATCAAAGAAACAATTTCGCTCATTCTATTAAGATGACGGAATTGCCTGGTGGTAGGTATCTCTAAAATATGTAAACCCTATCAACTCTAACGTTTAAGTGACATTTGCTGGAAGAAACAAAAAGCACGATTCCTGATTGGAGCAAAAATTCACTTTTTTGTCGGTTCTTCGTCTTTTCGAAGAACAAAGGCAGTAACCTTTTCAAACGAATGTGTGAACAAAGGAAAGCGCGTTAGTTGACTTCTGAAATTTCGCTTTGAAAGAGCAGAGTTTTTCAATTATTCAAAGTTATCACGTCGAACAATGTGTCAATTAATGGCGCATGAAACTACACAGGGTACAGATAAAATAAAACCCTGACTTCATCTTGAAATCAGGGTTTTTGAGGTGCTGAGCGGATTCGAACCGCTGTACGAGCTTTTGCAGAGCTCTGCCTAGCCGCTCGGCCACAGCACCTTTTATTTTTGAGATTGCAAATCTAAATAAAACTTAACTAAAACCGGAAGCTATTGGCTTCCGGTTTTTCAGTTAAATCAATATTTATTCTGCGTCAGATGCATCATCTTTTTTCTTAGCTGCAGGCTTTTTCTCTGCTGGCTTAGATGCTTCTTCCATCTTCTCTTTCAATGCTGAAAGTGCATCAAGATCTCCAAGGGTAGATTTTTCGCTATCCTTGTTGATTTTGTTGATTGTATTTCCACCTTTTCCAGCTGTTTTAGCAGGTTTCTTCTTAGCTGGAGCTGGCTGTTCAGCACCTTCTTTCCATACCGCAATATGAGAAAGGATGATCTTCTTATCTTCCTTAGAAAACTCCATTACTTTGAAGTCTAATGACTCACCTTCGTTTGCGTTTGAACCATCTTCCTTTTGAAGGTTTTTAGTGCTTACTTGACCTTCAAGACCGTAAGGAAGTTCAAGAATCGCGCCTCTGTCATTCTTAGAAATGATGGTACACTTGTGAACCGATCCTCTTGTGAATACAGTTTCGAATGTATCCCATGGATTCTCTTCCAGGTGCTTATGGCTCAATGCAAGTCTTCTGTTATCAACATCCAACTCCATTACCACTACCTCTAGATCATCACCAACTTTAACGAATTCTGATGGATGCTTGATTTTCTTAGTCCAGCTAAGGTCAGAAACGTGAACCAATCCGTCGATTCCTTCTTCAAGCTCGATGAATAATCCAAAGTTTGTCAAGTTTCTTACTACACCTGTATGCTTAGTGCCCACAGCGTAGTTAGTCAATACATCTTGCTTAGTCCATGGATCTTCAGTCAATTGCTTGATGCCTAGAGACATTTTTCTTTCGTCTCTGTCGATTGTCAATACAACAGCTTCTAATTCATCTCCAACACTGATAAAGTCTTGTGGATTTCTCAAGTGCTGAGACCAAGACATTTCTGAAACGTGGATCAATCCTTCTACGCCAGGGATGATTTCAAGGAATGCACCGTAATCCGCAACATTAACAATCTTACCTTTCACTTTAGATCCAACATCGATGCCTGCATCTAAAGAATCCCAAGGGTGAGCTGTCAATTGCTTCATGCCAAGAGAAATTCTCTTCTTGTCATCATCAAAATCAAGTACCACCACATTAACTTTTTCGTCAAGTGAAAGCACCTCTTCTGGGTGATTGATACGTCCCCAAGAGATGTCGGTAATGTGTAGCAATCCGTCTACTCCACCAAGGTCGATGAATACACCGAAGTTGGTCATGTTCTTGATCACACCTTCCAATACCTGACCTTTTTCCAGATTTTCGAGTATAACAGCTTTTTGCTTCTCGATATCTTTTTCGATAAGTACTTTGTGAGAAACTACTACGTTATCATTAGCGTAGTTGATTTTCACTACTTTCACTTCCATTTTCTTGCCTACGAAAACATCAAAGTCTCTGATTGGCTTCACGTCAATTTGTGAACCTGGAAGGAAAGCTTCTACACCATAAATATCTACGATCAAACCACCTTTAGTTCTTCTCTTTACCATTCCGTCTATAACAAGGTCTCCATCCAGTGCTCCCTGAATATTTTCCCATGCTTTAACGATTTTGGCTTTTCTTCTAGAGAGGACTAATTGGCCATTTGCGTTTTCTTGCTCTTCTACATAAACTTCCACAGTATCACCTGGCTTGAGATCTTCAATGTCTCTGAATTCAGAGCGAGATACCAAACCATCCGATTTGAAGCCGATGTTTACAATTACATCTCTGTTCGTAACGCCAACAACAGTACCTGACATTACTTCCTTTTCAGAGATTTGATTAAGTGTAGCTTCGTACAAAGCTTCCATTTTTTTGCGATCTTCATCGGAGTATTCTTCACCGAATCCATCGTCTTGTGCCGTATCCCATACATCATCAGATACAGGCTCTGCGATTGGCTCAGCTACAGCTGGAGCGCTAGTTTCTTCTGCAGGTGCCTCTGTGGTTTCTTCACTTTTAGCTTCCTCTACAGCAACTTCTTCAGTTTTGGCTTCTTCAACCGGAGCGTCTTTGCTTTCAGTTGATTGAACTTCTTCGTTTTGGTTTTCCTGAAGTCCGTCTTTTTGTTCTTCTGCCATAATAAAATAATGACCCTTTGATTACCTTCACACTTAGGGTCGGAGATATGAAGGGTTTAGTTTTCAATATTCTTCCCGTGTTACGAAAAGACCATCCACTCGAATGGAGGCGCAAAGTTAATTAATTAATAACCAATTCAATAACAGAAACATACATATATGTCTAAATTCAAATTTCTCCTGTTAATCAGTGTTTTATCACTTTTTATTGGGTGTAATCAATCTAACAATGGTGTTGATCAAATTTTACATAATGGAATCATTTACACGCTCAATGAATCTTCTCCAATTGTAAAGGCAATAGCTGTTGAAAATGGAAAGATTGTCGAAACTGGAGCGTTTGATGAGCTTAAAAAAATGGCTGATGATCAGACAGAGTTAGTGGATTTGAATGGCTTATTTGTGTACCCTGGCTTCATCGAGGGGCATGGACACATTTTTGGTATTGGAAATAATATTTTGAATGTGAATCTAATGGGTTTAGAAAGCTACAAGCAAGTAGTGGAGAAAGTAAAAGAAAGGGCAAAAGTCACTCCAAAGGGCGAGTGGATTGTAGGGAGAGGCTGGCATCAAGATAAATGGATCAGTCAACCTGAGAGTATGTTTCAAGGGTTTCCAACACATCACCAGCTTAGTGAAGCAATTCCTGATCATCCGGTTGTGTTGTCTCATGCAAGTGGCCATGCATCTTTGATTAATGCCAAAGCAATGGAAATTCTTGGGATAGATAAAAAAAACGGGAATCCTGAAGGTGGTGAAATTTTTAAGGATATTTCGGGAAATCCGACTGGTATCTTAAACGAGACAGCTCAACAATTAGTGGCAAGTGCATTTGATCAGGAGAACCCGGAAGAAAAGAAAAAGGCACTATCTCTGGCAATAGAGGAGTGTTTAAAAAATGGACTGACAGGGTTTCATCAGGCCGGATCTATAATTGCGGATATTAATTTGATTGAAGATTTTGCCAAAAATGATCTGTTGAAATTGAGGATGCATTTGATGATTGCGGGATACGATAGCGTTACGATTCAGCAGCAATTTGAAGCAGGCCCAAGAACTGGTCTGTATGGAGACCATTTGAATATTCAGGCGATCAAACTTTATGCGGATGGGGCTTTGGGTTCTCGTGGTGCCTGGCTTCTTGATGAATATGAAGATTCTCCTGGTGTTCACGGCCACAACGTTACTCCAATCAATGAAATCAAAACTCTGGTAAAAAAAGCGTATTCATATGATTTTCAGGTTTGCACTCATGCAATAGGAGATCGGGCAAATAGAGAGGTCTTAAATATTTATGAAGAAGTATTGGGTGATTCTATTATGAGTGATCATCGATATAGAATTGAGCATGCTCAGCATATTGATCCGCAGGATATTCCAAGGTTCAGTCAATTGGGCGTTTATCCTGCCATGCAGGCAATTCATATGTCATCAGATCGTCCATGGGCAATTGATCGACTGGGAAAAGAAAGAATAGAAAATGGAGCGTATATGTGGCGCGAACTCATTGATCAAGGCAGTAAGATTGTCAACGGAACGGACGCTCCGGTAGAACCGGTTAATCCTTTAGCGTCATTTTATGCAAGTGTAAGTAGAAAAACACTGAAAGGAACACCCGAAAACGGTTTTGAACCATCGCAAAAAATGACAAGAGAAGAGGCGCTGAAATCTTACACGATATGGCCAGCCTATGGAGCGTTTATGGAGGACAAAGTGGGAAGCATTGAGCCGGGGAAATATGCTGATTTTACAGTTTTGAATAAGGATATTATGACTATTTCAGAGTCTGAAATATTAGAAACAAAAGTGGTTAAAACGATTATTGGGGGTAAATCTGTATTTGAAAATCCAAATTTCGTAAAAACCAAATAACCTTTTATTGTGGTTTATCTAGTACGTTTGCTACAGATCATAAAAGAACGATTGTGCTGATTGAAGATAATTTTTCCCTAAAGAATTACCATACCTTTAGAATGGAAGTACGCACTCAGATGATGACCAGGATCACTGAGATTGAAGCTTTGAATGAGGTTTACCAATCTGCAAGATATCAGTCACTAAAGAAGCTGATATTAGGTGGTGGCTCCAATGTTTTATTTACAAGAAATTTTTTAGGGATGATTCTTAGAATGGAGATTTCCGGAATTGAAGTTGTAAAGGAAGATGATCAAAGTATGATCGTGTCTTTTGGTGCAGGTGAAAACTGGCATCAGAGTGTGTTGTGGGCAGTAAATCAAGGATTAGGAGGAATCGAAAACCTGGCACTAATACCTGGAACTATTGGAGCGGCTCCAATGCAAAATATTGGAGCTTATGGTGTGGAAATCAAAGATGTCTTTCATAGTCTGGAAGCTTATGAAATCGAAACAGGAGAAGTGGTGAAGTTTTATCACGAGGACTGTAAGTTTGGTTATCGTTATTCGGTCTTCAAAAGCTCTCACAAAAACAAATATGTTATTACTAAGGTCAACCTGAAATTGTCAAAAAAACCCGAGTATAACATTACTTATGGCAACATCAAATCTACTCTGGAGCAAATGGGGGTAGAGGAGCTCTCTCCACAGGTAATTAGTCAGGCAGTAATGAATATCAGACAGTCTAAGCTGCCGGACCCTATGGTTATTGGGAATGCCGGAAGCTTCTTCAAAAATCCAATAATTGAAAACGAATATTTCGATGCATTGCGAGCTGCATTTGAAGATATCCCGGGATATCGATTGGATGGGAAATTCACTAAGGTTCCGGCAGCTTGGTTGATTGATCAATGTGGTTGGAAAGGATATCGTGATGGAGATATTGGTGTTCATGATAAACAGGCACTTGTCCTGGTAAATCACGGGAAAGGGCAAGGTCAGGAAATCCTCATGTTGTCACAGAGGATTCAGGAATCTGTCTATAAAAAGTTTGGGGTCGAGATAGACCCTGAAGTAAATATCATTAGCTAAGCATTTGAGGGAATGAAGCGAGGCTGGTTTATATCTTTTGTTTTGACATGGTTATCTGGCACCAGTTTATTCGCATCATATCAATACCGTACGGCAAAAGAGATTACTCGCCTTTATAATCTTTGCGAAGATTGTATCGAGGTGGAATCTCTGGTTGAGCATTTTGGGGAATTGATTACCACCTCGCCATCAGAAGCCCTTTCATTTGCTGATAGCCTGATTCAGAAAGGTCCCAGGCAGCTATTATCGTTAAGTTATTTGTGGAAACTAAAAAGCCTCGAAGGGCTATCCGAATATGGCAAAGAGATCCAGTTGATCAATAAAATTAACCAACAGTTGCCTTCTGAGGGTGTACTATTTGGAGATTTTAAAATCATTACTTCCAGAGCTTATCGATATCTCAATCAATATGACAAAGCACTTAATCAACTCAAATTAGCGTCAGAGGAATTTCAGCAATTAAAAGATACTGTAGGACAGGTTGTGGAATTAGTAAATAGAGGAGAGACATACCGATCTTTAGGTCAGTATGAATTAGCAAAAATAGCACTCCAGCAGGCACAATTGCTTAGTGATAATTTTAATCTGTCACCTGATCTTATATTATATCTCTACAATAGAAAAGCTGCCGTTTTTAACGAAATGAATCTTCTTGATAGTAGCTTATTCTATACTTACCAAGCCCTCGATTTATCCATCAAGAACGAAAATCTGGATATGCAGGCATCATGCCATAACGAACTGGGAAATCTGCTTGAAAAACATGGAGATATGGAGAAGGCGGAGGAGCATTACTTGAAGGCCTATGAACTTTGGGTTGATACAAACAAACCAAGGTATTGGACCAATGCAGTGACACATCTGGCCCGGCTAAGTATGCTGGATAAAGAGTATGAAAATGCTAAAAATTGGATCTTGAAAGGTCTTGAATTAAGTCAGGAAAAGGAATGGGATGCAATTTTGGTTACATATTATGATTTACTGGCCCTTATTGAATTTGAATTAGGAAATCCTGAAAAAGCTTTTTTTTATTCCAATGAATCCATTAGGTCTATGCGAGCAGATATTCAGACTCAGATCAATAAGGAGCTTGCGGTGCAGCAAGCACAGTTTGCATTAGGCCGGATCCAATTGGAATTGGATCTGGAGAAGGTCAAAAACCAAAGAGAAAGACAGCAAAGATTGATTGTGTCTATTGTTGCCATCCTATTGCTAATCATCACTGTATTGATTGGAATTGGTCTTTATTTTCTCAGACGTAAAAATGAGGAAATATCCGTTGCTAAATCCAAAGTAGAAAATGCACTGGATGAACGAAAAACCTTATTGAAAGACGTGCATCACCGCGTGAAAAACAACATCGCGATGCTCACGGCTCTTGTTCACTTCCAGAAAAAGCATGCCAAAGGCGAAGAGGCAAAGGAGGCGTTTGAAAAAATCAGAGAGCGATTAGAGGCCCTATCTCTAGTGCATAAGCAATTAATAGATTATTCTGATCAGACCAAAGTGAAATTAGAACCACTACTTAATTCTTTAAAACATTATTTTAATTTATCTGACAATCAAGGGTTTGAGATCAGTTTTGAGGTAAATAATGAACAGCTTACACTTAGTGCCAAAAAAGCCATTTCGCTGACTTTGATCCTAAATGAGTTGATAACCAATACATTAAAGCATGCATACCGATTGGGGGCGGCTAATTGGTTGAAAATACAAATCAATGAAGTTGATGAGAAGATTCTGGTTAAATATCAAGATTCCGGGTCGGGTATATTATCAGAGAAACATGAGGATTCTACCGGGACGACAATTGTGAATATGCTTTCGAATCAGCTTTATGCCAAGCAAAGCTATTCGGTTGAGGAAAATATCTTTGAGTTGAAATTCAATAAATCATGAAAATTCTGATTTGTGAAGACGAAGCGCTATATGCTCAAATGATTGCTGATTATTGTGAGGAATTTGGCCATGAGGTGGTGGCTGTAGTTCATAGCGCTGATGGTTTTGAAAAGAACATCGCTCAGGCTAATCTCGTTCTGATGGATATTAACCTTGGTGAAGAGAACGGTATTGAGATTATTCAACGAGCCTCAGGCTTAAGTTTTAAAACAATTTTTATCACTGCTTATAGTGATGAGGAGACCATCTCTCAGGCAGGTTTATTACAGCCAGAAGATTATATTATCAAGCCATTTGGTAAAGAGCAGCTGAGAGCCAGGCTTCAGCTCACAGCAATGAAATCTGAAGCCACTACAATTGAGTTGTCCACTGCTTCAGGTGAGGTAGAGTTAGACCCTCTTGAAGTGGTTTATATAGAGTCTTATCGTAATTATGTGAATTTTCATCTTGCGAATAAAAACATCCTAAAAGCCCGAATGACATTTCAAGAGCTTGAGTCTTTCTTGCCGAATTACTTTGTCAGGATTCATAAATCCTACTGCATCAATAAAAAGCATTTGAAGTCTCTTTCATCAAAAGCTTGTGTACTGACCAATCACATCGAACTTCCTGTGGGTCGGAAGTACAAAGACGACTTGTGATGTTGTTGGTACCTATAATCGGTTGTTTGTCCCAGATATTTGACTTGAAAGGAGTGGATTAATGATATTTGATCTTTGAGAGTGGATGGAATGACTTCCATACAAAGCCCTCAATTTATCGCTGATTTTACCCGATTAGATTTAATCTAATCGGGTTTTTTGTTTTAAATAACCATTCCCCTTAACACTTTTTAACATCCCGCTCATCTTGACATCCTTTGGCAATCCTAGTATACTTGCAATCGCTAAATTCTAGCATGAATTCCAGTATTTTTTGTTAAAACAAAATGTTAAAATGAAAAATAGAAGAAGCAGACAATGTATATCAGGCAGGTTTGTTACATCTATTCCATTTCAATGTTAAAACTGAATGAGCCATGTCAATTGTAGTAGAGAATCTCACCAAGAAATATGGTGAGCAGAAAGCTGTCAACGACATATCATTTGAGATCAAAACCGGAGAAGTAGTCGGATTCCTGGGGCCAAATGGTGCAGGAAAATCGACAACCATGAAAATTATTACTTGCTTCATGGCTCCTACCTCAGGTGATGTGCGTCTCGACAATGAATCTATCCACACGCACCCCGAAGAAATCAAAAAGAAAATCGGATATCTTCCAGAAAACAATCCTCTGTACCTGGATATGCCGATTGTGGAATATCTAAGGTTTACGGCAGAAGTGCAGGGTGTTCCGAAAAACCTGATTCCTGGCAGAATCAGTGACATGATAGATCGCTGTGGGTTGGATCGTGAAAAGCACAAAAATATCAATGAACTTTCCAAGGGTTATCGTCAGAGGGTAGGATTGGCACAAGCCATGATCCACGATCCCGAAGTGTTGGTTTTGGATGAGCCAACCACAGGTCTCGACCCAAACCAGATCGTAGAGATCAGAAAGCTGATCAAAGATTTGGGCAAAGAAAAGACGGTGATCCTGAGTAGTCACATTCTTTCGGAAGTAGAGGCGACTTGTGATCGCATTCTGATCATCAACCGTGGACGTATTGTAGCAGATGGTACTTCTGATACACTCAGAAGTCAGGCACAAGGGCAGGAGCTCCTAAAAATCAACATTGAAGCGGCACCTGATGCAGTAGAAGCAGCGGTAAGAGGATTGGCAACTGTAGAAAAAATTTCAGCAGTTGATGGCAAAGAAGGATGGTTCAATGTGCAGAGCAAGCCTGATTCATCCTCTCGAAAAGAGATTTTTGATCTCTGTGTGAAAAACAAATGGTATCTCATGGAAATGACTGGTCTGGAAACAAGACTGGAAGATGTATTCCAAAAACTGACGAAATAACATGAACAAGATCTGGATAATAACAAGACGTGAGTTGGCGTCATTCTTCGATTCGTTGATCGCCTATGTGATGATCATTTTGTTTCTCGGACTGAGCGGCACCTTCACATGGCTGGTAGGCACGAATGTATTCCTGAGAGGTCAGGCAAGCATGCAGGTATTCTTCGGAATTGCCTTTTGGTCACTATTCTTTTTCATTCCGGCCATTACGATGAGAATGATTGCCGAAGAAAATAGAGCTGGAACAATTGAGCTGCTGATAACCAAGGCTGTATCAGATTCTCAAATCGTATGGGGTAAATTCCTTGCGAGCTTTCTATTGGTGTTGATCGCTTTGGCCTGTACGCTCCCATATTACATCACCATTTCCCAATTGGGAAATATAGATGATGGTGCAGTGATCGGTGGATATTTAGCTTTGATGATGCTTTCAGCGAGCTACATCAGCATTGGACTGTTTGCAAGTAGTGTGACAGAAAACCAAATCGTCGCATTCCTAATGGCAATTTTCATCGGTATCTTCTTCCACATGCTATTCGATGTAATCGCAGAGACTGTAAGAGGTTTCTTTGGTGAACTTTTCAACTATCTCAGCATGAGTTCACATTTTGAATCTATGAGCCGTGGCGTAATAGACAGTAGAGATCTGATCTATTTCGGATCGATCATCGCACTGGGGCTGATGCTGTCGCAAATCATGCTTTCAAAAAGAAATTGGCAATCATAAAAAGACATTAAGATGAACCGAAAAAACATATTCATACAAATAGGAATAGTGTTGGCGATCATCGTGGTAGCCAATTTGATTTCCAACGAACTGTACTTTAGACTTGATTTTACTGAAGAGAACCAATATACCTTTAGTGAGGCCACTAAGGATGTAATCGAAGAAATAGATGGTGTGATCACAATTACGGCATACTTTTCAGAAGATCTTCCACCACAGTTGCTGAGCAACAAGCAAGATTTTGAAGATCAATTGGTGGAGTACGAAAACCGATCTGGTGGAAATATCATTTTTGAGTTTGTAAATCCAAACGAAAGTGAGGAGAAAGAGCGTGAAGCTCAGCAGAATGGGATTAGTCCGGTAATGATTAATGTCACTGAGCGCGATCAGGTGCAGCAGCTAAGAGCTTACATGGGAGCGACCTTGAAAATGGAAGACCGAACAGAGGTGATTCCATTGATTCAGCCGGGTGCAGCAATGGAATATGCCATCACGACAGCCATTAAAAAGGTTTCAATAGCTGATAAACCAAAACTTGGATTGATTCAGGGATACGGAGAACCAAACATTCAAGCTATCCCGCAATTGATGGAGCAGTTATCAGTGCTTTATGATGTGGAGCCTTTCAGAATAGCGGATACGATGAGCGTACCATCTTATTACCGTTCTTTGATTTGGATCAACCCAAAGGACTCAGTGAATCCTGCGGAGTTTGCTAAAATCGATCGATATCTGAATAATGGTGGAGGTCTATTTGTAGCTCATAGTAATGTGGAAGGTGATCTGCAGCAAGGATTACTGTCTAACACCACAGATGTAGGATTGAAGAGTTGGTTTGCGGGTAAAGGAATGAACCTTCAGGATCAGTTTGTGATCGATGCTCAGTGTGCTTCAGTCAATGTGCAGCAGCGAAAAGGTTTCTTTACCATCAATTCACAGGTAGAGTTTCCATATTTTCCACAGTTGAACAACTTTGAAGATCATCCAATCACACAAGGAATTGAAGGAGTGTTATTTCCTTTTACAAGCCCGATTAGCTTTAACAATCAGGACACTTCATGGTCCCAAACACCATTGGTCTACACATCGGAGAGAACTGGTCTGGTTGGTGCGCCAACTTACATTGACATTCAGAAAAAGTGGACGAACGCTGATTTCCCGGCAGGACAGCAGATTGTTGCCGCGGCTTTGGAGAAAATGAATTCGAAAATCGTGGTTGCTATGAATGGCGCTTTTTGTGTGAATGGAGAAGGTCAGCGCCCACAGCAGCAAAGTGCTGATAATATCAACCTCGCGTCCAATTCGATCGATTGGATTGCTGATGATACTGGATTAATCAACCTGAGAACGAAAGGGATTACGAGCCGGCCTCTGGAAGAGACTGAAGACAGCACTAAGCTGATGCTGAAATATGGAAATGTATTTGCGCCGATTTTGCTAATCCTAATTTATGCATTCGTAAGAAAGCAAAGACTTCAACGCAAGCGTCAGAGATGGATGCAGGGAAATTATGAATAATTGAAACCAAAAATTAGAAGATAATGAATGGTAAAAAATTAAGCAGACTACTGATTCTCTTAGCCGTATTGGTTGGAGTGTTTTTGGTGGTGAAATTCACTGGTAACAAGGGACGGAGTAAGTCCTTTCGCTCTGAGTTGGTAGAGTTTGATGCCGAAAATGTTTCCAAGATAGAACTGCTTTCTATTACAGACACCACTGTCTTAACCAAGGAGGAAAGCCAGTGGAAAGTAGATGGTAAATATTTTGCAGATAAAAGTAGCGTTACTGCTATGCTAGAAAACCTCAAGAGGATTAAGCCAAGTAGAATCGCTTCGAGAAAAGAAGATTCCTGGAAAGACTATCAGGTAGATGATGCGGGGCTAAGAGTCGTCGTTTATGAGGGTGGAGATAAAGCTACAGATATCATACTTGGTAGGTTCCAGATGGAAGGCCAGCGTTCTTATTCATCTTATGTGCGATTGGCAGAAGATAATGATACTTATGTGGCGAAGGATTTTATGAAAATGAGTATCAGTCAAGGTTCAGAAGCCTATCGTGATGATGATGTATTAAGAGTTGACAAAGACTCTGTGCAAAGTGTCAGCTTTAGCTATCCTGATTCTGCTTTTGTACTGGAAGAAGGTGTCTCTGGCTGGGAAGCAGGAGGTATGATTGCCGATTCAGCAGCTGTTGCTAAATATTTCCAGGGGTTGAAGTTTGTTAATAGCAGAAAATTCATTGATGAAATCAATACGCCAGCACAATTTGATGCAACGTTCAATTTAAAGAACGGTGAACAAGTGATTGTGAGCAATTACGGTTATGATCAAATCTCCAGTTCAACTAATGAAAATGAACAATGGCAGGATCCTGCCGCTGCGAAGAAGGTATTTAAAGGTCCATCATATTTTGTTCCACTTTCAGAGCAGTAATGCATGAAATAGAACTAGATTGAACAAGAAGGGAGTCCATCAGGCTTCCTTTTTGTTTTTGCGAATGACAAATGATGCGTTATATTCATGATATATTTCACCTGTTTGTCTGATCGCTAACAGAACTAATCGTTGAGTCCTTCGGTTTAAATATCTAGTTTTGAAGTATAAAGTTATTATCATGCGAAAGTTACTATTCACATTATTCATATTTTCAGTATTCCTATCTAATGCACAGGAGATAGAATGGATGACATTCGAAGAGGCTGTGGCCAAATCGGAAAACGCACCAAGAAAACTCCTCATTGATATTTATACCGACTGGTGTGGATGGTGTAAGAAAATGGATAAGGCGACCTATGAAAACCCAGTTATAATCGACTATATCAATAAGAATTTTTACGCTGTAAAATTCAATGCAGAACAAACGGCTTCTATTGATTTCAGTGACCACACTTTCAAATTTTTACCCAATGGTAAGCGAGGTGTGCATGAATTGGCTTTGGCATTGACAAACAATAAGCCTAGTTATCCGACTACAGTTTTTATGGACGAAGAATTCAGAATTATCCAGCCACTACCTGGTTATATGGACGCGAAAGCCATGGATCCAATTTTGAAATACATAGGGGGTAACAAATTCAAAGACACTAGTTGGGATAATTTTCAAAAATCTTATAAAAGTCCGGCGAATTTGCAACTCAACTAAAATTGAAGAGTCTTTAGAGCAAAAAATAAATTTGAAATGAAAAAAATTGCTCTATTATCATTGACACTTTTATTCAGCTCATTGCTATGGGCTCAGTCTACCAGAAATCTTTCATCCTTTACCAAGGTCTCAGCACAGGAAGGTATAGATGTTTTTCTGAAGAAAGGCTCAGAAGAAACTGCAGAGATAGATGCCAGAGGAATTGATGAGGATGAAGTACTCACTGAAGTGAGCGGTGGCACCTTGAAAATTCATCTGGAAGGGAACAATCACAGGAATATCGATGTGAAAGTTTATGTGACTTATGTGGAATTAACCGGCCTTCGATCTTCATCTGCTTCCTCCATAATAGTAGAAGATGCTGTCAATACTTCGGGAGATTTTGATATTGATTGCAGCAGTGCAGGAAATATAGACGTAGATGTGACTGCAGATGAAGTAGAAATAGAAGTTTCAAGTGCTGCAGATGCCAATGTAAATGTTAAAGCAAATTCGGTAGATATTCAGGTTTCTAGTGCCGGAGATGTAGATATTTCAGGTTCTGTGAAAGAGGCTGAAATTAATGCCAGCAGTTCAGGGGATGTAGATGGATATGACTTAGTAGCGGAAGAAGCAGAGCTAAGAGCAAGTAGTGGCGCCTCTATCAGGATTACTGTCACCGAGGAACTTGAAGCCAGAGCCAGCAGTGGTGCTGATATCAGGTACAAAGGCTCACCTAAATATAGAGACAGTAACAGTAGTAGCGGTGGCTCAGTGAAACAATCATAAAAGTCTAAAGATTATTTTAGGGCAATTTCTCAATAGGAATTGCCTTTTTTTATGTCTATCAATTGACGTTGACCATATTTGCAGAATGAAAAGGCATATCCCAATTTTACTTGTTTCAGTTGTTGTTTTTTTGAGTTCCTGTGATACGGAAGAAACCAAACGTGACCGTTTTTTTATTCAGGGCAATGAAGCGCTGAAAATGCGGGAGTACGATAAAGCCGTGAATTATTTTTCTAATGCGATCAAGCTGGATGATAAATTTGAAAGGGCATACAACAACAGAGGCGTGGCATTTATCGAAGATGATCATCCTTATGAAGCCATTCAGGATTATAACATGGCTATTAATCTCAAACCTGATTATTATGATGCCATTTTCAATAGGGCATATGCTTACGAACAAGTGGGGAATTACGATCAGGCACTGGAAGATGTAGAAACAGTCACAAAGGTGTTTCCTGATTCCTCTTTCGTTTATTTTTATCGTGGATTACTCGAGACTAAATTGAGAGTCTATGAACAAGCAATGGGTAGCTTTCGGAAGGCACTAGCACTCGACCCACAAAATATTGAAACTCAGATCAATATCGCCACTTTGTTTTATTTTCAAAATAAGCTTGATACTGCAGAAAAACAGTTAAAACAAATTCTAAGAAAATCACCACAGGAAGCTACGGCACTCAACACGCTCAGTCAGGTGTATTTAGCACGAGAGGATCATCAAAATGCTTTAATTACAATAAATGAAGCGATTCGACTTCAGCCAAATGATCCATACTTTTTAAATAACAGGGGTCAGGTTTTTTTAAGTATGGATTCCCTTAGGTTGGCCAATGAAGACATCAACAAAAGTATCAGAATAGCACCGGATAATAATTGGGCATATAGAAACAAGGGAATTTATTATCTCATGAAAGGGGATCCTGATCAAGCTATAAGATTACTGAAGAAAATTAGTGAAGAACCGGATTTTGTCGATGAAGTATATAGCTATCTCGGCGAGGCATACCTGGCAAAATCTATGAAAGAGCAGGCTTGTGAGGCTTGGAAAAATGGAGCTGAAAATAATGAGTTGCGCAGTACTCAATACCTTCTTCAGTATTGTGAAAATGATTAAGTATCCATTTTCTTGACGAAAAGCAATTGGTATAACGAAACCAGGTGGCTAAAGAAAACTGCCGGAACTATAAACAGTGGGAGCAATATGAAAGGAAAGTAGAATACAGCCGTGTTTTGCTGTTCTAAGCCACTATGCTCAAAGAAATATGGTGTGGCCAAAATGGCTGTTCTTACGATGTTTATCAAGAGTCCCAGTGTAATGATGTTCCAGATTATTGCAGATAGGTAATTCTTACTTTTTAAACCCACAAAAAACAACCCTGCGAACGGCGCAGAAATACCAGAGAGTATATCATAGTTATATCCTTTGAAGGTCATAGCTACGTCCACTGTGCCAAAAACAAACAACCACCATAGTACAATTTCTACAGGAACTCTAATAATATGTATATATGTGAGGGTGGAGATGGGCATTTGAGCAAGAAAGTTTCTTGTTCCTGGAATGATAAAAAGTGTGATGATCGTCAAAGCCATCAAAGCAACACCCACCATCAGTCTTGGCGGAAACACTTCATAATCTCTAAAAAAACCTTGCGTTGTAATCAGCGATACTAAAGCAATCCAAATGACCAGAACCGAAGTGCTAATCAAAACTACTCGACTTTTTGAGCCCCCAGCTTGGTGTATGGCATAATAAATAAAACCAAAAGTAGCGATGACACAAGTAGCAAATGTGAAACTTATATAGGAAGGAAGATCATTCATGCCTGATTATTGTGGATATTGAGCAATTTATAAATTATCATCAATTTCGGAATTTGATTTTATCAAAATGACAGTTTTTGAGTGAGATACTAAGAATTAAGTTGTCATAAAGGGTATTGGGATCAATGAAATTTATCGTGTTAGGCTGATAATTACATCAATTTTCATCTAGAGAAATACATAATGTTGGTCAGTGATTTTAGTTCAATATTTTTGTGGACATGGAGCAGGTGAGGAGTTTTTTAGAAAAGCGATTGAAAGAAAGATTGCCGGGTGAGGCTGCTCATGTACAGATGGCTCCAAAGAGCAAAACAGGAAATCGTTTGAGATTTAGACATTCAGATAATCCGAGATTGGGAGCTGTGATGATCTTGTTCTTCAAAAAAAATGATCAATGGTATTTTCCTCTGATTCAGCGACCTAAATATGAAGGAGTTCATAGTGGGCAGATGGCCTTACCGGGAGGTAGGTTTGAGCCGTCAGATCCCGATCTTATTACCACTGCTCTACGAGAAACACATGAAGAAATTGGAGTAGAACCCAAAGATGTTGAAGTCCTTGGGCAACTCAGTGAGTTTTTTGTTGCGGCTAGCAATCATAAAGTTTTGCCTGTAGTTGGCTTTTGCGATCAGGAGCCAAAGTTCGTTCCTGACCCAACAGAAGTCGAAGAGGTAATATTGGCATCTCTAGATGAGTTATTGGATGTAAACAAGCTGAAAGCTAAACAGATAACTACCACATATGGCTATCAATTACAATCACCATATTTTCATCTTGGCGAAAAGGTCGTTTGGGGTGCAACAGCCATGATGCTGAATGAATTGAGACATATTCTTCAAGAGGCTTAACGAGCTGGTGATTGGCCTGCAATCCTCATTGGAATGGTTTAATATTGGGGTTTATTTGATCAGAAATTGAATTTTCCTATATGAGCACACCCCTTATCACCAATGATGCAGTAATCTTCGGACTTTTAATGACCATCCTTGGATTCGTTTTCATAACCTCATCGAGCGAGAGCAAATTTTGGAAAAAATTCTACAATGTTATTCCGGCGCTTCTAATGTGCTATTTCCTGCCATCTTTATTGAGCACCTTCGGTATTATCGACAGTCATGAATCTAAGTTGTACTTCGTAGCTTCCAGATATTTACTTCCTACTAGTTTGGTGCTATTAACAATCAGTGTTGACCTGAAAGAAATTATCAAGTTGGGCCCGAAGGCTTTGATTATGTTTTTTACGGCGACTATCGGAATTGTACTAGGAGGACCAATTGCCATTATGATTTTCTCGTATGTTGCTCCGGAGTGGGTACATGCACCTGCTCCGAATGAATTGTGGCGTGGAATGTCAACTATAGCTGGATCTTGGATAGGAGGTGGAGCTAATCAGGCAGCGATGAAAGAAGTTTTTGAGGTACAGGGAGAATTATTTTCAAAAATGGTGGCTGTGGATATAATTGTTGCAAATGTATGGATGGCGGTTTTGCTTACAGGGATTGGTTTTAATAAGAAAATAGATTCGAAATTGAAGGCGGATGCTTCTGCCATTGAAGAATTGAAAAATAAAATGACCGAGTTTCAAAACCGAACGGCCAAGATTCCAACTCTTAAAGATTTAATTGTGATTGGTATGGTTGGGTTCATGAGTACAGGACTGGCACATTTTGTAAGTGACCTGGTGGCTCCTTATATCGCTGAGAATTATCCGGGACTGGAGCGTTATAGCCTTACCTCCGGATTCTTTTGGATTGTAGTGATAGCAACTGCCATGGGTGTGATTTTGTCATTTACCAAGGCTAAGGAACTGGAAGGAGCTGGAGCTTCTAAAGTAGGAAGTGTATTTATTTATATTCTGGTAGCCACTATCGGTACGCACATGGATATTGGAGCAATTTTCGAGGATTGGCATTTGTTTCTTATTGGTTTGACCTGGATGGCGATTCATGTACTGCTTTTGGTTATTGTAGCTAAGATCATTCGTGCACCATATTTCTTCTTGGCGGTTGGCAGTAAAGCCAATATTGGCGGTGCTGCATCTGCTCCAGTAGTAGCTGCAGCATTTCATCCGGCACTCGCACCAGTGGGAGTATTATTGGCGGTGTTGGGTTATGTGCTCGGCACTTATGGAGCCTGGATCAGTGGTGTTTTAATGGAAATGGCCACCCCATGAGCCAACTCAATCATTTAGACGTTTCGCTAAAGGCATCTTTTTATACCCAAAACGAACTTACTGATAAGACCGAAAATATATGGTTGTTATTTCATGGGTATGGTCAGCTCAGTGAGTATTTTTTGCGAAAATTTCATAGCCTTAATCCAGAATTGAATTTTCTGATTGCACCTCAGGGACTTTCAAAGTTTTATCTGGAAGGATTCACAGGTCGGGTTGGAGCGAGCTGGATGACCAAAGATGATCGTTTGACTGAGATTGAAAACCAATACCGATATATTGATTCCGTTCTTGATCAATTCAAATTTGATTGGAGTCAGGTTCATCTGAATTATTTTGGATTTTCACAAGGTGTAGCTACCATGTGTCGATATGCTGCACATGCTAAGATTCCATTTAGGAAAATGGTTTTATGGGCCGGTACTTTTCCTCCCGACCTCTCTAATAAGGACTTTGATTTTATTAAAGGCAATGAAAGGGTAAGCTATTATACGGGTACCGATGATCCATTTTTTAAACCAGGAATGAAAGAAGAACAATTGGAGAGAGTTTTTCAAGCAATGCATATTGAAGCTGATGTTTTATCATTCGATGGTAAACACGAAATAATACCTGACTTGATTGCCCATCTATAAGGAGTATAAGTGTTCATTATCGAGCATTAATTGTTTCTAAATTGACCAATGTGAGTAAATTGAGTCTTTATAAATATTAGGTTATCAGGGAGTTACATTATTGGTACTTCTTTTGTAAGCGTCTAACTTAAATTACAGCATATGATCAGACTAGAAGATGTCGATAAATTCGTAGAATCGAGATATCAGCGAACATTCATTTTGAAAAGTATCAATCTTGAGATTGACGAAGGTGAATTTGTGAGTATAATGGGGCCAAGTGGCTCAGGCAAATCTACGCTCATGAACATCATTGGTATGCTGGATAAGCCTTCTCAAGGAGCCTATTATTTTATGGATCAGCCTGTGCATACGATGAAAGAGCGTCATACCTCAAAAATGCATAAGGAATATATCGGTTTTATATTTCAGGCATATCATCTCATTGATGAATTGACGGTTTATGAAAATATAGAGACACCTCTGCTTTACAGAAAAGTAGGTAGAAAGGAGCGTGCCAGCATGGTTGCAGAAATGCTGGATCGATTCAACATGGTAGCGAAAAAGGACTTATTTCCCGAGCAACTTTCTGGTGGTCAGCAGCAGTTAGTCGGTGTAGCCCGGGCAATTGTAGGGAAGCCAAAAATTCTTCTAGCTGATGAGCCAACAGGTAATTTACATTCCTCTCAGGGTGAAGAGGTAATGCAGCTACTCAAACAGCTGAATGATGAAGGTATGACGATCATTCAGGTGACTCATAATGAGAAATTTGCTGAATATGGTTCCAGAATTATTGAGCTGGAAGATGGTGGATTGAAAAGATAGTGCCTTCAACAATTGTTTGGGGTTAGTCGAATGAGTTATTTTTATGTTTATTCGATAAGCTTTGAGGTCACTGCTATACTTTTATTTAATTCTTCTTTCGGTTCCGGGATTTACTCAATCGGATCAAAAGTTGATGGAGTTTGAACTTGTCTATTCGGCAGTACCATTATATAATTTTGAAGGGGGAGTAGATCAGGGTTTCGTTTACATTGATAATATTGATGTCACAGCCACTGTTCATTTGGATCAACTAATGGAATGGAATGAATCCCTAAGTCTCTTTATATATGGACTAGGTAATAATGGGGGAAAAGCCACTGAATTGATGGGGGATTTTCAGGTGGCAGCAAACATCGAAGCACCTCAGTCTTACAGGATTTTTGAAGTATGGTTACAACAAAATTTCCTGAATGACCATTTTTCAGTTCTGACTGGTCTTTATGACCTGAACTCTGAATTTGATGTATTGACTCCTGCCACGGTGTTTATCAATAGTTCTTTCGGGATAGGTGCAGAATACGCACAAACAGGTCTTAACGGACCCTCTATTTTTCCAGTTTCTTCATTGGGAGTGAGATTATCTGCTTCAATTAATAAATATATCAAACTGAAACTTGCTATGCTGGATGCAGTTCCCGGTGATCCATCAGATCCCACGCGAAACAATATCAAACTTGAAGACGGTGCGTTAATCGCTTTCGAGACTTCATTATTCACCAGAGCTACCGGTATGCAATTGAACAGAGGATTTGTAACCAGAAGGAAAAAAGTAGGAAGAGAACATGAAATCCCAACAGATGATAAGCTGAATATTGGTGGTTGGTATTATACTTCTGAGTTTATAGATTTGAAAACCGGTGATAATTCTCTCGGTAATTGGGGAGCATATATTGGAGCACAGAAATATTGGTTTTATTCTAAATATGACGATCGCTATCTGGCGTTTTTTGGGAGAATTGGTTGGGCTGCTGATCAGTATAACAGAATAGGTACGGCCATTTCTGCGGGCATTCTTTCAGCAGGTTCCGCCAGTGGCAAAACGGATTATATTGGTCTTGGATTTACGAAAGCCATCAATGGATCAACTTATATGGATGAAAATACATCTTTGGAAGCATCAGAAACTGCTATTGAATTGACATTTTCTACACCAATCAGAACCTGGCTGACCATTCAGCCAGACATTCAATACATTATTAATCCTAATTCAGATCCAAAACTTCAAAATTCACTGGCAGGTGGCGTGCTTTTCCAACTGTCTTTTTAGAAACTCAGTCATTTATTTCTCCGACATTTTTCACTGCAATATTTAACTTCTTCCCACACCTTTTCCCATTTTTTGCGCCAAGTGAATGGTCTGCCACAGACTACACAAGTTTTCGTAGGTAGGTGTTGCTTTTTCATTTTACCTATTCCTTCTGGTGTGGACTTTTAGGATTCTTTCTTTTTCGCTTTTTACAGCCGGATCTTTTCTATGACCCCAGATTTTGTTTCGGGCTTTTTTACCACTTTCGGTCAAATCAACAATTGGTTTTGGATAGTCCTTTCCGATGATTACTCCACAGAACTGCTGCTCTAATTCAGTCATTTTCCACGGTTCATGAATATGAGCAGCATCCACATTCTTCAATTCAGGAACCCACAGCTTGATGAAAACACCTTCAGGATCATGATCTTGAGATTGTTTCACAGGATTGTACATTCTCACCGTATTGATACCCGTTGTTCCAGCTTGCATTTGAAATTGCGGGTAATGGATGCCTGGCTCATAATCAAGAAACAATCTGGCTAGATGATAAACACCAATTCTCCAATCCTGATCCAGGTGATGACAAAGAAATGAAACCAGCATCGCTCTCATCCGAAAGTTGATCCATCCGGTTTTGTGCAAAGCTCTCATACATGCATCGACTAATGGAAATCCTGTTTGTCCGTTTTTCCAGGCTTCCAGATGATTGGGATCATTATCATGTTCCAGAGATTCATATCCTCGGTTGATACAATGAGTTTCATATTCACATTCTACTTCAAACTTTTGGATGAAATGACAGTGCCATTTTAGTCGAGTGAGTAATCCATTAAATGCTCTTTTGTTTTGAGCATAATTATGATGGTCTTTCAAGAACTGATACGCTTGCTGGATTGTAATATTTCCCCATGCCAGATATGGTGAAATTCTGGAACAAGAAGTCCTGCTTTCCAGCGGCTTTGAAATCAAGCGATGATATCCAAAACCTCTTCCATCTGTAAATGACTTTAAATATTTCCACGCATAGTGCTCACCTGCTGGTTGGAAATCCTTAGAGTAATTGTTGAGTGTTTCTATAAAATCTTCGGGTAGTTGAAATTTGTGCTTTGGTACAGCCAGTTGATTTTTTGAATATTGATTGTTGATCAATTTTTGGCTCATGGTCTGATACCATTTCTTATCCCAGCCGTCTCTGTTTTTAATTCCTCTGATTACGCCATTGGATGGATATTCGATCCATTTCGCATTTTTCGAATGTATTAATCTTTTGATTTTCTTATCTCTATCCCAGGTAATTTTGGTTCCTGATTCCTCGTATGAATAAACCGTCGATATTGACTGTGAATCCAATAGGAATTGGAATACGTCATGAGACTTTCCATAAAACATTTCTACTTCGCGATTATACCTAGAAAGCTTATCGTTCAAGTGTTTAATAGAATGATATATGAATTGTAAATGTCTGATAGAGCTATCAGGGTGAGAGATCAACTCTGGATCGAAAATGTAAATGATCCGATAAGGTTTAGAACTTTGTTCAGCGACATGAAAAGGAACATGATTTTGAAGTCTTAAGTCTCTTTTGAGCCAAACGATATTTGAAATTACCTGAGTCACGTTACTCATGAAGCTTAATCGGTTAAGAAAATTCGTTCAACACGATTGAACACGTGTTTATCTAAATTGTTTATGTGGCACAAGCAGTTGGATTATAGAATCCTTATCTTCGATACCATATTCAGGTATTTTGATAGAAAATATCATATAACACAAATTGAAAATATCTCTTCTTTATTGGTAGAGGTTATTCATTCAACCCAATCGGCTTGAATTAAGTGTTGAATAAGATAGAACGTTCGTTGACTCGTTTACCGTGAGTTAGCGGCAAAAATTCATATTTTGTGAGAAGAGTATTTTTGCTATTATTTGCAACTTTTTCATTTTTCTTCCAGGCCAATTCCCGTGCTGTAGATAGCCGTTTTGATAGCTTACAGGATCAATTGGATAATCATGTTATGTTTGACTCTTTGAGAGTCAATACCCTATTAGAATTGACCGAATCCTACGTTGATTCTAGCCAAAATCTAGCCATTAAATATCTGGATCAGGCATCATCAATTTCCGATAGTATTGGATTTACTAGAGGCAAAGCAAGAGTAGCTGAGTTGTTTGGTGACGTTTATTTAAAGGGCCGTCAGTTTTCCAAGGCCATGGATCACTATTTGATTGCCAGAAAACAATTTGAACTACTACAAGATTCAGGAAAAATTGCCACAGTCAATTTCAATCTTGGTAGAGTTTATAATCGACTGGATAGCGTAGATGAGGCCATAAAATCAATCAATGAAGCCATTATAATTTGGGAAAAGCAAGGTGAGCTAATCAAAATTGCAGATAGTTATTCTCGTATCGGAAACTTCTTTGGTGCAAATGGAAATTATTATCGATCACTTTACTTCAGGACCAAGGCACTAGACATATACACGTCCCAAAATGATATAGAAAATCAGTCCAAAATGATGAATAACATTGGGAATGTCTATTATTGGATTGGTAGTTTGGAAAAAGCGCGTTGGCATGTTGAACAAGCGATTGTCATCAGTAGGCAATTAGATGATACGCTCTATATTTCTACAATGATCCATAATCTAGGCGCTATTCATCAAAAACAAGGTAATTATGATAGCGCATTGTATTATTATCAAAAAGCATATGCAATTAATGCTTTTGACGATAATCCGTACATGAAAGTTCAAAATAAATTGAATATCGCCAAATCATTATGTCATTTAGGTCGGTCTGCAGAGGCACTTCTTAAATTTAAGGAAGTTGAAAAATTAAAGCTCGGAAGTAAAAGTTATATTCAGTTGATGCTTGGGTATTCAAACCTTGCTTGCAAAACCGGTGATTATAACAAGGCGTTAGAATATGCTACTTTAGCCTATGAGTCAGCTGTTGATCTTACAAATCTGGACTTGCTGGAGCAGAGTACAGGTGCATTGGCTCAGATTTACAAAACTCTTGGAAACTATCAGGATGCATTTGATTATATGACTATGAATCATGAGCTGAATGATAGTATTCTTACACGAAACAATGTAACCAGGATAGCTGAGTTAGAAAATCAATTCAAATATGAAAAGGCGATAGATTTAATAGAAGGTGAACGCATAAGACAACATGCTCAGCAGGCCTCTGAGATAAAGTTTCAGCGGTTTTTGCGAAATATATTCGTGATTGGTTTTGTGATTTTTGTGACTCTGACAGTATTGGCGTTCAGAACTGTAAGACGAAAAAGACACGATAATGCTTTACTCAACAAGCAGAACCTTGAAATTGAAGAACAGTCATCAAAACTGGAGCTAATCAATGAAGAACTTAGAGTGTCTAATTTATCGAAGGATAAATTATTTTCGATTATTGCTCATGATTTGAAAGGTCCAATCAGTTCTTCCATGGGTTTAATGCAGGTTCTAAACAAGGAATTAGACAGTTTTGATGGAACCGAAATCAGGCGATTTATTTCTATTGCCAGTGATACTCTGACTAACAATTATGCACTGCTTGATAATTTATTAACCTGGTCCAAAACCCAGCTTGGAGGGTTTAAATATCATCCTAAAGATCAGCCATTGAAGTTTCTTGTTGAGAATGTGCTCGGTAGTCTGGAACTTATCAGAAACGATAAGGAGATTGAGGTTGAACTGAGTATAGATGATTCAATTACCGTATTTGTAGATCGAGATTCATTTATCACTGTTGTTAGGAATTTAGTATCCAATGCCTTGAAATTCACACATAGAAATGGAAGAATAAAGATTGAAGCCGAGGAGTTGGACGGTAATCAGGTTCAGGTGGCGATAATGGATAATGGATTAGGTATGTCTGAAGATGTGTTAAGTAAGATTTTCAAAATGGAAGAGTCAATTTCTCTACGGGGTACCGAAAATGAAAAAGGAACGGGCCTTGGATTGATGATTTGTAAGGAATTTGTTGAAAAAAATGGAGGTAAAATCACTGTAGAAAGCGAACTGAATAAGGGTACTTCTTTCTATCTGGTGATGAAATCTAACCAGATTGTTTCTTCCAGTATTACTCATTAAAATTGAAGCTTGATTTAATCTCTCGCTTACATTTCTTCCAGAATGCAAAAAAAGAAGGGTAGTAGCCAGTAACATTAAACATCCAGTCTCTTTGATCCTCAATACCTTCGTAGGTGTTTAGCGGATGTTCTTTGAAGATGATTTGACTGTCTTGTAAATGAGATCTTAACTCATCGAATTCCCCAACAAAAACTTGAATGTCTGGAATATTATCTGACAATCCTAACGCAAAAGCCATTGGGTTTTGACCTATGGGATATTGTTCGAATACAGAAGGTTCTAATAGGAATATTCTATTGGCATCTTCTCCTTTTCTCCATTCAGAATCTAGATTGTAATAATTATAGATTAAAGTGGGGTTGCTAGAATCAATTCGCAATTGATCACTCTTAGGAAAGGTGGTATGAAACTTTGGTGATTCTGTTTCAGATAGGTGCTCTGGTATTTCCAGTTTGTCAAAATGATGGTATGGAATATCAAGAAAGGTTTTTTGCTGGTTCGTGTAACAATATTTATTGATGTTGTCCTGATTAGCCAAGTACTTCTTGTTGGCATTGCTTCCAGCTACCCATTGCCAGCTAAGCGCATTACTTGCCCAGTCACCGTCCAGAAGATGATAATACATCCACTTGGCCGGTTGTAGCCAGTGACTTCCCGCAACATTACATGCCAAAGAAGCTGTATACATCCTCAGGTGATTATGCATGTACCCATCGAGGTAGAGTGTGTCGATAGCTTTATCAATCGCTTCAATTCCGGTTTCTTTATTAATTATGGCTTTGGGAATAGAATGATTAGTGACCTTTTCCTGTTCGTTTTTAAGATCATCGTTGATTGCACCTCCTTTTGCAATCCAAACTTGTTGCCAGTAATCTCGCCATGCTAGTTCCTGAATTAATTTCTCAATCTTGTAAAAAGGTAATTCAAGACTCAGAATATGATTCATCACCGTCCTTGTAGAGATAACACCGCGACTTATGTATGGGGAGAGGTGTGTAACTGAACCATCAATGAAGTTTCTGGTTTTACCGTAAGCCTCTGGGTCAATCAAGTTGATTAAACCCTGGATATCCTCTGGATTAGTAGAAAAAGTCATCTCTTAGCGATTTTATTCATGGAGATAGATCGCTGACGGGTACATTTGAATCTCTGGATTTTATTAGATCGTCGTTTCAAATGCTTCTTGCTTACGCCGCTATTTACTCGCTTTCGCCATAGTTTGAAGCTACTTGATTTTAGCTGCTTTCTCATCAATTGTATCACCTGTTTCTCCGAAAGCCCAAACTGAAAATCAATTGCCTCGAATGGAGTACGATCTTCCCATGCCATTTCTATGATTCTATCTTTTTCTACTTCTTTCAATATGCTTTTCATTGATCTGGATGAATTTTTGAACACTTATGTAAGCATTTTGTTTGAGAAATTTGTTTGGAAATGAATGGATTTTCCAAGACAGATGAGCGGTGAGCCTTATTTAAATGGACTCTTATCAATGACTCAATACAGCGATTCAAATATCCGTGTCATCACAAGCTGTCATAACATCTTTCATGTCTCATCGTTCTATGGAACATGAATCGACTTAAAACCTTCTTTTGGGCCTGTTCTGGTGCCAATCAAGACATTCTGAAGAATTGTCCATCTGAATCAAGCAAATATGTCGGAATAGGAGCCACTGTGTTTTTTACCGGAGTTTTTGCTGCTTTTGCAGGAGACTATGCTCTTTATACTGTTTTCGATAATTACTGGTCAGCTACACTATTCGGTATAGTATGGGGACTGATGATTTTTAATCTGGATCGATACATTGTTTCGAGCATTCGTAAAAATGGAGATTCTCAACAAGAATTTTTTCAGATCTTGCCTAGGTTGATTTTAGCGATTGTGATTTCCATTGTGGTAGCCAAGCCATTGGAATTGAAAGTTTTTGAGAAAGAAGTCAACAGTGAGATTGCCTCAATGATCCAGGAGGATATTACTCTAAAAGAATTGATAATAAAGAACCGATTTAGCGATTCCCGAAAAAGGATTAACAGTGAATTGACTCAGATCAAATCTGAAATCGCAGAAAAGACTAACTACCGGAATGAGTTACGCCAAATAGCCAGAGAAGAAGCTGACGACACAGGTGGCACCGGACAAAGAAATGCAGGGCAAATCTATCGAATTAAAAAGGCGGATGCAGATAGGGTAGAAGCAGAATTGCAAGAACTGATTTCGGTAAATGCCCCAATCATAGCGAAAAAAGAAATGGAATTGAGTGAACTCAATAATCAGGAGATGGCAGAGATTTCCGCACTTGAATTCAGTCAGCTGACAGGACTTGCCTCTAGAATAGAAGCACTGGATCGACTAACAAAAAAAAGTTCTGCGATTAATATGGCTCATTTGTTTATCATGCTGTTGTTTTTAGTAGTAGAAACTTCCCCAATATTTGTGAAGTTATTTTCTCCAAGAGGTCCATATGACTATGTGTTGAAGACAGAAGAATATGGTTTTGAAGCATTTCATTTCGAAGATTTAGCCAAGGTAAATACCACGATTAAAAAGCGATCTAGTAAACTAACAAGAGAAGAAGTGGGTTATGTCAACGAAAGACTTCAGTTAGGTCTGGAGCGTTCGTAAAAGCTTTTTTTGGTTTGATTGAAAGACTTTACAGGAAGAAATCAGCAATGCCGCATTTGTTAAATGGTAATTAAGATCTTGGATTCAAAAAGCTATCCCGTTTAGGATTCAGAATCTTAATTTCTGTTGAGGATTTCATTAAACATTTTGCTGAAAAGCTCCTTAGCCGACTTGTCTGTGAGATTGTTTTCAAGCTCTATGATGTCTTCTTCATCCTCAACATCCAAAAATTCATCTTCTTTATATGAATACAATTTCCACTTTCCTTTTTTGAACTCTAAAGCGGTCATATTCTCTACCCAATCACCAGAATTTAGATAAACTACCTTTCTATCACCGATGAGATATTCCTGAATTTTAGGTTTATGGATGTGTCCGCAAAGCACATAGTCATATTCATTCTCAGCAGCAATACTTGTAGCTGTGGCTTCAAATTCAATCAGTGATTTTGAAGAGCCTTTCACACCATCTTTTATGCTCTTGGAGAGAGAAATTCTCCCTTTACCGAAGAGTTTTGTAAAGAAGTTCACAGATCGATTGAGCAAAATCAATGATCCATATCCATAGGCTCCGAGTTTGGCCAGCCACCGGGAATGCTTCATCGTCACATCAAATACATCACCATGGAAAATCCATGCTTTTTTGGACTTTACCTCGAGAATCAGCTTATTCTGTATGTCAAAATTTCCCACTTTGAACCCTTCAAATTTTCTGAGCATTTCATCATGGTTTCCTGTTATATATGTGGTCTCTACACCTGCACTGATCCATTTCATCAAATGGTTTAGTACTTTCATGTGACTTTTTGGCCAATAGTTTTTGCTAAACTGCCAGATGTCAATAATGTCACCATTGAGAATGACTCTTTTTGGCTGGATGCTTCGGAGGTATTTTATAAGTTCTTTTGCTTTGGATCCGTAAGTGCCCAGATGGACGTCTGATAGCACTAAGACATCAATTTTGCGCTTTTTTCTGGATTTGGATGAATTGCCTGACGCCATAGATTAAGTGGATAGCAAAAGCAAGATCGTAAAAAAATGAAATTCAAAATAACGTCAGATCAAGAAATCTGAATCTGATTAGAAAAAACCTTCACTACTCTGAGCGGCCTCTTTCTGCAATTGTTCGGAGAGTTCTTTTCCAAGATACTTGTCAATAATATTGTGAGCCAGATATATCAGTGGTGTTAATAAGATCGCCACTGTAAATTTGTAGATGTAATTGATAATCCCCACGGAAATGACCATGTGAAAAGGCCATCTGTTTCCCTCAGGAGCTAAAAGGTAAAAAGCGATACCCAACACAACAAAACTGTCAATAAACTGTGAGACCAATGTGGAACCCGTGGCCCTAAGCCAAATCATCTTTGATCCGGTGATTTTTCTAAGTTTTTGGAATACAAATACGTCTAATAATTGACCAATCAGAAAGGCAACTAAAGACCCAACGATAATGCCCAATCCTTGCCGAAAAATCACTTTAAAAGCATAATTGACATTGAATGGATTGCCTTCCGGGTCCAGAGAATTTACATCCAGCCAAAACTGAGCTGGAGGGAGGATCGTAATGATGTAAATGGCTAAAAATGCAAATGATATACAACCTGCAGCGATGTAGCTAATCAAGCGCACACCCTTTTTGCCAAAGTATTCGTTGATGACATCCGTGGTGATGAATACCACGGGCCAGAGTATCACCCCCGCGGTAAGGTTAAAATCCAAAACCAGGTCACCAAATAATTTTATATTGGCAGGTTCTACTCCGAGCAAGGACTCTGCGGAGAATATCTTCACTCCAATCATTTCTGCAAGAATCGCATTAGTCAGGAAAATGCTTGCAAGTATGATAAACAGAAATTGACGTTTGGAACTCACAGAGTGTGTTTAATGGATGTTAGATTTAGTTTTTTAAATGGCAGTCAATTTCCAAGTCAGGTATTGATGACAAATTTTTCTCCTTCGATGGCCAAGTATGATTCTTTGAAAATTGATTGTGCTTCTCTTAGCATTGGGTTTAAGTCCCTGTAACGTGTGGAAAAATGCCCCAGAAGTAATTTCCCAATATTGGCATCTTTAGCCAGCTGTGCCGCTTGTTTGGCGGTAGTGTGATAAGTGTCTCGCGCTCTATCTTTCATATCATCCATGAAAGTGGACTCATGATAAACCATGTCAGCACCTTTGAGCGTTTCAATTAAGTCCGGGATCAACCTAGTGTCTGAACAGTATGCATAGGTATAAGGTAATTTTGGAGGGATGGTTGCCTCCTCATTTTTGTACAGCAAATTACCTTCTACATCATACAAGTCTTCGCCATTCCTCAATTTATTTACTTGAGCCGGCGAAAGCGATTTTGTCACTACAAACTTATTTATACCGCGTTTCTTTGGTTTTTCTTTGAACAAAAAACCCGAACAATGAATCCTGTGATCCAGTGGGATGGTCGTTACAGTCAACTTTTCATCATCATAAATAACCTCCGGCTGGTTGGGTGTCCATTCATGAAATTTAATATCATAATAAAGTCTAGTTGCCGAGCATTTCAATTGTAATGAAATGATTTCTGATAATCCCGGGGGTCCGTAAATATGGAGGTCTGTCTTACGACCATAAAGGTGCAGTGTACTAATCAAACCCATTAGACCATAATAATGATCTCCATGCAAATGGGAGATCATGATATGGTTTATTCTGGATAACTTGATTTTGTATTTTTTGATTTGCAGCTGAGTACCTTCTCCACAATCAATCATAAAGTACTTATCCTGTACTCTTAGAAGCTGTGAAGTATGGTGTCTATTATGTGCAAATGCAGCAGAATTAGATCCTAATATTTGTAATTCTATGGCCAATCCCTACGTTATTCTGCTCCCGCTTCTCTCAAACCTCGTTCAATATCATTGAACATTACAGCATCAATTGCTTCTTCTTCAGTAGGAAGAATTTCAAGTACTTTATCCAGCATGCTAATTTTTATTAGCTTCATAACATGCTCATTGATCTTGCAGAGTATGAAAGAGCCATTTTCTTTGAACAAACGCTCACCTACCAGTAGTGCGCTCAATCCAGAAGAATCAGAGTATTTCACAGGATCCATATTGACAATTACATTCTTCACACCTTCTTTTTGCAAGGTTACAAATTCGGATTTCACTTCCGGAGAAAGCGTCGAATCCAACTTCTCTTCGTCGATTTTGATGATTGTATATTGATCTTGTCTGTCTATTGAAAATTTCATAATGATGAAAGGGTCTTGTTAATGTTTGTTTCTATTCTATTCAAAATGTGATCGAGCGTATCTTTTACAAAGTACTTTCCCGTAATCTGTTCAAATAATTCTATGTATCGTGCAGAGACTGACTCAACGAACTCAAGCGTCATTTCAGGAATCTTCTGACCATCTTTACCCTGAAAGCCGTTGCTAATCAGCCATTGTCTGACAAATTCTTTAGATAACTGTTTTTGTTGCTCACCTTTTGACTGGCGTTCTTCATAACCATCCGCATAGAAATATCGGGAAGAGTCAGGTGTATGAACCTCATCTATCAAAGTGATTACACCTTTGTATTTTCCAAATTCATATTTGGTATCTACCAAAATCAATCCCTGATCTAAAGCCAGCTTGGTACCTCTCTCAAAAAGTTTGAAAGTGTATTCTTCTAACTTCTTATAATCCTCTTCAGAGACTAATCCTTGTTTCAATATTTCCTCACGAGAAATATCTTCATCATGACCTTCGTGAGCTTTGGTGGTTGGTGTGATGATAGGCGAGGGAAGTTTGTCATGCTCCTTTAAACCCTCGGGAAGCGGCACTCCGCAGAGTTCTCTTTTACCATCTCTATATTCTCTCCAGGCATGCCCGGTCAAATAACCCCTAATGACCATTTCTACAGGAAATGCTTCACACTTTTTACCGACTGTTACATTAGGGTCCGGAACCTGAAGTACCCAGTTTGGTACAATATCACTCGTGCTTTCCAACATGATTTCTGCGATTTGATTAAGAACCTGACCTTTGAAAGGAATAGGTTCAGGCAGTACCACATCAAATGCAGAGATTCTATCTGAAGCAACCATCACCAACTTGTCGCCGATGGAGTATACATCCCTAACCTTACCAACGTACTTATCGGTTTGTCCGGGAAATTCAAAATTAGTGTATTTGATACCTTGAGACATGGTGGGCAAAGATAGTAACCAAAAATGATTTTGGATATCCAATGTTTGCCTTATTCAGGAAGTGTGGAAAACCCATTAATTGTCCTCTATTTTCGTCTGAATGATACCGGCTTTATACTGTTCTTTTGAAGTTATATTTCCTTTTTTATCATAAAACAGCCACTCTCCATGTCTTTTGTTACGGACATATTTTCCTTCGTATTCTTTTTCTCCATTTTTATGAAAACTGGTAAAGGGTCCCTCAAGTCTATCCAACTTCCAGGTTTCAATGGTTTTTATTTTTTCATTTGAATAGTAGGTTTTCGCAACTCCTTGCTTATGCCCGAATCCGTAGTTCTCTTCTGCGACTAATTCTCCTTTTTCATAGATCTTCCTGGCTCCATGTAATTTGCCGTTTTGGTAAGTTTCTGAAAGCAATATTCTTCCCCGATCATCAAAAAAGATCCATTCACCATTCGGTAACTCATTGAGTAATTGCTTTTCTACAATCAGGTTTCCTCTTTCATTGTACTCTTTGATTCGGGCATTCATTCCTTTGTTAGAGAAATTACCTTCATACTTGATCTTGCCATTTTGATGATATTCCAGGTTTTTGCCTGTTCGATATCCGTTGTTGTATTTGAAAGTCTTATGCTGGCTACCATCATTGTAAAACGCGACAAATTCTCCTGATAATTCACCATTTACATACTTACCTTCTGATTTGATTTGACCATTTTCATGATAGTATTTGATAAATCCTGCTCGTTTTCCCCGATCGTTTAATGCTTCCATTTCAAGGGCGCCAGATGGATAGTATGTTGAGTAGTTGCCATCCAATAATCCATTTACATAATCAGCTTTGAGCTTGAGATTTCCATTTTCGTAAAAATGTCTGGTGGTGCCATTAGGTTTGCCGTCTTGGTAATAAACTTCTTCTTTGATTGCACCATTCGGGTAAAATGCTTTGACAAGACCTTCTGGTTTGCCTTTATTAAATGTTGTTTCACCTAAAAGATTTCCTTCATTGTCGTACAGCTTTAATTGACCAATGAGTGTGTCATTTTTAAAAACGGCTTCCTGGACTACATTACCAGCGGTATCAAATACTTGTGTTAACCCCTGTCTCAGGTTGTTTTCAAAATTGGTGGTTCGCTGTACTTTCCCGTCCTCATAATAATTGGTAAAAATGCCTTCTTTTTTTCCCTCTATAAATTCGCCAAGGGCAATCACCTTACCTGACGGGCTATACATTTTATATTGACCATTGATATTGGTTGAGTCTTCGTTCAGGATATAATAAACTTCTTTAATGGCATTCGGCAGGTGAGGGTAGTAGGTAACTACTCTGTCTTGGCCATTTACGATACTGATCGTACTGGTGGCTAGTCCCCAGAAAAGAAGGAAATTTTTCATAACACTAAAAAAGCCTTACGATTTCACAAACGCAAGGCTTCTATTTTTATTTAATACTTCATTTAAACTTTCTCGATCACAATGGCAGATGCACCTCCACCACCATTGCAGATTCCAGCTACGCCAATTTTACCATCGTTTTGATGAAGTACCGAATTCAACGTAGTAATAATTCTGGCTCCTGAGGTGCCCAGTGGGTGGCCCAGCGCCACAGCTCCACCATTCACATTTACTTTTTCAGGATCAAGGTTCAATTCTTTATTATTGGCAATAGCCACTACAGAAAAGGCCTCATTGATTTCATAAAAATCTACTTCCTCAGGCTTAATTCCTGCATGAGCAATCGCTTTTGGTATTGCCAGGGAAGGGGCAGTAGTAAACCAAATCGGATCCTGTGCTGCATCGGCAAACCCTATGATTTTGGCAATTGGTTTCAAGCCTAGCTCTTCCATTTTCTTTTTACTGACCAGAATAAGTGCAGAAGCACCGTCATTGATAGTTGACGCATTAGCTGCTGTAACTGATCCGTCTTTATTGAATACAGGTCTCAATCCCGGTATTTTGTCAAAGTTTACGTTTGTAAATTCCTCATCAGTATCCATTACGATAGGATCTCCTTTGCGCTGTGGAATTTCTACAGGAACAATCTCATCTTTGAATTTACCAGCTTCAGTGGCTGCTGCTACTTTTTGATATGAATTGATCGCAAACGCATCTTGTTCTTCGCGAGAGATGTTCATCTCTTTGGCTGTATTATCAGCACAGCTGCCCATTGGGAAACCATTATAAACTTCCCAAAGTCCGTCATGCATCAATCCATCAAGCATTTCGCCATTGCCAAATTTGTAGCCGAATCGTGCTTTTGGGATATAATAAGGAATGTTGGACATGCTTTCCATTCCTCCTGCAACCACCACATCGTTGATCCCAAGCATGACTGATTGTGCTCCGAACATTACAGATTTCATTCCTGAAGCACAGACTTTATTGACTGTGGTACATGGAACATTGCTGCTCAATCCCGCTCCAATAGCAGCTTGCCGTGCAGGCGCTTGTCCTAATCCTGCAGATACTACATTCCCCATGAAAACCTCGTTGACATGAGAAGGATCAACTTTTGCTTTGGATAATGCGCCTTTTATCGCAATACTCCCCAGCTGAGTAGCTGTAAACTGTGCGAGTTTGCCTCCGAAACTGCCAATAGGGGTGCGGACAGCTGAGACGATAAATACTTCTTCCATTTTTGTTTTTGTTGTTTATGTTTTAATCCTGACAACCCAATAACCCAAAAACCCAAAAACCCAATTACAAATTTACCAATCCGGTTTACCAGAATCATGGGGTTTGGTTGCTTTTCGTTTTTGTTGCTGAATATACTGGATTTCATTGTTTCTCATAGCCTCCAGAATCATTCGTGCTTTTTCTTCTGAGATATTCATCTCTTCTAATTTCTGCTCTGTACTTGGCTGAGATTGTTCTTTTTGTTCTTCTCCTTCTTGCTCTTCTTCTCCTTCCTGAGGTTGCTTTTGTTCTTCCTCGCCCTGCTCTTCACCGTCTTTTTGTTCTTTCTGCTCTTGCTGTTCCTCTTCGCCTTCTTCTCCCTCTTTGTTTTCCTGATCCTGTTGCTGTTCTTGGTTTTCTTGTTCCTTATTTTCTTGTTCCTGATCTTGCTCGTTCTGTTGATCCTGGTTTTTCTGATCCTGATTGTCCTGGTTTTCCTTGTTTTGATCCTGATTATCTTGATCTTGGTTTTGTTGATTTTCCTTCTGCTGCTCGATGAGTTTTTTCACCACCTCGTAATCATACCTGGCTTCCTCATTCAGCGGATTAGCCTTTAAGGCAGATTTTAAATATTGTAATGATTCATTCAAAGTCTGAGGGGTTTTACTCATAACACCTAGCTGCTGATATGCTATGGACTTTAGCTCATTATTGTTTGAGGCCGCAATGTTCTGATACATTAGTTTGGCATTGGAGGTATCACCAAGCGCATAATAACTATGAGCCAGATTCAACCCAATAGCGGGATCATTCACGCCTAGGGTGTCATAAAGAATGCTATAGTTCTGAGCAGCTAACTCATATTTTCCATCAGAAAAAGCTTCTGCAGCCTTATTTTTCAGTTGATTGTTTCTGGCTATCTCAGTTGGGTTCGTGCTGAGCGTACTCAAAAACAATATGGTCAGTACCCATTTCATATTCTGATCACTTTTACCCTTATTAAGGCATCAAACATCATTAAAACGAGGGCTGCGAATAGAAAGTAGTAGTATTTGTTAGCTTTAGTGTCCACTTGTTTACTGTCCCTTAATTCTCCCTCCACATCATTGATAGCGTTGATCAATCTCTCCACATCATTCTGACTTTCATTGATTTCAAAGTATTTTCCTCCAGTCTCTGCTGCGTATTGTTTCAAGGCTTTTGGATTAATTCGACTCACTACTTCTTCTCCCTGTCTATTTCTTTTATAACCTCTATTGGTCATGATTTTGCTTCCTCTAATTGTGCCGATACCCAATGTGTAAAGCTTGATACCTGAACTTTCGATATCTTGCGCCACCTGGCTAGACTCTTCTCCAAAATCTTCTCCATCACTTATTAATACAATAATCTTGGATTTTTGTTGAGCTACCGACGACTCTTCACTTTCCAATTTTTTGAGTGCCATTTTGAGCGGTGGGCCAAAATCTGTTCCCGTGCTTGGGACTAGTGAGGTGTTCATCGCCTGAATAAAAAGCCCCAGAGCATTCTTATCATAGGTAAGCGGGCATTGCATGAAAGCTTCACTAGAAAACATGATTAATCCGATCCTATCCGAGTTGAATGCTTCGACGATGTTTTTGAGTTCGAATTTTACCTTTTCCAGTCTTGTCGGTTGGATATCAAAGGCATTCATGGATTCAGAAAGGTCCACGCACAAGAAAATGTCTTTCCCTACAGATTTTATCTCTCTGGAAGTTTCTCCAAAAGAAGGACCTAATATGGCTATGATGATTAAAACAAAATAGATGGTTCTTAAGAAAAATTTAAATATCCATTTATTCACAGAAGTTTTCATGCCTCTGCCAATTCGGTACATTCTTATTGCGTATAGCAAGTAAGCTAGCGCGAAAACAGCTATTACGATATATTCGAATATGTCTATAGAGTAGGCCCAATTCATAAGCGGGCGTAAAAATAAGAAAGCCTTTTACATAGCCCAACAGCGCGGTGAATCATTTAACGAAATTTAGGATTCAATTTGATAATATTTTTAGTTGGTCAAGATTAGCATTTTAAAAGTGAAATACTATATTTGCAGTCCTTTTCGGAGGCAGCAAGAAAAGTCTTGTTGAAATTCAGAAATTTTGCACAGCAAATTACACACGGAGAGGTGGGTGAGTGGCTGAAACCACATGTTTGCTAAACATGCGTACGAGAAATCGTACCGGGGGTTCGAATCCCCCTCTCTCCGCTGTTTTCTGAATAAAATTTTATTAATCTGGTTGATGGTTCCATAGCTCAACTGGATAGAGCAACTGCCTTCTAAGCAGTAGGTTCCAGGTTCGAGTCCTGGTGGAATCACATTGAAAGTCAGGGAGTTAAGTTTTAATACTTGACTCCCTTTTTCTTTGGTGTTATGTGTTGGTGTTATGTAGCCAGTTAGAAATATCATAAAGTTTTAAGTTTCTTGTCTCAGAAATAAGCTCCTTTTTATCCAGATAATGCTTGATTGAAGTCTTATCATTGCCATGCTTTATAAACATCGCTTTTTCCCCGATCAGGTCTGTAATTCTGGTAATATATGTTTTTCGAAGGTTCTTAAAAGTCACCTTCTTTTTACTGCCAGTTTGTTTCCAGTAATGACTAAATGCGTTGGTTAGTAATTGCTTTAGCGTATTTCGGTTGGTCATTTCTGGTGCTACTATAAATTCATTTTCGTTCGCTGCTACGTCAAATTGGGTCAATATCTCGGCCAAATCCTTTGTGATAGGAGTGTAGCTGATATACTGTTTAGTAGTTTTAGCACTTCGATTCACTTTCCAGTTTGGTATGCCAATGTAATTGTCCTTAATGTCGGACCATCGGAGCAAGACAATTCTATCCCTACGCTCCCCAACCAATAGCGAAAAAACAAACACCTTCGCCAACCAAGGACGGTAGTAGTTTATTGGCTTTTCATTTTTCCCTTTCGTAGCTTTCCCGTTTTCATGTGTTATCAAAGAAAGCAACTTTTCAAACTCATCAACTGTAATAATCTCAGGGTCGTAGTTGATAGATCGGATAGATACCCGCTCAAATGGATTTTTAATATTGATTTCCAGACGTTTGATGATGTGATCAAACAAATACCTTACTGACTTGATATGTGCGTTGTACGACCTGTTAGATAGCTCCAGCGACACTACATACTCATCCCACGCTTCTACGTGCTTTGGAGATATAGCCGTCACTGGAAACTTACTTACCTGCCCTTCTATGGATTGAATGAGCTTCAAAAAACGGTACAAATACCTTTCTTCATCCGTAATGTATTGTCGGGATCTGTTCTTACGCTCATACTTTGGAACATCAATGTCTTTGAGAAAATTAAGATAATTGATCGTGCATTCTTTGATAAACTGATACCGGACAGTTACCGGATTTTTCACTTCCTTCTGAAAATTACACTTAACGAGATACTCTTTATACTCTAAATGCTTGGCGAATGCTTCACTGGCATCTTTGGTATCATATGATTTTATACAGTCCTGTCGTTTAGTGTGTGGGTTGTAGATACGGCTTTGAAATCGCTGATTTTCCACATGCTTACAGACAGCTTTTGTGACTACCTTTTTGCAAGATTTGTGAGTGCAATAGATGTGTAATCCGTGATTTCGAAACTTTATAGGTAAGTATAATTTTCTCATGAACATGTGAGATTCTATCAATTCTAAACACTTAGTTTTTAAAAAATAGCTCCTCTCGGAGCTTCCTTTTTTACATCACTTGTAATTCTCGCGGGGATTAGTTGACCTGCGGAGTGCTGGAGCTGCCTCTACGTCCAAATATCTCTTTTGCGACAAATACTCCTAGCAACACAACCCCAACATTCATAAGGGTACTGGAATCAATACCTGCCTGTTGGTTTTGCTGTTGTAAGAGCTGATAGTATTGTTTTTCATAATCTGACTGATTGTTCTTCTGAAACAATCCACTATTACTGAGGTCTCCAATAAAGTCGAGTACATTGTTAAAATCTATATTGTTGTTCATGTTTAGTTAGTTTTTTGAAGGTTTACTGTTTTATCTCTACCAGCAAATAAGATACCTGAAAATGTAACAGCTGCAACAGTGAGTATTAATGGATTAATGGTAGCTGTATTATCCTTTAGTGTCAGAGTTTGTGCAGGGGTAGTAGCCTCATTCGAGCCAAGAGATAAATTATCGAGTCCATATGAGCCTAATATGAGGCTAGCTACTGCTGTCTGTCCTGTGAATGAATCCTTTAGTGAGTCTTTGATAGATTGATCATCAAAAATCTCAAATTCTTCCCAGGTGATTATTGAGTTGACCAACCTAGGTGCAGCTGTCATTCCCGAATATAACTTTCGTGCAAACTTCATAAAACTAAATCCTTCAAGGGTATTTAGTTCATTCATTTTTTTCTAATGACTAGATTGAAAAACAAATACAAAACACCCGTAACACCTACCAAAGGAATTGCCATAACTCTAGCCAGAGATAGTACAGATTGATAAGTAGATCTAACCTTCTGATCGTTGAGGTTGAGAATGAAGTAAAGAAGAAATATAAATGCAGTAGCGTACTGAAACGCAACGATAGAATAGATAAGACTATAATAATCATTGTTTTGGTTTTTTAGTGTAGTCTCTCATAGCTAAAGCTGCTAAGATTCCAATTCCTATGGTGATAATAACCTTTCCACTAAACCCTGCTTCATTATTATTTACCAAATTGGTTTCGTTGATTCCATCTCCAGAGTTTTTGAGATTATCGATCGTATTTCTTGTGTCATTAAATATCGACAGCCCTTTTGTTAGAAAATCAAATATTTTATCACTCTGGGATTCAATATTTGTCCAATCCCATGATTCGGCATCATTTCCTAAATCATCAAAATAATTATTCGTGTAGGCGTTGAAATCAGGCATTCTTCTCACTGGTTATAACATCTTCTATCTTCTTAATGATAGTATCTGGTATCCTTAACTTCGCTCCAAAAAATGCCTTGGCAGTAATTACCTGGTACTCTTTTAGATATTCCTTGAGTTCCCCTAAAACTTCTAACTCTGAATCAAACTCATCCCTGATTTGTAAAGCCTCCGGAAGATCCTCGCTGATAGCTTCTACCACAGTTTGTAGCTCTCCTTGTAAAGCCTCAACTTCTTCTTCATCCAGAGTGGTGAGATTTACATCATCTATCTGTTCAGTGAACTTTATAAATTTCTGCCTTGCTTGCTGTCTGTAAAAGTCCTCCGTGTCAAAAGAGACTTCTTCAAAACTTTCTATTCTTAGTGCTTTTTGGACCATATCTTTTTTGAGATCGTCCCAACTTATTTCAACTCCGTTAGGAAAAAGATTGGTGTAGGTTTTAAACAACCCTTTGATAATCTGTGCTATTTCATAGACTGACAGGTCAGAAAAAGTTTCTTCTTCGAAATCACAGGCTTCCTCTATTACCTCAATGATGTCAGAAACCTCATGCAATACTTTTCTTAACTCATCACCCGTCCATTGGCTGCCGTCAGTATGTTCTATAAGCCCCTCTATCAATCGAAGAAATTCCTTCATGGCTTGCCTTTTGAGCTTAGTAGTTTTTACGCGGTGGTCTCGTTCTAGTACTTCAACCAGGTGATCACTGCTGGAATCCGTTATTTCAACTTCTTCATCAATGTCACCTTCAAAGTCTTCCTCATCATTGTATTCAACTTCTTTTTTCTCTTCAATACCAGCCAATGCGATCGATGTTGTATGTTGTTCAACCCAGCGGTAAGCCGTAGCCCTGCTTATTTCAAGTTCTTCAGCAATTTCCTCTGGAGAATATCCTTCATTGTGTAATTCAATGGCTAATTCAAATAATTTCTTTTTCATAGAGGGTTTTATATCTCGTTTGATTATCCTGTGAAGCTAATACGCATCATATTCATCCTTTCCTATATTGGAATGAAATAGGTATTAAGGGGAAGAAAAGGAAAGGTTAAGTCAAATTTTTAAGTGCCTTGTTTTTAATCTTCTAGCTACATCAAAAATCCTTTGCTTTTTCAAATCTCATTTTATATACATTGGTGTTGTGTTCTGGCTAGTATTCAAAGAATTCTCTTACCTTCTCTTTTCCATAAGTAGGAACATACTCAGACAGGATTTTTACAAAATCCGCCTTACTTTCCTTTCTTTCTTTCTTTCTTGTGGTCTTTTTGACACCATCAAAGCCCTTTGCCGAATCGGAAATAATTATATTCGTATCGGAAATTTTAAAAATGCTGCGGATTTGAGAAATTGTAGGGGTTGAATTTTCTCGCTTTTGTCAAACATGAGACAATGAATCTACCAATTCCTGACTCCAAATGATCCTATGTTTCCACAAAAGTCATCGATAATTTCAAGACGTACCATTTTCTGCAAACAGGAGATGAGCTTACCGCCTTTGGCTTTCCACCCCCTTTTATCATAGCTGTCAAATGCTCCTATAGCTGCTTGCTCAGAATACCCATTTTGAATAAAATAATCAATAACATCTTCAAGAGAAGGCGAAGCATCCTTCTTACTTACAGTATTATTAGTACCTAAAGTATCTATAGTAGGAAGATTAATCTTGTCATTAATCATAGTTTCCGACACTGAAACGTGGTTATCGGATAGAATTAACTTTTTAATTCTGAATATATCTTGTAAAAACGTTAGATTGTTTTCTCTGATCTCATAAATAGGTGAAATAATTTCCAGTAGCTCTGGACACCACAATATTTTATACTTTTCCCATAGTTCGCGGTGGAATATATCCAAGTCTATCATGTCAGAAACGATCCGTTCGAACATCTTTATTTTACTTCCAAATTGTTCTTTGCGATAAGGTGGAAAATCAGGAATCCAGTAATCGGCAAAAAGGAGTAGGTCCAGTTGTTTGTATAAATCATGGAAGTGGTAGTTGTTATGCGCTAAGCGTTCTAATATTTTAAACCTTGTAGCATATCCATCATTACCATTTTTTTTAAAGGTATCTCATTCGCTTGCCATGGTTGTACTTATGAAGAAAAGCATAAGCATTAATTTTAACGGGTCTAGCCATGTAGTATCTGTTTATGATATATCAGCCTCGTAATCGTCATGATCCGTCATACTCATGCCTGCCTGTATTGGAAAATGCAAGAGTATGATTGGGAAGAAAAGGGTAGATTAGATGAAATTTTCTGGTGGATCAAACGCTTCAAATACTTCCCTTACTTGCTTCGGTGTTAAAGGAGCACTATTTCTTTCTAAATGAATATTTGCGCGTTTACACCAACCTCTAAACGTTTTGTCGCTGATGCCATAGGCCTTAATCAGTTCTTTCTTTGTAATGGCTTTTGTGGTAGTGTTCTTTTTTACTGGCATATGTTTTTTATGATTAATCAATTCTTCTTAAAATTTTCCTGGCATTACATTCGGCGGTAGGTGTCCGTCAGAGAGTTTCGGGTATTTTGATTTTGGCTGAATAGTAGGATCTCGCTGCCTTTCAGGTGCGGTGATATTATGGTCATCAGTAAACCACACTTTTTGCGCTTTCATCTTCCAGTTTTTAATAACATTCCCTTTTGTATCGTGCCAGTTTGCGGAATCTGACATTTCAAAAAACTTGATAACAACTGCTCTTTGAAATCCATTTGACAAAAAATAATTAACAACCTCAGGAAGGGAGGAGGTATCCCTTCCTCCGTTTTATTATTATGAAGATTCCTTTGTAGCTTCCCATCATTTTTCCATTGGTTGTATAGTGAAGGCCCTATTCCACACAGATCAATAAATTTTAGTCTTGGTATCCATTCGTTATGTAGTATGGAAATTACGGATTTAATAGACTGGATCTCAGTGTCAATTTGATTCAATTTTGCGATGATCTCAAGATAACTATTCATTTTAGTTGCATTTGACTTCTATGCAATTTAATGAAAGTTGCCATAAATAAATACGTTAAGGCAACATTATATAAACTCTTTCATTGAGCTATTTTGAGAAAAAGGATTTAACAACTTTTGGAGATCTAAAAACGGTTTTCGTAAATGCTTGTGTTTTTGGTTGATTTGATTCAATAAATCTTTATTAAACAAAACATCAGCAACTGAAACATATACCCAATTCTGTTCTAAGGAATGTTTTTTTAAAACTTCATCTAGAACAAAATGTGTTTGATATTCAGTTTCAAATTTGATAAATAGTTCTGGGTTCAGTTCCTCAATTGTATCTAGAAAGCTATTTACAATCTCGTCTAAACTCCCAGTTGTGTAATGATCAAGGAAGAATGCAGTTCCTTCATTACTATTAGTTTCCAGAAAATCAATTAGAGCATGGTACAGCCTTTCGTAATGAACCACCCCTAAGTCTCTATATAACTGACTAATTAATTCATCTTTGAAAGTTTTAACGGAATATCCAATCAGTTTATCCTGAACATTCTTATGAATAGAATGAACTATTCTTATATCGTTATCTTTTATTCTTTCCTGATTATAATCATCCAGTTTTCCTAATTCTTCTAAAATGGAATATGTTGGGCTTTTTATTTTTAAACTGTCTCTGTTATAAGTTAACCTCATGTAGAGTGGATGATAACCATTTATTGGTTTCAGCTGGGTGTTTATAAAATGGGATATACCCAGTTTTTTTTCTTTTGCCATGAGGTTGATATCAAACGATCATTCAATTTATTATAAAAGTAATGCAATGGTTAAAATACAAGCCACTTCTATTTAGTAAGTGAAATTTCAAAAATCAGCAAGAAATTCACCACAAACAAATTGAAACAAACACACAAAACATTCCACAAAGACAATTAGAGTATATGCAAAAAATACTTTTCTGAGGTTTTAAGTGGAAAAATAGACTTTATTTCGTCTCCACATAACAGAACACAAAAAGTTGTATTACATTTAATCATCCGAACCTAGCCGATTAAAAATTGTCTGATACCAACTTTCATTTCCTTGAACAGGAATACCCCATACTTTTTAATCTGATACAGGGTGCTGAATATCTGCTGCATGATGACCCGGTAACTTCACTGATGAAGCAGCGCCAGTATGCGGAGCGATTGACAGAACTTCTCTTTGAAGAACATTGCCTGGAGTTTCCATACGATAACACTTTCAATAATAGACTTAGGGAGTTGAAGTTTGGTGGTGTGTTGCCACACATGATCAATGACTTGTTTCATACAATCAAACACAAAGGCAATCTTGCCACACACCAAATGGTGGGTACGGTGGAAGATGCCACAGGAACACTCTTTTCTTGCTTTAAAGTGGCTAAATGGTATTACGGCACCTATTCAGGGGAAAGAAAAGACATCAGTAATGTTAAATTCAAAACACCACACAAACTAGACACCAGGCACGCCTTACATGAGCTGGAACAGCAATACCAGGAGCTAGAAGTTAAATTCAACAAACTTTTAACTGAGCGTGACACCTCAGGCCTGGATCAAAGACAAAAAGCTGAAATCAATGAACGCTCTGAGCAAGCTGCCAGTAAGCTCGAAATGAATGAAGCGGAAACACGCGTTTTGATCGATGCGGAGCTGAAAGCTGCGGGTTGGGAAGTAGACACACAAACATTCAACTATAAAACAAACAAAACCACACCGGAAAGGGGGAGAAACCTGGCGATTGCCGAATGGCCATGTGGTGGTAAGTGGGCCGATTATGCTTTGTTTATTGGCACTGATATGTACGCCATTGTGGAAGCCAAAAAATATGCACACGATATATCTACAGATCTGGGACAGTCCAAAGTCTATGCTGAAAAAGTAGAAGCAAAGCATGAGGCAAAACTTTTGGGAGAGTGGTTTGGCTACAAAGTACCATTTCTCTTTTCCACCAATGGCAGACCTTATCTTGAGCAGATCAAAACCAAAAGTGGCATTTGGTTTTTGGATGTTCGCAAGCAAAGAAACAATGCTAGAGCATTACAGGGTTGGTACTCTCCGCAAGGACTAAAGGGGTTGTTCACCCGCGATTTAACTGAAGCAAATAAGAAACTCAAAGAGTCCTCTGATTTCTTGCGAGAAGCGGCAGGGTTGAACCTAAGGTCTTATCAAATGGAGGCCATTAAGGCTGTGGAGGAATTATTGATTGAAGAAAAGGATCAAAATAGAGCACTCCTGGCCATGGCTACCGGAACTGGTAAAACACGAACGGTCATTGGTTTGGCATACAGACTGATCCAGACCAACCGCTTCAAGCGCATACTCTTTCTGATTGATCGGACTTTATTGGGAACTCAGGCGTTTGATGCCTTCACCGATAACAAAGTAGCGGATCTACACACTTTCTCAGAGATCTACGATGTAAAAGGCCTGAAGGAAATCCAGCCAGACATTGATACCCGTTTGCATTTTGCGACGGTTCAAGGGATGGTGAAACGGTTGTTTTACAATGACGATGAGAACAAGCCCTCTGTGGATCAATACGACTGCATCATCATTGATGAGGCACATCGTGGGTATTTGCTGGACCGTGAAATAGAGGAAGAAGATTTGCACTTCAAAGACCAGCGAGATTATGTGAGTAAATACCGTATGGTGCTGGATTACTTTGATGTGTTCGCTGTAGGGTTAACGGCTACTCCCGCGCTGCACACCTCTGAGATATTTGGGAAGCCAGTCTATACCTATTCTTACAGAGAAGCGGTAATTGATGGATATTTGATTGATCATGAGCCACCGTATCTGATCAATACCAAGTTGAGTGAAGAAGGGATTAAATGGGAAAAGGGAGAGAAACCTAAAGCCTACGATCAGGAAAAGAATGAGGTCATAGAACTAGATGAACTAGAGGATGAATTGTCCTTAGATATTGCATCCTTTAATAAAGCAGTGCTTACCGAAAGTTTCAATCGTACTGTTATCCAATATTTGGTCAATGAAATAGATCCTGAAGGAGAGGAAAAAACGTTGGTGTTTGCCGCTACTGATGATCATGCAGACGATGTGGTTCGCATTTTCAAGGAAGAGTTTAAAGCCATTGGTGTAGATCTGGAGGATAATGCCATTCTCAAAATTACAGGTAAAGCGTATGATCCGGAGGGTTATGTGAAGCGCTACAAGAATGAAAAATATCCTACCATAGCAGTAACTGTCGATTTGTTGACAACTGGGATTGATGTGCCGGCGATTTGTAATCTGGTGTTTATGCGAAGGATCAAATCAAGGATTCTTTATGAACAAATGCTTGGTCGAGCGACTAGAAGGTGTGATGAAATAGGGAAGGAAACCTTTAGGATTTATGATGCGGTGCGCATTTATGAAGCACTGGAAGACTACACACAAATGCGACCTGTTGTGTCTAATCCTACTTTAACATTTATGGATTTGATTGGAGAGGTTAAGCACATAGATAATGAGGAGCGAGCTAAGCGTCAGGTAGAACAGATCATTGCCAAGATTCAGCGGAAGCGGCACCAAATGAATGAAAGTGATGAAGATATATTTAGGTTTAATTCAGGAGACAAAGATCCAGAATCATTCATCGGAATGCTAAGGGACCAGCCTCCATTGGAAAGCCTAAAAGAGATCACCGAAATGACGGGGTTGTGGTCGTTTCTGGATAAGTTGAAGCTGAAGCGAAGTGCTACCTTAGTTTCGGATCATGAAGATGAATATCGAAGTACCGAGCGTGGATATGGTAAAGGTGTAAAACCTAAAGATTATCTCAAGAGCTTTGAGCGGTTCATAAGAGATAATCAGAATAAAATCATGGCCCTGAACATTGTGTGCACGCGACCAAAAGAGCTGGATAGAAAATCATTAAAAGAGCTCATGATTGCGCTGGACCAGGAAGGATATAATGAGACTGCTTTGAACGCTGCATGGAAGGAAATCAAAAATGAGGATATAGCAGCTGATATCATTTCTTTCATCCGTACGCTGGCAATAGGATCTTCACTGGTCAGTCATGAAGATCGTATCAAAGGTGCTGTTAACAAGATTCGATCAATGAAGAGTTGGAATCGAATCCAGCAAAAATGGATAGACCGGATAGAAATGCAACTGATCAAAGAGTCTGTCTTACAGGTAGAGGATCTGGATGATTCACTTTTTGCAGATGCCGGAGGGTTTAAACGCTTAAATAAGATATTTGATAATGAGTTGAAGGATTTGATTGTTCAAATCAATAATGGGTTATATGATGAAACTGCCTAAAAAAAGTCACCGATTATGAAAACAAATTACTTAGCAATTTCAATGGTGTTATTCATTGGAATTGCGTGCAAGACAACAATGATTGCTTATGATGCTGATCAGGAAATACCTGATGAGGTGCAGTATAGCGAAATGATCAGTTATTATCTACCTAAATCTATACTTAAAGTAAGAGTTCCGATCACGGTAAATACTTTGAAGGAAGGGTTGATTCATAAACTTCCAGAAACCGAACAATCAGAAATACTCCAATTGATACAGGTCAATTATGGTTGGACTCCAGTTAGTGTAAAGGACAAGTTTTCACTTGGGGATAGAATCATCATGGAGCCAATTACACTTCCGGACCCTGACCGCCACTATATCATTGCCTACAAAAATCTGAAATTCTACTCCCAGGTCCTCAAATTATCATTTAGTAAAGATGGGATTATTTCATCTGGAGAATTTGCACAAAAAGACAAAACGATTGATATCGTATCGAAAGGTGTAGAAATGGGTGCCAATCTAGCATCTAATCTATATCCGCTTTTAGGCACTGCGAAATCAAAATTCGAAGACTTTCAAAAGGAAATGGGATATGATAAGCCCTCAGTGTCAATTGAAGCGAAAAGAATTATTGTACTTCTAGATGAATTGAATAAGTTGTCTCAAGGTAAGCTGGATATGCTATCGAATGTTGAACCAAACGTATCCAAAGATGCTCTTGAATATAGAGTTGTAAGCATTGAAAATCGAATGGAAGAGATTAAAAAGGCCATTCTAGGATCTGTGAAAAAAACAACACACTGGATAGCCTTTGAATATGTGCCCACTTTGCCGAATGCAGAATTAATGCAAATAGATCCAGAAAACGGAATTAACGTACCATTAGTAGATAATCAAGGAATTGATACACAGTTAACTAAAGATTTTGATTCGAATAAATCTAAATCATTAAAAATAATATCAAATCAAATCATTTCACATGCTGTAGAGGAAGCCATTACCCAACCTAAAAAAGAAAAGGGGTTCCTTCGATATACGATTCCTCCTAAATACAGCATTGAGTTAGAATATGATGGTAAAAAGCTAAAATCCTTTAAGGATTTGAAAGATAAGGATGGAAGCAATTCCTTTTCAATGTATTTTCCGCAGCTCGGGCCAGTTGGAGTCCTTCCCGCAGATTTCAATGGTGCCGAGTTTGTCTTTTATGAAGATATTGGTGCAATAAAAAGTATCAAATACTCTAATGACCCGATTGAAGAAGCAGAAATAGAAGGCACAGCTGCCGCAATTGACTCCTTGATTGCCTATAAAGCAAAAAAGAAAGCGATAGATGATGCGGCTGATGATACAGACAGCACTGATGACGAGGAGGTAGAAGAAACTGTTATTAGAATAATTTTTGGGAGAAAAAGAAGATGAGCCTGAAGAAGGTGATCAGGAAAATCAGAACGAAGAAGATAATTAGAAACAAAAATGAGCGCTGAAGAAATAGCCAATAAACTGTGGAACCTCTGTAACGTCCTTCGCGACGATGGAGTGACCTATCACCAGTACCTCAATGAGCTTACTTACCTGCTCTTCCTTAGATTGTCTGAGGTGAAGGATTTTGAGAGTGAAATACCCGAAGAATACCAGTGGAGCAAGCTCAAAGCCATCCCCGACAACAAAGAACTTTTTGATACTTATCGGGATTTACTGGCCAACATTGCGACCAAAGCCAAGAACCCGACCATTGTAGAGATCTATACCAATGCCAGTTCCACCTTGCGCAAGCCTGTGAACTTGAAAACACTTGTGACCAGCCTAGATGCGATTGACTGGTACGACGAAGTGGAGCAGGATAAGATTGCGACGATCTATGAGGAATTGCTGGAGAAAAATGCCGGTGAGAAAAAGAGTGGTGCCGGTCAGTACTTCACGCCACGTCCGTTGATTAATGTGATGGTGGACTTGATGGTGCCGCGACTGGGTGAGCGATGGAACGATCCCGCTGCGGGTACGTTCGGGTTCATGATTGCCATAGATGCGTATTTGCGGGCAAAGCATGACGACTATTTTGCGCCGGAAGTAGATGTGGACTTCCAACGGAAGAAAGCACTCAGTGGTTGTGAACTGGTACAAGATGCCCACCGACTGGCCCTCATGAATGCCAAGCTCCACGGCCTGGATAGTGACATCCGGCTGGCAGATACCCTCTCAGAGGAAGGAAAGAGTTTCAAGAACTTCGATGGTGTATTGGCCAATCCACCTTTCGGGACGAAGAAAGGAGGGGAGCGACCGACCAGAGATGATTTGACCTTTCTGAGCAGTAACAAACAACTTAATTTTCTACAACATATCTATCGTTCCCTACACAAACGAGGAGGAGCCAGGGCAGCCGTGGTGTTGCCTGATAATGTGTTGTTTGAAGATGGGGATGGTCAGAAAATTCGCCGTGACCTGATGGACAAATGCGACCTGCACACCATCCTGCGACTGCCTACAGGTATTTTCTATGCCGCCGGAGTGAAAACCAACGTACTATTCTTCTCCCGTGGCAAAACAGAAACGCAAAACACGCAGCGCGTGTGGATCTATGATATGCGGACGGATGTGCCGAGCTGGGGCAAGCGTACTCCGTTTACAAGGGCTGCTTTTACCGACTTTGTGAAAGCCTATACCGGAGGAATCTCCATAGATGAAGTAAAGCAAAAGTATGATGGAGAAATTAATGATGAACTACGATCAGCAGTCGGGGATATGCGCTTTAAGCGCTATACTAGAGAAGAGATCGCTGCTAAGAACGATTCACTTGATCTTGGACTGCTGACAGAAAGCAACAATAGCAAAGAAGAAGACCTGGGCGAACCAGTGGATCTGGTAAAAGAAGCGGCTAAAGAGCTCAAAGCCATCCAAGCGGAGCTGGACAACATGATGAAGCTGCTGGTATGAGAGAATTACCAAAAGGGTGGATATTGGTAGAGTTTGACGAGTTGTTCAATTTCGTAATCGGAGGTGATTGGGGTAAGGATCCTAAAAGTTTTAATGATCCAGATTACGCAGAAGCATTCTGTATTCGAGGGAGTGAGATAAAGAACTGGACTAAAGAAAAGGGGAAGACAGCTGCAAAAAGACTGATTAAGAATAGTAGTCTTGAAAAAAGAACTCTTATGATTGGAGATATCCTTGTTGAAATATCGGGTGGAGGACCTGATCAACCAGTCGGAAGAACCCTCATTATTGACCAAGATGTATTAGCCCAAGAGCCAGACGTACCTAAAGTTTGTACTAACTTTTTCAGGCTGGTAAGACTTTCCAATGAGGTTAATAAAGCATTTATTAATCAATATCTAAGGCAATTTTATTTGTCAGGAGAAGTGATTAATTATCAAGGCGGTAGTAATAACCTACGAAATTTAAAATTTAAAGAATACTCTAAAATATCAATCCCTCTTCCCCCATTAGCGGAACAGGAGCGGATTGTGGAGAAGCTGGATGCGCTTTTTGCTAGTCTGGACGTGATCAAAGACAAGCTCCATCGCATCCCCGAGCTATTGAAAAACTTCCGCCAGCAAGTCCTCACCCAGGCCGTGACAGGGAAGTTGACTGAGGAGTGGCGGAAGACAAAAGACATTGAAGAGTTTAGGAAGTTTTACCAAGAATTAGAGAAGTTTCATTTAAGTAAGAAAAAACCTGTCAAAGTTCGAGGACAGAAGGGAATTTCAAATGAAGTCCTATTTGAAGTTCCGGATTATTGGAAATGGATTCCAAATTACTACTTGGTAAAAGATGGCGGGAATGCAATTTGTGCAGGTCCCTTTGGAACAATATTTAAAGCTAAAGACTTTAGAGATTCAGGAGTTCCAATCATATTCTTAAGGCATGTAAAACCTTTTAATTTCAATCAGGAGAAGCCTAATTACATGGAGCCGACTGTTTGGAAAGAATTACATCAAGTGTATTCTATTTATGGAGGAGAAATGTTGATTACTAAGTTAGGTGATCCTCCAGGTGATGCTGCTATTTATCCGAAGGATGCAGGAGTATCAATGGTAACTCCTGATGTAATGAAAGCTGATTATAATGAGCATTTTATACTTCCAGAGTTTGCTGCCTATTATTTTAATTCAAGAGCATGCAAGGAAATTATTTCGGAAATTTCTTTTGGAATGACCCGCTTAAGAATTGATTTGACAATGTTCAAATCTTTTCCAATTCCCATTCCTTCATTAGTAGAACAACAAGAAATTGTTCGTCGGGTGGAGGAGCTTTTTGCTATCGCTGATCGGGTAGAAGCGCAGTACACATCTCTCAAAGAAAAAGTAGATAAACTCCCCCAAGCCATCCTGGCGAAGGCCTTCCGTGGGGAGCTGGTGGAGCAGGATCCTGAGGATGAGCCAGCAGAGGTGTTGTTGGAGAGGATAAAGGAGGAGAGGGAAGCTCGGGAGAAGAAGGTGAAAGGTAAACCGAAGAAGCGTAAGTCTAAAGTTGTTCAAAAGAAGGAAACTAAAACTTCCTAGCTTTTGAAAATTAAAAAATATGTAATTAAATCAGGTGATAGAGTTAGGTCAAAACCAGGTCAATCTTCGGAAGGAGTTTCACGAAGCATAATGAAAGACGTGATGAATTTGAATTTCGAGATGGCAAGAAAATCATTTTTGCAAGTAAAGGGGAAGTGAGAGTGGATTTGTGAATGAAAAAGTTGCTGTTTATGTGCCAGCTTAGCTTTAAAATTTAACTAATTATAAGTGATATAAATTTAAATTAGTATAAAGCGGAAAAACATCTTATATTAGTCTTGGATGAATGAGGAGAGCCGAAGTATAGCGTTTTATGGATTTGCCTAATATGAAAAACTATTAGGGAAGAGTCATTTCAATTATCCAAGCTATCAGTTGAATTATTTCTTCTGATTGCCAATATAATGCCAATTTGCTTATAAGAAGCAAGGCAATGGACTCTACTACTGTATATATCATGGTCTTTAGATTATGGTTTAAATATAGTACAACTATTTACCCGACTTGAATTGGGGCGATGTTCTCAGGAACATCAAAGTTGCATGCATACTTCATTCCTTATGGAATAAAAGCAATGCCTCGTAGTTGGCTCCTCATTCATTCTTTTTTGGACTTATAATAATGAAAAAAAAGGACTGGTTTCGGCTTAAAAAATATCCACACATTGATAGAAGGATTTTACCTAAGGAAAGACAAATGTGGATAGAGAAATATGTTTCCAATCCAGATAAGGTAGCCAAACATGCATTTCTGCCATTTATTCATAAAGTCAAGAAGGTTAGGAAATTTAGAAAGACTTATGATGAAAAAACTGGTCACTCAATTAAAACCAATGATAAAGTATTAAGGAAGTCAGATTCCAAAACGCGAGATTTATACTACGCAGGTCATTTAGATTCTCTGGTTTATAGCTACTATGCGGAAAAGCTAAATAAGGAGTATGAAAAGAAACTAAAAATTGAAAATTTGGGAGACGTGGTTCTGGCATATAGAGCCATCCCAATTAACCCCAATATCCCTAATGGTCAAAATAAGTGTAATATTGATTTTGCCAATGAAGTTTTTGAATACATTAGAAATTATCCCAAAGAACATTTCTTAGTAATCACTTTTGATATAAAGAGTTTCTTCGATGAATTAGACCATAACAAACTCCTTGCTTCCTGGTCTCAATTGGTTGATTCTGAAGATAGATTGCCTAAGGATCATTTTAATGTCTATAAAAGCCTTTCCAGATTTTCATACATTGATCTTATCGATATTTTTAAGCTCTTTCAGAATCAGCTAATTGTTCAACAGAGAGATTCTATTGGGAAACTAAAAGATCCTCGGAAAAAGAGAGTTTCAAAAATAAAGTACCTTAAAAAAGAAGAAGTAGTGGCCTTCTGTACGAAAGAGGAGTTTCTTAGAAATAAGAATAAACTGGTCAAACATGCGAAATATGCAAGAAATGAGAAAAGTGAAATTCTGTTGGATAAAGATGGTAACAAAAAGATTCGAAACTATGGTATTCCACAAGGAACACCGATAAGCGCTGTACTGGCCAATGCATATTTGTTAGATTTTGATAAATCCATAAATAATGCTTTAAATGATGTGGGAGGTATATATCGTCGGTATTCAGATGATATGATAGTAATCTGCCCATTTCAAGAAAAAGATAGAATTATCGAACTATTTCATGATGAAATTGATAAGGTTAACCTAAGAATCCAAAAATCAAAAACACAGATATTTCATTTTAAGAAACAAGCAGAGCTATTATCCTGTGAACAAGAATTTGAAAGTGGTTTCATCAATTCAAATAAGAAACTTGTATATCTGGGGTTTGAGTTCGATGGAGTTATAAGTAGGTTGAAACCAGGTAGTTTGTCTAGTTATTATCGAAAGATGAAGAAGACTGTGGCAAGATCAAAACGATATGCAGCTATGTCTGGGCCTAATCATGGAGAGCTGTTTAAGAGGAGAATCCTGAATAAATATTCCTACAAAGGAGCTAATAGAAAACGCATATGGATTCATGATAAATCAAAAAATGGTTTTGTGAAAACAGATCGATATGATTGGGGGAATTTCCTTGCATATACTACTAAAGCGGCTGGAACAATGAGAAAGAATAGGATCAATTCTCAGACGAAGCAGCACTGGAAGAAACTGAATGGTTTATTGAAAAGCTAAAACAAGCAGCAATGGAAAAATCTATACAAATCATCTGCCATCAAAATAATCCTGTGTTTTAAAACCCAATCCAATATGAAAGATACAAGTCCTAATGGTGACATTAAAGTATGGTCAGATCGCATTCTAAATTATTTGATTGAAAAGCGAAAAACTGATTCTAATGTGAGATTTTGGGTACGCCAAAGAGATAATAAGAACAGGCTAAGTTCGGGTCAATGGTTTCAAGGAAATGAAGGATATATATTTATTGGAATTTATAATAGAAGTGGTGGAGTAAATAAAACGAGAAGTGTTGGTTTGGTTGTTTGGATTGATAACGATGGCCAAGCAAGGAGTTATATCGAAGTAGTCTGGAAAGGTGAAAAGAATAAAGATATTATTGAATTTTATAAAGACTTCATTGAAAAAATTGGCGGTTTTGAGAAGCAAGAAGAAACAAAATTCAAAAGAGATTTTCCAAAGGATCAAGACGTATTTGCTATAATAGATCAATTTTATAGCGACTATAAGCCTAAAATGGATGAAGTGATGCTTGATCATGGGCTGAAGGATCAACTAGAGCTGACCGATGAATTAATGAATAAGTCCCTGGAAAAGATCAAGGGAATAAAAGCAAAAATGAGCAATAATTCTGATGATCTGTCCAATATTTCTAATGTTATGGTAAATACAAATTCTCTAAATCAAATCCTTTATGGCCCTCCTGGTACAGGGAAGACATATCATACAATTAACAAAGCCTTGGCTATTATTGAAGGCAAATCTGAAGCTGAATTGCAAACAGAAAATAGATCTGACCTAAAAAAGCGGTTTGATGAATATTTAAAAAATGGCCAGATAGTCTTTACTACTTTTCATCAGAGTTTGAGTTATGAGGATTTTATTGAGGGGTTAAAGCCAGAAACAAAATCAGGAACTATCACATATGAAATTAAGGATGGTATTTTCAAGGAGTTGTGCAAAGTTGCTAGTTCCAAAAAGAACAGGTCTTTTTCAGAAGCCTATGAAAAGCTAGTTTCAGACCTGAAGGATAAAACAACAATTGAAATTGATTTGGAAGGGGGCAAGTCATTTAATATCACTCTTCTTCAAAACGGTGAAGACTTAGATGTTGCTGGTGAAGTTGATTTAAGCACAATCAGGCGAAAAAGTCTTGCTTACATTGCCAGTCAGAAAAATAAATTCGGTGGTAAATGGGCAAAACCATTCAAAGGAATATATCGCTATTTGGAGAAGAACTATGAATATAATCCGAATGATATAGAAAACACTATTAAACCTCATGTATTGATTATTGATGAAATCAATAGAGGTAATGTTTCCCAAATTTTTGGTGAATTGATTACTTTGATTGAAGTTGATAAGAGGGCAGGAATGAAGGAAACCATTGAAATCACCTTGCCATATAGTGGCGATCCATTCAGCGTACCATCTAACTTGTATATAATCGGCACGATGAACACAGCTGATCGTAGTGTTGAGGCTTTAGATGTAGCTCTAAGACGTAGGTTTCACTTTCAAGAGATGATGCCTAATCCAGATTTAGTAGAACCCTTACGCGTCTTGTATTTCTACTGGATTAAGATGTATGGAAAATATGGTGGCAGCATTGATAGTTATAGAAAACATGAAATTGATTTGTGGGAGATGTTGGGGCTTACCATTGTAAATGAGCAAGCTTATGTTGGTTTTGGGGATAGTCTGGGATCTGAGGCTAGCTTTGATACTTTTAAAGAAACCATGAGAACGTTGGTCCAATTCGAAGGTGGGATCAATTTTAAAGAATTGCTTGAGGTAATTAATGGAAGAATCAAGTATCTAAAGGATGAGGATCATCAGATAGGTCATAGTTATCTAATGAATGTTTTTAGCAAGCTGGAGTTAGCAGAGACCTTTAACAAAAACATCATTCCATTGCTCAAAGAGTATTTCTACAATGATTATGGAAAAATTCGATTGGTGCTTGGGGATGGGTTTTTTACGCAGGTAGAAGAAGCTCCTAAGATGGCAGTAGAAGACCAGAATGATTTCATAGGTAGTATGAGATATCAACTCCAGGAAATTACAGCCGAAAACATAGCTGAAAAGCTGAAACTGACATTGGGTGTCTGATTCCAATAAAATATTGCTGCATGAATGGGGTTGGCTGACCGTAGGGCAGGAGCTTGATAAAGTCAAGTTTAAGCAAAAGCATTTGGATGCTTTGGCTATTTATGAGCAACAAGCCCAAACCAGCTTCTTTCGCACCTATTACAACAAAGTCCGGTTCAATGAATTTGTAGGAGTCCTCAAAGTTGGTGATCTCACCATCGAAGTGTTGCCTAAAACCGACAAACATGAGCTTAAAAAAGGAGAGTGGCAAGAGGTGCTTTTAGAAATACTACTCATCAGCTTCCAAGTAGAAGCTAAGACGACAACACTGGCTAATGTCAACATTCGGAAACACAGTGTGCTGGATACCTACTTGCAGCTGTTTCTGGATGAAGCTGAGAAACTCATTCACCAGGGACTGATCAAGAAATACCGTACGCATGTCAGTAACCAGCCAGCACTTAAAGGCAAGCTCCTGGTACATCAGCAGATCACGAAAAACGCCCTGCATGCCGAGCGCTTTTATGTTGCGCATTCGGTCTATGACCAGGACAATGTTTACAATTTCATTCTACGAGCTGGTTTGGAATGTGTAGCTAGTGTTGGGTCTGACGCTGTGCGCCGAAATGCAGATGCATTGTTGTTGTTCTTTCCTGAGTGCAAGCATCGCGCTGTAAATGAAAAGCTGTTTGCCGCACTTCCTTATGACCGCAAAACAGAAAGCTACAAACGAGCTATAGAGCTTGCCCGAATCATCCTGCTCAACTACCATCCAGATATCAAAGGCGGATCCAATGACATACTGGCCATCATGTTTGATATGAACTACTTGTGGGAGAGTTTTATATACTGGAGTTTGAGAAGAGCCGCTGTAAATAGAGGGGTGAAAGTTTATGGTCAGCGATCAAAACTGTTTTGGAAGAAACACAATGGATGGGGCATGCGTCTCAGGCCTGATTTGGTAATTGAGTCCTATGACAGAAAAGTGGTTGTTGATACCAAATGGAAGTACCAAAAGGCGGTGACTCCTGATGACTTACGCCAGCTCTATGCTTATCTACATTACTTCGAGTCTGCTGATGGCTATTTGTTGTACCCAGATCAGGTAATTGAAGGTGTGAGAAAAGAGGCCGGTGATTTTCAGGACATTAGTGCTGAGCATTTAAGTGACCTTTCATGTGGGTTGATGTTTGCGGATTTGATCAAAAAAACGGAAGATGAAAAGAGTCTTTTGAATAAAGACATTGGGCATAGGGTTTTGGAAGAGTTGGGGTTTATTAAACAAAATGTTGATCAACATGGGTGAAATGGCAATAGGATATGGGAGTGAATATCATTTACTCAGATTTCTAGGAAGGCATAGAAATAAATTGGACCGTAAGATTAAAGACCTTTATGGGTTTGATCAGAATCAACCAATCGAATGGTTAGATTTTCCATTTGGCACCAAGGGTGGAGTTGATTTAGAGTTCGTTGGGGTCAATTTTTTAAATCAAGACCTATCTATTCATGAGGCCTGGAGCAATTATTGGCCACAATCAGGATCAGCACAAAACTGGGATGCAGTTGGGAAGTTTGGTGATGAGTGGATTTTGGTAGAGGCAAAGGCTAGGGCAGGAGAAATGGAATCGAACTGCGGAGCATCAAGCCCAAATAGTTTAAGAATGATTAAATCGGCTTTTGAGAGTACAAAAAATCACTTCGGTATTGTGGAATGTAAGAACTGGGAGAAGAAATACTATCAAAAGGCTAATCGAATATCATTTCTACATTTTCTTGATCAGCAAGGCATTAAAGCGAAGTTGCTGTTTATCTACTTTATTAATGGCTATGAAAAGCCTGGGGCCTCGGAGAGTGTTAAATCTGAGGATGATTGGTTGGTGAATATTGAAAAGCAGGATGAACACTTAGGGATAATTGGAAATTATGAGTTGAAAAGTAAATGCAGGAATCTGTTTATTGAAGTGTAAGCAACCAATTATTTCAGTAGCTGTTTATTTGTAAATTCATGAATGTATGCTGACTTCAGTTGTAAGGTTGAACAAATTAACAAATTTCATATTACAAAAAATTCATTTGTTAAAAATCTTTTCTTGAAAAAGTTAAATTTTTATGGCGACATTTAATATCACATGAATTATCAAGCAAAGGAGCTTTTTGTAGGGGTTTATACACTAGGGTTTGGTCAATCTTTTCATTTTCTTATCACTTTCTGACGTGGTAACGAATCCAAATACCTCTGTCGCGCATTTTAACCAGTCCTGAATGTGTTTTGTATTGAAAATAGCCCAATGTATGTATTAAATTTTTATTTCGCCAGAGGCGCTCTAAATCGATTGAATTTTTCTAGCTTTTTGAAAAAAGAAAAAGAGTTAAAAGAGAGTGAAATATAATTTAAATAAAAGAAGGATGGACATCTCCTTCTTTCCTCTTCTTTACTTTTCTCTTCTCTTCTCTTCTCTTCTCTTCTTTGTGGATTGCCATCAAAGTTAATTGAGTTATGAGGTTCTTTTACTTTGTTAACTTGTCCTCAATCAGTTTTTACTGTGGTTACTATTATTGTTTTTTCTCCATCTTTTAAGGCAATCGTTCAACACATTAACCAATTAGATGATTTGAGAAAATTGAATTATTCTTAGATTTAGATAATTGTTGCTTAGATGAGGGGTACATCCAACGAATAGGTTCTTTAAAAGGTTTATTTATTCAAATAGTACAATTTATGTGCTGAGATGCTTTTTACACTAATTGACTTTCTATAAAATGTAATACAGTTCATTGATATATATCATTTGCTTTTTATTGATATATTTCGAACATTACGATAAAATGCCGTTTTGAGATATTTATCCTTGAGTTTGATATTTTTTATACTTTCATGTACCTCATGTAGAAAAGCCTTTCAAATTAGTTCTATAGATTTTGGAAGTGGAGGGGGATTCACGGGTGAGATTAGTACTTTTCATTTAACCCAAGACGGCACTATTACAAAAGATAGTCAGGTAGTTCGAAAAATTAGTAGAAAAATAGTATTCACATTGTTCTCAACTGCTGGGGATTTGAACGACTACAAATATTTTATACCTGGCAATACCTATTCATTCATACAATTAAATACGCCTCTAGATACCAATCGTATAGTCTGGAGTTTTGGTGCAAAGGACTTAAATCCTGAGGTGCTTAATCTCTACAGTTCATTAGACTCCCTAACTTTTATTAATAAGCAATGAAAAACACAACCACTGCCATATTGATATTTCTGGTATTTCAGTTATTCGCTCAGAAACCAGTACCAAATCTCACGAGATTTCAAAATCCATTAAAATCGAAAATTGGAAATGGTACCTCTTCACCAATAGTACCAACTACTAATCCTACAAGGAAGCTGAACGGATCAAAAGTGAAATCACATTCCAAATCGTTCTTGTTAAAACCTAATGATTCAAGAGGAAATCAGCGCATCGCACCGATAAAAACAAATGATGGGCTGACTTATTTAACCAACGAATTTTCACTTTCAGATCAGTTTACTTTTAAACTTTTGAATGAAACCGAAGATCAGTTGGGTTTTTCTCATTCAAGTTTCTATCAATACTATAAGGGTGTTCTGATGAATGAAAGCATGGTGCTTATTCATTCCAAAAATGATATAGTTGAATCAATCAATGGTCAATTAGAGACTGATCTTTCGATAGATGTCAATCATAAAATCTCCAGATTGAAAGCACTTTCTACAGCCAAAAAGGAGATGGGTGTAACAGGTGAAATCAAAGAAAACCCCGTTGAATTGGTTATTACACAAGTTGGTGAACAATTCTATTTGGCCTATAAAGTAAGGGTTGAATCTCTTCAACCATTGAAAATGTATAATGTGTTTGTTGATGCTAAATCAGGCGAAGTAGTGAATAAGGTGAGTTTAATTGCTCACGCCGATGAGCAGGCAACAGGCGATACTTATTATAGCGGAAACCAGACTTTCACAACGGATAGCTTTGAAGGAGGCTATAGATTAAGAGATAATGCTAGAAGAATTGAAACGTATGATGCTACTAATTCTACAGTTGATAATTCAAATCCATATTTGTTTGATAATTACTCTGATTTTGTGAATGAAGATAACAGCTGGGAGGGAGTTCCTTATATTTCGAGTTTTACCATTACCAACGCTGATCAAGATTGGTGGTATAATTTCTTTTCTGACAATCTGCCAGATTTTTATATCAAGTTAATTGACGGGGGTAATCAGGTGGTGTTTGTTTCGGAGCATTTATCCAATAAATCTGCTCCTGTCTCATTTGATGTTAATATGTATCTGAACAATCCTCCATATTCCATTGAGATATGGGATTATGATAATTTGAACGAAGATGATTTTGGTGGTTCTATTTCAATTTCCAATGACTCAGGAACAATTTCTTGGGCCGATTCAGGAAATAGTGGTAGCTATGAAAATGGCGCTACAGGTCATCCTGCAGTAGATGTTCATTGGGGAATGCAGGTGACGTATGATTTCTATTGGAATACATTTGGTAGAGACAGCTATGATGGAAATGGAAGTCCAATTCGGCAGTTTGTAAATCCTATCATTTTAGAAAAATTAAACATTAGTGGGTATCCTAATAACGCATCGGCTTTTCCATCTCCTTACAATGTAATGTCATATGGAATGGGTGATAAGGTAAATTACAATCCTATGGTTGTGTTAGATGTTGAAGGCCACGAGTTTACACACATGGTTGTTGGAAACAATGGCAATGGTGGGTTGACATATCAAGGTGAGTCTGGAGCTTTGAATGAGTCATTCGCAGATATCATGGGAACTTCTGTGGAGTTTTACAGTGGATATGAACCTGATTGGCTTCTTGGCGAAGGTTTGAAAATTGGTGCCAATAGTATGAGAAGTTTAGCTGACCCAAATATTGAAAATCAACCTGATACCTATGAAGGGTTAGGATGGATTAATCCTGAAAATATATCCTATGATCATGGTGGAGTTCACATAAATAGTGGTGTCCAAAATTATTGGTTTTACCTACTTTCGGAGGGTGGCTCAGGAACCAATGACGTAGGAAATGCATTCAGTGTTAGTCCGATTGGAATGGATAAGGCTCAACAGATCGCCTATAGGAATTTGATCAATTATCTTCCATCCAATGCAACCTATTATGATGCTTACTTAGGTTCTCTCCAATCAACCGAAGACTTGTATGGTAATCCATCCTCAGAATATACAGCGGTCAAAGATGCTTGGTATGCTGTAGGTATCGGTGTTTCTGGAGATCTTACTTGTAATGGGACTACTCATTTGACAGCTTCTTCTGGGACTTTATCAGATGGAAGTGGTACAGATAATTATAGCAACAACTTAAACTGTTCCTGGGTAATAGCACCACCAGGTGCAGAACAGGTTGCTTTGACTTTTACTGAATTTGAAACAGAAGCTGAATATGATACGGTGTTTGTATATGATGGTCCGTATGAGGATAATGATCTGCTTTTAGTTTGGTGGGGAAATACTCTGCCTCCTGATGTTGTTTCAACTTCTGGTGCGATTAAAATTAGATTCTCGTCTGATGGAAGCAATACTGAAGGTGGGTGGTTTGCAAACTATACCAGCATAGGTACATCTACTTATTGCGAAGGTTTGTCATTGTTTTCTGAATCTAATGGGACTTTTGAAGATGGCTCGAGTACTGAAAACTATGGGAATAATCACAATTGCTATTGGTATATAGCACCTCCATGTGCTTCAACTGTTACGCTTTCATTTAGTGAATTTGAAACGGAAGAAGGTTATGATGGAGTAATTATTTATGATGGTTTGTTTTCAGATTCGAATGAGCTAGCGGTATTAACTGGAAATAGTCCTCCGGATGAAATCATTTCAAATACAGGTGAAATGCTTGTTGTGTTCATATCAGATTATTCAATCAATTATTCTGGTTTCACGGCGAATTATACTAGTGATGGAGCAGCACTTTGTTCTAGCACTAATGAATTAATTGATACCGATTTTGGTGTGGTTTCCGATGGGAGTGGAGATGATAATTATTGTAATAATCAGGAATGTACATGGTTGATTTCTCCCCCAGATGCCGAGTCAATAATTCTTCGGTTCACAAAATTTGATCTCGAATTGCCGGAGGAAGATGGGAAAACAATTTATGATGCTGTTGAAATATATGATGGAGATTCAGAATCTTCGACATTATTAGGAACATTCACTGGAAACAATATACCACCAGCAATTCAAAGTTCTGGAGGATCAATTTTTATAAAGTTCTACTCAGATATGTTTGTCAACCATGATGGGTGGGAGTTGGAATATCAATCTATAAATCCCTCATATTGTTCAGGCACAAATACTTTAACAGCTTATTCTGGATTAATTAATGACGGAAGCGGTGTGAAAAACTATGGTAATAAAACAAATTGTTCATGGCTTATTGATCCACCATATGCAAAAAGTATTACAATTTCCTTCAATGAATTTGATCTTGAACAAGATCATGATTGGTTAATTGTCTTTGATGGTAATGATAACACATCATCCATATTGGGGCAATATACAGGGAATAGTTTGCCAAGTTCGGTTACTTCAACTGGCGGTAGTATTTACATTGAATTTTTAACAGATGAAACTAATAGAAGTTCTGGGTGGTCTGCTGCCTACTTGGCAGATATAATTTTTGAGCCTAAGGCTTTTGATTGGCAAATCAACACTAGCAAACAAACTGAAGAAAAGAACCTAGGACTTCAATTTGTTGGAACGAATGGTTTTGGATATGTCTGGAGGGGTGTTTTTCCAATAGATGGTGGTTCAGAATTTAAATTTAATGGTGCTCAGAATTTTTTAGAATTAAATCCTGAGAACGTTACTTATTCAGATTTTACAGGGGGTAAAATTTCGGATTTTGGGACTAAATGGAAAGTCATGGAAAGTGCATCTGGTTTTTATCTTTTTGAAATAGGTACTTATGATCAAGGAGAAACTTGGAGCGTGAATTACGGGAGTGCTATTTGGATGGTTCAAAGTGGAAGTTCATATCAGCCATTGAATTATGACAATAATTTAAGGTCATTCAGTGGTGAAGTTATTTTATATGATGGCGATTTTTATGGTTTCAATGTTAGCAATTGGAGCGGATTTAATTTTGGAGAAAATCTTAATGATTTGCAAATCAACGGAAGCCTATTCGAAGCTCCTGTGAATGACAGGTATGATGTGTTATTAGAAACAAATGATGGAGGATTGACTTATCAGGCTACTGTGCAACCTAAAAGTATTATCGTTTGGGATGGAGCCAACTGGTCTAACCGAAATGGCCCTACAGAAACTGATAATGTTTTAATTGATGGGAATTATACTTTGGAAAATGATATGTCAGTACAAGCTGTTATCATTAATGAAAATCAAGAAATGAATGTTACATCTGGGAATACTCTAATAGTTAATTCAGATTTAGGGGTATTAGGAAACTTAACGATAGAGTCAGGAGCATCTTTAATAACCTTTGACGAGAATGATTTTCTTGGAAATATTACCATCAAACGAAGTACTAGATATAGTAATGGCAGATATTCATTCGTAGGATCACCGGTAGAACAATCTACGGCTGCAACAGGAGATATTCTTGGATCTAATGTTAACAAATACAATGAAACTACACCCTTTGGTAGTGATGGTCTTTTGCGATGGGAAAACGCCTTATCTGATCAACTAATACCTGGTAAGGGATACACACAGGCATTTCAGAAGGAGCTGGTTTTTTCAGGTAAACCAAATGATGGTATCATCATTTACAAAGGAACATACACACAAGACGAACAAGATTCCTACGAAGGATGGAACCTTGTGGCTAATCCTTTTCCAGCTGCCATTTCTTTCACCGAGTTCATGAATGATAATAATAACAACACTGGCGCGATATATATCTGGGATGATCATGGTTCAGATCAAGGTAGAGGAAGTAATAGTGATTATATAGTTATCAATGCTTCAGGTAGTACAGATAGCAATATGGGCAACCTAAGTAGGTATAATGGTTCTATTGGGTCATCCCAAGGCTTCTTTGTGCAGCTAGACGGCTCTGGTAATGTTAATGTGGTTTTTGAAGAGGATCAGCGCGCCATTGGGAATAATGAGGATGATCATTTTTTTAGGAAAAATATGAGTCTTCAAAAAGTAAGAGTTAATCTATTATCAGATGATGGGTTGTTTAAACAAACACTAATTGCTTGGAATGATGATGTGAATGATGAAAAGATCAATAGGCTTTTCGATGCTCCTGTATTTAATTCAAAAGCAGAATATTCTGTTTTTACAATTAAAAATAATTCTCCTCTTGCCATTCAAACTGTTACTTCCAGCATGAAGCGTATTCCAATTGGAATTAATATTGAAACTAGAGGGAGCTATTATTTGCAATTTGACTTAGCAGAATTTGATGGTGAGCTTTATTTGTGGGACAAAGAAAAATCAAGAATCACAGACATTAGAAATTTATCTTATTCTTTCATTTCAGAAGAGGGTGGCATTTTAGATCGATTTGAATTAATCACCCAGGAATCTATTCTAGAAACAAATGCAATAGATGATCGAGTTTACGTGTATAATAATATTCTAAACGTAAATCTCTCAGATCCAGATCGAAAAGTATTGATAGAAGTATACTCAATTTCTGGAGAGTTGGTTTATAAAAAAGAAGAATCTCACCGAAGTAAAGTAGACTTAAATCATCTCAATAAAGGGGTCTATATTCTTAATTATTTAGGAATAAAGTTGAAATTCTATCTTCATTAGGAATGCTTTTAATTGGAAGTAATCTTGACATTTAGGACATCTTCAAAAATTGATTAAAATATACTGTATCAATCGAATAAAAAATAGTTCTGTTATTTTATGACAATTAAGGGATTTATATTATGCGTAATGTTGAGTCTTTTAGTGTTATGCTCCGGTGTTATAATATGCTATGTTTTGTAAATGGTGTTATGTAAAAAATGGCCTCATAAGCCGTATGGGGACACTTAACAAAGACTTCTAAGCAGTAGGTTCCAGGTTCGAGTCCTGGTGGAATCACATTCAAAACCCGGTTCATTTTATGGATCGGGTTTTTTGTTTGATGTGAGCTTTAGGAATTAAACTTACTTTGCTGATTATAATACTTGATAAGTTCATTTAATCTTTTTCCATCAAGCTCGCCTGGAGATTCTTTTAGATGATAGACAATTGCCAATGATTTATTCATCCGGCTATCAATATTCTTAACTGGTCACAATCCGCTAGCTTAAGCTATGCACTTTAGTGCAAGGCTTTCAGCTTCTACAAATCTTACCTTTGCTTAATGGGAGCAAATAGAAAAGGATCACATACAGTTTTTGAACTGACAGTTCATTTAGTATTTAGCACGAAATATCGATATCATGTATTGAAAGGAGAAGTTCAGGTTAGATGTAGAGATATAATAGGGCAGGTTTGTGATATGATGGATATTCAGATCATTAAGGGAGTAGTAACGTTCATTTACATGTCAGTTACCCTGCAAAGCTGTCAGTAAGTGAGATAATGAGACGAATAAAGGGAAGAACTTCTAAAAAGCTGATGGAAGAGTTTCCTCATTTGCATAAGCGGTATTGGGGGAAGCATTTTTGGTCAATAGGATATGGTGCTTGT
>JAUIAO010000023.1 GCA_030425425.1 Bacteroidia bacterium | reverse complement strand
CTATTTTAATGACGGCCTTTTATGTAAGTTTGAAGATAATATTTTGTCAAGGCAAAGATAGCAAGTAACTGCCGTCACTTGATCTTATCTTTGCCTTTTTTTCAACTTGACAAAGTAGGATTAGTATTATTTGTATTTGCACTGCTGACAGTATTGCTCGCAGAAGCACAAGATCGGCCCGCACATTGGATACATGGTTTAGGAGACACAAGTTCTGTTTGGAGATTGTACGATCCTCTATTCCGAGGTGAAAGACGAATGAACTCTAATCTAGTGGATTACAATACTAGTTTTGGTGTTCTAATTTCTACAAGAGACGCTAGCAGAGTAATGCCAGGTGATCCAAACAACTATCTTATAGGTCATAGTATGGGAGGCCTGGTAGCCAGACAGTATGAGATAAACAATCCGGGTGATGCCAACGCGATACTTACCATAGGCACACCCCATGAAGGAGCATGGATAGCTAATAACATTCTCAATGGTAATGCTAGGAATGCTTTAATATTTGCAGAAAAAGAATTAAAAGCTGGTCCTCTCTATTCTGGGATTACTCCAGGATCAATTCTATATCCGATTTTTGGAATGAATCTCACTTTTTCTTTGTTAGCTGATTTAATATTCGGAAATATTGCGGATAATTTGGAAGAAACTCAGGTTGATTCTAAGAGGGATTTGTCAGTTGGTAGTAATTATTTGGCAACATTAAACTCTACGACCAGAACTGTAGCCATGGCTAATATTGTTTGTGAAGAAAATGATCGACCAGGGTTAAGAATGGCTCAAGCCGCCAGGAAAAATCATAATCCCGAGGATGCTTCGCTACATTCCTATGATGATGCTGTAATGATTAATTTAGTAGAAAAGCTAGAGATAGCATACAAGGTCAAACGGACTTATCATGAAGTTTTAAGGTTTACCAATATTTTTATGTATCCATACCATAATGAAGCAGCAAAGAGGTGGGGCCGAGGGGAAGATTACCTGGATGATAAATTTGACGCAGAATATAATGATCTGGTAGGTGCTACGCGTACAGAGACAAGAAGCCGCACAGAATGGGTGCAGGTGTGCATAGGCGGTGATGGATGTCTGGATGACATGAAAAGAACGACTGGGATACAGTTATGTAAGCCAAGTCTTGACCCTGTAAACTGTGAATGGGTACAGCGCACAGTGTACTATACGGTCACTATTTCCGAACCCAGCGACGGTCTGGTGACGGCAGGCAGCCAGCACTATGATGCCGTACCAGTGGACAGGGTCTATAGAGCCATCGGTGCCAACCATCTGGAAGCAGGGAATCATCCTGAAGTGACTGGAAGAATAAATGATGTATTTGATAGAAGAACTGATGACTTAGGAATTTTAGTTCGTTGAAAATCATTGTGCACGTGAAAAAAGTAAGGTATAGTATTATGTCATTGCTATTGATTTGTTTCTTCTGGAATCTCATCTCTTGCAAAAAGGAACTATTAGGATATGATCAAGTGATTAATCCGGTTTGGGAATATAACTACAACGTTGGGTTAACAAGAGTTATAGAACCAGTAATATCTGAGGGTTTTGTGATATATGCATCCGCTTCGGAGAAGAGAAATGATCTCAGTGCTAATCAGAAATTAATTGCTATGTACAAAGACAATGGGAAAGTGGAATGGGAGTGGGAGGATCATTTTGAAAGTTCCTATCAGAACTTTGGTCCTAATAGTTTAAAACCTGTATATGATGGAAGAATCGCTGTTACTATTGGTGGTCGAAACTTTTGTGTGGATTTGGAGAATGGTAAAACTCTCTGGAAAAATAGGAATAGCAATTCATCATCTAGCTCTGATTTAAATATGCTAGATCATCTCTTATATAGAATTGATATTTCACTTGATGAGCACGTTGAGCGAATCATGGAAGGAAGTTTCTTATCTGGTAATTGGAAGCCAATATATGAAGTAAATGGAGGGGATAGTATCCGACAAGGATTAGAAATTCCAGCCTTTTACTTTGAGCCGGATGGAGATACCATGATGGTTTTAACGAATACAATTCGGAAAAATAGTGTTAATAAAATCATCCCCAGACTCATTAGCTATAATAAAACCCAGGATTCTACATACTATGATATTCAGTTAGATGATGATCCAGATGTTTATAGTGCTGTTGATTGGTTTCCGGAAATATATGGAGACAGGATTTACTTGTCAGTAGATGATCACATGGTATGCTGTGATTTATACACAGGTGAAATCATATGGCGCAGTTATATGCAGGCCAATAACCTGGCCTCCAATTTCCTGATCATTGATGGCAGCATCTACATTCATGTAGAAGGAGATGGGATTTTGTGGTGTTTCGATGCGGAAGATGGCAGTATGATCTGGCGAAAACAGTCGAAGGGTAACCCCAGCTTCCTTAACTATTATGAAGGTAAATTGATCTATGTCGCTGGAGGGAAGCTATGGATCACGGATGCCAATGATGGGGCTACTTTAGCAACTATTACAGCACCGTCTGCATACAAGAATCCAGATGCATTCTTTAGCCCGAACTGCACCGTAGATCCCGAAACAGGCAATATCTACGTGACCAGCTGGACTACTGCCTATTGTTATCCACCATATGAAAAGGAATAATCAAATAAATAACAACTCACCGGAGATTGCTCTGGTGGGTTGTTTACATAAGGTAGAACCCAGTGACGGTCTGGTGACGGCCGGCAGTCAGCACTACGATGCAGTACCTGCGGACAGGGTGTATAGAGCCATCGGTGCCAACCATCTGGAAGCAGGGAATCATCCTGAAGTGACTAGAAGGATTAATGATGCATTTGATCGGGGTGATCAATTGGGGATCGGAACTAGAATTAGATAATCTCAATACAATGGTGAATTTGATTAATAAAAGCATATTTTCACTTTTATTCACCTCAACATTTTTTTTCAATGGTTGTAAAGAAGCTGAATTACTTGGATATGATCAAGTGATTAATCCTGTTTGGGAATACAACTATAATGTTGGATTGACACGTGTAATTCAACCAATTATTGATGAGGAGTTAGTGATTTATGCTTCGGCATCCGAAAAGAAAAATGATCTCAGTGCCAATCAGAAATTAATTGCTCTTGATAAAGAAAATGGGAAAGTGGAATGGGAGTGGGAAGATCATTTTAGCAGCTCATTTCAGAATTTCAAAGCTCATAGTCTGAAACCGATTTTTAATGGCAGAGTAGCTTTAACAATTGGTGGGAGAAATTTCTGTATTGATCTAATTACAGGAGAGACTATTTGGAAAAACATAAATGAGAATAGCACTTCGAATTCAGAGTTGAAAAGTATTGGAAATATTCTTTATCGAACAGATATATCAGTAGATGATTATCACGAAAGAATCATGGAGGCTGATTTCAGCACTGGTAAATGGAAACCAGTCTATGAAGTGAATGGAGGGGACAGCATACGGCAGGGACTGCAAGTCCCTGCCTTTTACTTTGAGCCGGATGGAGATACCATTATGGTTTTTAGCAATACGCTCTGGGATAATACCACCAATAAGATCATCCCCAGACTCATTAGCTATAATAAAACCCAGGATTCTACATACTATGATATTCAGTTAGATGATGATCCAGATGTTTATAGTGCAGTAGATTGGTTTCCAGAAATACATGAAGATCGGGTTTATTTGTCAGTAGATGATCACATGGTATGCTGTGATTTATACACAGGTGAGATCATATGGCGGAGCTATATGCAGGTCAATAACCTGGCCTCCAATTTCCTGATCATTGATGGCAGCATCTACATTCATGTAGAAGGAGACGGGATTTTGTGGTGTTTTGATGCGGAAGATGGCAGTATGATCTGGCGAAAACAGTCGAAGGGTAACCCCAGCTTCCTTAACTATTATGAAGGTAAATTGATCTATGTGGCTGGAGGAAAGCTATGGATCACGGATGCCAATGATGGGGCTACTTTAGCAACTATTACAGCACCGTCTGCATACAAGAATCCAGATGCATTCTTTAGCCCGGACTGCACTGTCGATCCCGAAACAGGCAATATCTTCGTGACCAGCTGGACTACTGCCTATTGTTATCCACCATATGAAAAGGAATAATCAAATAAATAACAGCTCACCGGAGGTTGCTCCGGTGGGCTGTTTGTATAAAGCAGAGCCCAGCGACGGTCTGGTGACGGCAGGCAGTCAGCACTACGATGCAGTACCTGCGGACAGGGTCTATAGAGCCATCGGAGCTAACCATCTGGAAGCGGGGAATCATCCTCGCGTAACAGCAAGTATCAATGATGCTTTTAATAGGACGATTGATCCATTAGGAATTCCAAGGAGACTTTAACGATAGCATAAAGTGATGAAATTAATTAGACGCTTTCTGTTATTGCAATTGATATTCTTGCTCTTTGAGACGATATCATGTCGAGAAGAATTGTTAGGATATGATCAGGCGATCAATCCAATATGGGAAAGAAACTTCAATGTTGGATTAACTGGAGGTATTCAGCCTATTGTCCATGATAATATTGTATTATTCGCATCACTATTAGAAAAATCACAGGATCTAAGTGTCAATGAAAAATTGATAGCATTAGATAAGGAAAGCGGAGATTTGATATGGGAGTGGAATGATCACTTCAGGCCTGAATATCAGCACTTCAGTAGTAATGCTGCAAGTTTAAAACCGATTAGCAATGATAAACTGGCATTTACTTTTGGCGGAAGAAATTTTTGCGTGAATTTGAATACTGGAGGTACTGTTTGGAAAAATATGAATGATAATTCAACCTCCAGAGATGATTTGGTAAATCTTGGAGAGATGTTATTTCGAACAGATATTGTTGATGGAGAGAATACGGATAGGCTCATGGAGGCCGATTTCAATACTGGGATTTGGAAACCAGTCTATGAAGTAAATGGAGGGGACAGCATACGGCAGGGACTGCAAGTCCCTGCCTTTTACTTTGAGTCGGATGGAGATACTATTATGATTTTTAGCAATACGCTCTGGGATCATACCACCAATAAAATCATTCCCAGACTCATTAGCTATAATAAAACCCGGGATTCTACTTATTACGACATTCAGCTGGATGATGAACCGGATCTGTGGAGTGCTGTGGACTGGATACCAATAATCAAAGATGACATGGTGTTTTTATCGGTGGATGATCATATGCACTGCAGAAATGTAAAAACCGGTGAGTTGATCTGGAAAAGGAACCTCAAAATGAATCTATTGAGTTCTAATTTCATCATAGAGGGTGATCGACTGTTTACTAATACGGAAGAGCCCCGGCTTTGGTGCTTGGATACAGAGACAGGACATGTACTGTGGGATATACCATCATTTGGGTTCGCTAGTTTGCTCAATTATTATGACCATAAGATCATTTACTCTGGGTGGGGATTGCTGAGGATTGTAGATGCTGATAGTGGAGCCGTGCTGGCGGAGATTAAAGCTCCTTCATCTTATAAGAATAGTGACCATGATTTTAGTTCAAGGTGCACCGTCGATCCCGAAACAGGTAATATTTACGTGACCAGCTGGACTACCGCCTATTGTTATCCACCATATGAAGCGAAATAATCAAATAAATAACAGCTCACCGGAGGTTGCTCCGGTGGGTTGTTTTAAAGCTTCTCCAAACACTCCTTCAGACTTACCCTCCAGTGAGGGATTTTGATACCGAAAGTCTCTATAAACTTTGATTTATCCATCAGGCTGTAATGTGGCCTGGATGCAGGAGTCGGGTACTGTTCCGTTGGAATGGGATTGACTGTGGTTCCGATTTCTTTGTATTCGAATATCGCACAAGTAAAATCATACCATGATGCCACACCCTCATTACTATAATGATAAAGTCCGTAGCTTGTATTTCCAGATTTGATTACTTCCATAATCACATTTGCCAAATCCCGGGCATAAGTCGGTGTGCCAATCTGGTCTGCGATGATGTTTAGCTCATCTTTCGTTTCAGAGAGTCGGATCATTGTTTTTACAAAGTTCGCTCCGAAAGTGGAATACAACCATGAGGTGCGGAAAATGAAGAATTTCTCGGCCATTTGTTGAATAACCTTTTCACCATTGAGCTTAGACAAGCCATAATGACTGATCGGTTTTGGCTCATCCTCTTCTTTGAGTGGTTTGTGAGCATTCCCACTAAAAACGAAATCAGTGGATACATGTATCAGTGTCACATCATGTTTCGAACATAGAGTTGCTAAAGTCTCACATGCGCCAACGTTGATCGCATCAGCCATCTCCTGATCTTCTTCTGCTTTATCTACTGCCGTATAAGCGGCGCAGTTGATACAGTAATCATATTTTTCTTCCTCAAATGCGGCCTCCACCATTTCTGGTTTGGTGAGATCCAGCTCAGGATAATCAGTAAAATTAAATTCGATATCAGGGTTCACTTTTGCAAGCTCTTGTAGTTCTGAGCCCAATTGTCCTCCTGATCCTGTGACGAGTATTTTCATAGTTGGCATTTTGGCCATTAGCAGTTGGCTTTTGGCTGGTTAAAATTTCTTAATTTGAATATGTTTTTATGGGACAATCCGGCCTTCAGCATAATCTCTGAGGTATTCGTATTTTTCTGTCAGATCTCCATTTTCCGTAATAGTAGCTCTTTTGATGACTCCTTTGCTGTCATCTCCAAGAAGTTCAGGCAAGACATTGTTAAGCAGTTCATTTCCAAAACTTTCCGATGCATCTCTTGGGAGCTCACAAGGTAGGTTGTCCACAGCCATTACGGTGATGTTTCCTTCATCAGTGAGCGGAGCTTCTACTACATTATCACTTGGATTAAAGTCATAGATAGGGTCTTCTATTGTGCTCGGCTGCTTAGTGGAAGGGATAGAGCCTTCTATATCACATGTGATATCAGCGATAATATTGGTTTTGAAATCATTGTGCAATACATCTTCACGTTTGAAAAGTACTGGTGCGTGAGGGTCCCAGTAGGCGGCAGCAATCAAGATGTCGCTTACTTGCGCATATTGCAAAAAGCTGGATTCGTAGTTTTCAGGATTCTTGAAAAAATCGTGTCGGCTAAATGGTGTTCCATCTTTTCTGGTATTGTAATCGCGTGTGTTCAGCTGAGTGAATACGGGAAAATCAAATCGCTCATTCACAAATGCTGCAGGAGTGACTTTACGGATATTCATACCCATGAGCACTTCCATAGCGCCTTTGGCCACACGGCCACCACCAGTCAAAGCAATTTTGATTGGTGGAAGTTTCACCTTAGCATATTCAGTTTTCAAATCGTCCAGATCAAAGCATTCAGATGCTCTTCTCAGGTCAAATAGATTGTAGCGTTTTCCGAATGTCCATATCCCATTATAAGCCCCCACAATTCCAGCCCATCTACCAAATGCAATAATTCTTTTTCCGGCTTGATCAGTCAACGTTTCATAGTCGATCATTTTGATCTTCTTGTCTAGAATAGTGCGAAGTAGCTTCTGATTGTAGGTTTGTTTTTTAATGGTATGTGAGAAGAAAAAATATGTTTTCCCTTCAATCAATTCCGGGATGGGCACTTCTTTAACTCCCAAAAGGATGTCGCAATCATCCACATTTTTAACTACCGGAATGTTTTCACTTTCATAGTCTTCATCTGAAAAGCACCGGATATCTGAAGTTTGTGCCACAATCTCCACCTCAGGGAACTTTTCTTTGACTTGTTTTGCTTGAAATGGGGTGAGGGGTACACGTTTATCAATTGGAATTTTTCCTTCTTTGATTATACCTATTTTTACTTTAGACATATTGTTGAAAACTGCTTTTGGATGCAAATTATCAACTAGAGTTGAATTAACCAATATGTCTGCTGCTGTAGACATTTGAATATCATTGGTTTAAACAAACTTGTATGGTTTTAAATCCCACTAGTGGGTTTTATTCTTCGACCCTCTGGGTCGAGAGACATTATGTTTGCATAGCAAACTCCTTTAACTATACCGATGGCTCTGCATCAGGTTAGTTTATTTACGGGCACATAAAACTTTTTTATGATTAAAATGGACTATTTGATTATCGGTATAGGTTGGGCCACCTTCCTTGCTCTTCATAGTGTTTTGGCAGCATTTCAGGTAAAGAATTGGGTAGCACAAAACATCCCATCACTTTATCGAAAATACAGATTGTTTTATACCATTATTAATAGTCTGTTGAGTGGTGTATTACTGTATTATATGCTTGTGTCAGAGTCGGAAACACTCCTTGCGGCTAATGCAACTCAGCGATACATCGCATTAGTTTTGGCATCATGGGGAGTGATCATCATGGTAGTTTCTTTTCGACATATTTCAGGTATGGCTTTCCTGGGATTTGCAGAGGAAGAGGATCAAGGTTTGATCAGACAAGGCTTACATGCCAAAATCCGCCACCCTATTTACAGCGGCACCATTCTGGTCGTTTTGGGGATGATGCTGTACATTCCTACGGATGTCATTTTTACCACTGGTATAGTGATGCTAGGCTATTTGCCTTTCGGAATTTATTTCGAAGAGAAGAAATTAATTGCCCAATTCGGAGAGGAATACCTCGAATATAAAAAGGAGGTACCGGCTATAATTCCCAAAATCAGATAACTATTCTGACTTTTTGTTTTTCAACTCCTCCAGATCTTCCCGGTCACGCAGTTTTTTATCATCCACATTCTTGTTTAAGAATTGATTGATTTTGTCGATATCAACCGTAGACTTTATTTCCCCAAAGCTATCTATCGTTACATCAAACCCGTCTAATTCGTCGTGCACCTTGGGTTTTTCTCCAGAAACTCGTTTTTTAGTCATAGCATGATTTGTTTGTTGCTATTACTTTAACTGATCTATCGTGTAATTGATTCGATCATGTATCGCTTTTCCACCCATCAAGGCAATAATTTCCATGAGATCAGGACCAGAACCAGCTCCAGTGATGGCCAGTCTCAAGGCTTGCATGTTTTTCCCGGCTTTGATTTCATGCTCTTCCATGAGTCCGAAAAATAATTCTTTGGCCTTTTCTGCGGTGAGATCGGACTCTTCTTTTATGGCATTGGCAAAGATCGAAACTGCCTGAATTGCTTCTTCATTCCATTTTTTTCTGACTACTTTTTCATCGTATTCAGCAGGATGTTGGAATAAGAAAAGAGCGTTTGGAGCCATTTCATGAGTGAATGTGACCCGTTCTTTCAGCAATTGAAAAACTCCCTCGGCAATGTGTTCAGAGCATTCGATATTGAATTGACTCTGAAAGCCATCGATTATCTGCTGAGAAACGTCCGCAGCGGATTTGTTTTTAAGGTATTGCTGATTGAACCATTTGATTTTATCAATATCGAATTTGGTTCCTGCTTTATTGACTTTCTCCAGAGAGAAGGCTTGAGCTAATTCTTCCAAACTGAATATTTCTTGATCCGTGCCCGGATTCCAACCAAGAAATGATAAAAAGTTAATCAACGCATCAGGCAGGTAACCCTCTTCTTTGAACCCTACGGATAATTCATTGGTTATCGGATCATTCCAATTGAGTGGAAAGATCGGAAAGCCAGCCTTATCAGCTGCTCGCTTGCTTAGTTTGCCATTACCATCCGGCTTCAGAATTAAGGGCAGGTGAGCAAACTTGGGCATTGTGGATTCAATACCCAAATATTTGTAAAGCAGTACGTGAAGAGGTGCAGAGGGTAACCATTCTTCACCACGGATCACATGGGAGATTTTCATCAGGTGATCATCCACTATATTGGCAAGATGATACGTAGGTAGTCCGTCAGATTTCATAAGCACCTTGTCATCCAGTGTAGAACCATGTACATGAACCCAACCACGTACTATGTCCTGAAATCTTACTTCTTCTTTAGGATCAATCTTGAAACGGACTACATATGGTTCTCCGGCCTCAATTCTTGATTTTACTTCTTCGGCGGAGAGTGTAAGCGAGTTTTTCATTGTCATTCTCACCGCCGCATTGTACTGAGGTGTGGCGACATCTGCTTCTTTCAGTCGCTCACGCATCGCCTCTATTTCCTCCGGAGTATCAAATGCAATGTAAGCGTTGCCTTCATCCAGAAGTTTTTGGGCGTATTGTTGATAAATTTCTTTCCTTTCAGACTGTCTGTATGGGCCATAATCCCCGCCAGACCATGGGCTTTCATCTGGAGATATCCCGCACCATTCCAGAGATTCTTTTATGTATTCTTCCGCTCCTTCTACAAAGCGATTCTGATCAGTATCTTCAATTCTAAGGATATATGTTCCTCCTTGGTTTTTGGCGAATAAATAGTTGAATAATGCCGTGCGAACCCCTCCAATATGTAGTGCGCCGGTTGGGCTTGGCGCGAATCTAACTCTTACATTTCCCATGTCTATCCAAAATTAAGTTGGCAAAACTACCAAATACATCAATTTTAACAGATCGATCTGACTGGAAATTCTCAAGTCTCCGAAAGTAGTTCTGAGATTTTTGAGAACGAGAGGTTTGCTTTTCTTTTGAAATTAATGATTAGGATCAGGTAGTTCAATCCCGCAATAATGATAGCCGCCAGAGCGGTATAATATTGTTTGGCTATCCATATAAATACAGCAGCGCAAACAAGGCAAAGCACGAAAGAAATCCACAAGTACCACTGCGACGAGGGTAACAAGCTGAGTTTTAGAAATAAAATACTCCCGTTTCTGGTTCCTTCGATTTTGCCTCTAATCAGTGGAAGAGAATTGTGTGGAGGAAGATTGTCGAGAATCAATTGAAAGGATTGTTCATGGAATTCTCCTCTAAAAAGTGGTTGATTCAGACTTTCGTCTGGTTGATAAAATTTAGTTGTTTTTTGAATCTTTACAATAACCTCCTCACTACTCATGGGCAATACGAGCGTCTTGTGAAGTACAGGAAAAATCAGCATTAGATATAGGCTACACAGCTTATTTCTACATTTACATTTTTTGGCAAGCCGCTTACTTCCACTGTTTCCCGGGCTGGAGGGTGGATAGGGAAGTAGCTTCCATAAGCGTCGTTTATTTTACCAAAATCTCCCATATTCTTCACGAAAATGGAACATTTGATGACTTGCGAAAAGTCAGATCCGGCTTCTTTTAGTATAAAGCCAAGGTTTTTCATCACCTGATGTGTTTCATCCTGAATGTTGCCAGATACAATATTTCCAGTAGTTTGATCAATGGCGATTTGTCCAGATACATAAACTGTATCCCTTATTAATACAGCCTGACTATATGGACCAATGGGTGCAGGTGCTGCTTCAGTAAAAATGATCTTTTTCATGCTATTCTACGGTTACAGATTTCGCCAAATTTCGAGGCTGATCTACGTTGCATCCTCGCATTACTGCAATATGGTAAGATAGCAATTGTAGCGGAATAACTGAAACCAAAGGCATCAACGCTTCGTGTGTGCCTGGTACTTCGATGGTGAAATCTGCCATTTTAGGAATCAAAACGTCTCCTTCCGTCACTATAGCTATCACCTTTCCTTTCCGTGATTTTACCTCCTGAATGTTTGATACAATTTTATCATATGAGCTATCCCGAGTAGCAATGAAAACAACAGGCATATTTTCATCAATCAACGCGATTGGTCCATGTTTCATTTCGGCAGCCGGATAGCCTTCTGCATGGATGTAAGAAATTTCTTTTAGTTTCAGAGCACCTTCAAGCGCTACAGGGAAATTGTAGCCTCGCCCTAGATAAATGAAATTACTTGCATCTTTAAAGAGTCCAGCAACCTTTTTAATTTGATCATCTGATTTTAAAGCTTTTTCTACTTTTGCAGGAATTGACTCCAATTCGTTTAACAAGTCATTGAACCTGGCTTGTGAAATGGTTTGTTTCTTATGAGCTACAGTCAGTGCAATCATTGTTAAAACCGTAAGCTGTGCTGTAAAAGCCTTGGTGCTTGCTACTCCAATTTCAGGTCCTGCGTGGAGGTATGCTCCTTCATGGGTGATTCTGGAAATACTAGACCCAACGGCATTGACTACCCCAAAAACAATGGCTCCTTTAGATTTTGCTAACTCTATGGCTGCAAGAGTATCTGCTGTTTCACCAGATTGTGAAATCGCTATGACTATATCCCCCTTATTGATAATTGGATTCCTGTACCGGAATTCAGAAGCGTATTCCACCTCCAATGGGATTCTACAAATATCTTCAAATAAATATTCAGCCACCAGCCCTGCATGCCATGATGTTCCACATCCGATGATGATCACCCTGTTTGCATTGATGAGCTGATCTTCATATTTATGAATTCCTCCCAAAGTCAAGGTGTGCTGGGCGGCATTTATTCTCCCACGCATACAGTCTGCGATGGATTTTGGTTGCTCGAAAACTTCCTTGAGCATAAAGTGCTCATATCCACCTTTCTCGATTGCTTCAAGCTGTAAATCAAGCTTGTGAATCTCAGGTTTTTTTGGGATGTCTTTTATGTCCGTGATTTTGAGTTCACCTTCATTGATGACTGCTACTTCTTCGTCATTTAGGTAAATAACTTCTTTAGTATATTCAATGATCGGAGTGGCATCAGACGCGATAAAATACTCATTGCTTCCAACACCTATGACCATAGGGCTGCCTTTTCTAGCGGCAATCATTTTGTTTGGTTCTTCTTTTGAAAGAATAACCATAGCGTATGCTCCGATGACTTTCGAAAGGGCAATTCTAACGGCTTCTTCTAAAGTGACTTTTAAAGAAACCTGTATGTCTTCTATGAAGTTTACCAATACTTCAGTGTCAGTTTCACTTCTGAACTCGTATCCCTTCTCAGAAAGATCCGTTTTGATCGATCCGTAATTTTCAATTATACCATTGTGAATTACGGCTAGTTTTTTGCTGTGGGAATAGTGTGGGTGGGCATTAGTGTCATTAGGGGCGCCGTGAGTTGCCCATCTAGTATGGCCAATACCTGTTGTTGCTCCCTCTGAATTGGAATTGACAACTTTTTCCAGCTCTGCTACTTTGCCTTGTTTTTTGTATACATTAAGTTTATCGCCTTCTATTAGTGCTACACCTGCACTATCATATCCACGATACTCTAATCTTTTTAGTCCATTCAACAGAATAGGTAAGGCTGGTTTTTCACCAATATAAGCTACTATCCCACACATGAGAATTATTCTTTTGTTGTCGTATAATATAGAGTTAGAGTGACCTCATCACTTTTCAGGGCCGTCCTGCCGAGATCCAGATAATCAGAGCTGATTAGTATAAGTTCCTCCGCTAATTTGTTGTCTTCCGTTTTAAACAGGTTTAAGCTGTAATCTGTAAACAACGTGATATCTCCATTATAACTAACATTGGAGTCTAAAGGCATCTGAAGGCTTGTTTGGCTCGAATAATACACATTATTTGAGTTAGCTAATACCACGTTGTTTAGGTAATTTCCACCTAATAAGTCAGGTATATTTAATTTTCCATTATCTCTGACCACATAAGGAGTAAGGAAGGAAGAATTATCAATAAAGCCCTCTACACTTGGTTCAATTGGAAAGCTAAAGCTTGCCTTATTGATCAGAAAATTATCTAATGAGTCTGTAAAATCATATAAATTCTTGAGGTCTACTTTAGGAAAAAATCCTCCAACCATATCTAAGTATGCTATATTTCCTGGGTTAGATGATGGCTGATATTCTTCTTGTAAATCTGAATGAATACTAGAAGATTTGTCCCTTTCTATGTGGGTGTAATAATTGGAATTGAATGTATAATTGTATTCATAAAAGTTCCTGCCTGAAAGATCCATCATTACAACATTCAAGGTTACTGAGTCCGTAGATAAGTCAAATTTCAACAACCCCGAGCTTGTAGTGGATGGAACAAGTGCCAATGGCTTGTCGGGATATAGATTAGATACAGTAGAATCTCTGTAAACTAGCCTTACAGAATCTAAATTGTAGCCATCAAAACCTTGAATGTAACCTGTATCACTAGCGTTTCTCAACCGAGTGTAAAGCATACGTCCAAAGTCATCATTCAAAGGGATGGAGAAAGCAGAATCTCGACTAGGCGCATAAGTTTCATTTAGGCTTCCTAATGTGTTTTCATCGATTTCCAGCTTCCTATTTGATAGGTAAATCGGATTAGCATAAAGATCTGCATTAACTTCATGCACTTCAACATCTAATTGCATGACAGTCGGTAATGTTCTTACCTGAGTGTGTTTCAATGAGATGTTTGCTGAATGATAGATCAGACTATCTCCAGGGAAAATTCCAGACAATGCAGCGTATGACATGTAGGGAGTCGCGATGATCTTACCTGAAATTTCATCCTCAAATTGGCCCAGAATAATCTTGTTACCTACGTTAGTGCGAAGGCTGTCAATGTAAACAGTTGAGACTGAGAGAGGTAATTCAATTTTGTTTGTTTTGAGATTATTTTCTTGTAATTCAAGTCTCAGACCAAGGTCAGTGGGATCATCACAGGCAAAAAAAATCGGGACCAACAGCAGAGCTAGTCCCGATCTAAGAAGGTAGAATGTTTTATCCAACAAGGTCATTGTATAAGTTGTAGTAAGACTCTTCAATGTTCTCTCCATTTTCAATAGTATCAATTCTTTTGTCCGCCATATCTTCCATAAGCTTTTTAAAGCTTTCAGTGGCTTCTTCATTTGCAACATTGACTGCATCTGCGTATTCGATACCCATCTTAACAAAACCCGCGTAATCTGCTGTCTTCAAAGGGCCGAGCATGCTATCGTCAATGTCAATCATCTTAACTTTATCTAGCAAGTCATCGCCAAATTTATGACTGAATTTGTTATTATGAATGGTGAAAACTGTTTTTGATTCTTTAAAGATCGGATCATTTTTATAAGTGGTCTTCACGTATAAAGGAATCAAACTAGTCATCCAGTCATTACAGTGAATGATGTCAGGAGACCATCCTAATTTTTTCACCGTTTCTAAAACGCCCTTACAGAAAAATATTGCTCGCTCATCATTGTCTTCATAGAAATTATCTTCCTTGTCAAAGAACACAGACTTGCGATGAAAATAGTCTTCATTATCTATGAAGTATACCTGTAGTTTTGCATTTGGGATAGAAGCTACTTTAATTACCAATGGCTTCTCTTCATCACCAACAGAGATGTTGATGCCGGACAGTCTTACGACCTCATGTAGTCTGTTTTTTCGCTCGTTAATTAACCCGAAACGAGGAACTAAAATCCTGATCTCCATGCCCCTTTCCTGCATCGCCTGAGGAAGCTGACGAACAAAGTCCGCGACTTCAGTTGTTTTCAGAAAAGGATTAATTTCACTTGCCACATAAAGGATTCTTAAGTTTGACATACGATGTGCTATTTTATTGAGGATTATCTAAAATGGGCTCAAAATTACCATAAATTTGCCATATTATCAACGTTTACAGGAAGTTAGGCCCCGTTAATTAATTATAAGATGCAGATAATTGAGCATCCATCAGCTATATACGAATATTGTGATTCATTAAGATCGAGAGGAAAGAAAATAGGCTTTGTACCTACCATGGGAGCACTTCATGAAGGTCATTTTTCTCTGATAAGAAAGGCGAAATTGGAGAACGAAATAGTGGTGGTAAGTATTTTTGTGAATCCATTACAATTTAACAATCAGGCTGACTTGGATAAGTATCCCAGACCACTTACACAAGATCTGGATGCATTGGAGCACGAAGAAGTGGATGTTGTCTATAAACCTTCTCCTGAATCAATGTACCCTACAGGTAATGAGGTTAAAATATCTTTTGGTAGAATGGCCGAGGTAATGGAAGGAAAGTTTCGACCAGGGCATTTCGATGGAGTAGGTGTAGTAGTTACTAAGCTTTTTAATCACGTCATACCTCATCAAGCTTATTTTGGTTTGAAAGACCTTCAGCAGTTTCTTTTGATACAAAGAATGGTCGCAGATCTATCTATTCCTGTAGCAGTTTTTGGCTTACCTACTGTTCGTGAGAAGTCTGGGTTGGCAATGTCAAGTAGAAACCAAAGGTTGTCTGATATAGGAAGAAGTACCGCTGCAAGTATCTATAAAGGATTGCTAAAAGGGAAATCAAGGTGGGATTCGGGAAGTAATCCGGAAGAAACTAAAAACGAGATTGAGCAGTTCTATTTAGACACTCCGGGATTGGAAGTGGAATATGTAAACATTGTCAACCCTCATGATCTGACAGAGGTGAAATCAAACCATCAGCAGTCCATTGCTATTTGTGTTGCTGCATATGTAGAAGGGATAAGACTGATCGATAACCTATATTTGCGCCAAGATTGATCCAAAATGAATATAGAAGTACTAAAGTCAAAAATTCATAGAGTAAAAATCACTCAGGCTGAACTGCACTATGTGGGGTCCATCACGATAGATGAGGATCTTATGGATGCTGCCGATATTGTAGAAAATGAAAAAGTACAAATCGTCAATATTAATAATGGTGAGCGTCTGGAGACTTATGTGATAACTGGTGAGCGCGGAACCGGAGAGATTTGTCTGAATGGGCCAGCAGCTAGAAAAGCTCAGGTTGGGGACATTATTATCATCATCTCTTATTGTTCGATTGACAAGAAAGAAGCAAAATCTCATACCCCTATTGTGATATTTCCCGATGAGAAAAATCGCGTGTCAGCTTAATCAAGCTTATGAAAAAAATTATTGAGGTCCTCAAGTATGTGTTATCTCTGGCACTAGCTGCGGCACTTTTGTATCTGGCTTTCAAAAACATCGACTTTCAAGAGTTTGTAGCGAAGAGTAAAGAAGTGGATTATACATGGGTTGTGGTTTCCATATTACTCTCTTTGGTAGCCTATTATGCGAGAGCATACCGTTGGAATATCTTGCTAGAGCCACTGGGTTATCCTCACCTCAATGTACATAGAACAAATCTGGCTGTTTTAGTAGGTTATCTGGCAAATCTGGCATTTCCACGTCTTGGAGAGGTGACCAGATGTGGTATGTTGAAGCGAAGTGATAATGTGAGCATGTCTGAGGGATTTGGTACAGTAATCACAGATAGGATTGTGGATATGGTCGCCTTATTGACCCTTTTTGTAGTGGCTCTTTTCATGGAGTATGAGCGTTTTATGACCTTTCTTACTGGAGTTTTTGAAGGCTTAGGAGATGTAGAGGGTTTGATGTGGAAAGGTGCGCTAATTCTTGGTGTAGGAGGGATGCTCTTCCTGGTACTGATTTACGTGTTGTATCAAAAAAATCATAAGGTTCATGATTTTTTGAATGACTTGTTTCGTGGACTGGTTTCTCTTAAGGATATCAAAAATATTTGGGGGTTTGTACTTTCTACTATTGTACTTTGGGTGACATATTATTTCATGTCTTACCTCATTGTATTTTCAGTACCAGAGACTTCTGACCTTTCATGGCAAGTAGGGATCATGTTGTTAGTTACTGGTGGAATTGCATTGGCGATTCCAGTTCAAGGAGGTATAGGCACTTATCATGCATTTATAAGTGCCATGTTGGTTTTGTATCAGGTGGAGAAAACAACAGGCGTATTTTTAGCAACATTGCTTCATACTAGTCAGATAATTGCTGTGGCGGTTTTCGGCGCTATAGCTTTAGTGGTTTCTTTTTTTATCAGAAAACACCATGAACCACTTTCTGAATAAGGTAGTTGGTTTTGAGGAATTACAATCTCAGGTTGAGGACTGGAAAAAAGCATCTCTTAGAGTAGTTTTTACTAATGGCTGTTTTGACATGTTTCACCCGGGACATTTGTCATTATTGGATCGAGCTTCTCAATTTGGAGAGCGGCTAATCGTTGCGATAAATGCCAATATGTCAGTCAAAAAGCTAAAAGGAGAAAATCGTCCAATTTTTGATGAAATAGAAAGAGCAGAGACAGTTGCGGCGCTACAATTTGTAGATGCTGTGATCCTTTTTTCTGATGAAACTCCTCTTAAACTGATTGAAGCCTGTTTGCCGGATGTTTTAGTGAAAGGGGGTGATTATCAGCATAGCAACATTGTGGGAGCAGATGTCGTATTGAGCAATGGTGGAAAAATCGAAATCGTTCCTTTGAGGGAAGGATATTCCACCTCTCAGATTATTGAAAGGTTAAGTAAATCTAAAAGTAAATAGAGATGATTATTATTTTCATTGTATTCTTTATAGTCAGTCTGATAGCAAGTAATAGACTGAAAAAGAAGTTTAAGAAATACTCCCAAATTCCGCTCTCGTCAGGGCTCTCGGGAAGGGAAGTGGCTGAGCTAATGCTGGCTGATAATGGTATTTATGATGTCTCTGTCACTTCCGTAGAAGGACAGTTGACGGATCATTACAATCCAGCTAATAAAACAGTAAATCTTAGTCCAGATGTGTACCATGGAAGATCAACAGCTGCTGCTGCGGTAGCAGCACACGAGTGTGGTCATGCTGTACAACATGCTACCGCTTACAGTTTTCTGGAATTTAGAAGTGCTATGGTACCTATCCAGAATGTAAGTGGTAGAATCATGAATTTTATCATACTGGCTTCCATATTTGGAGGGATGTTTTTTCTCAATATTGGTTTTCAAAACATATTATTGATTCTCATAGCCTGTCAGGCAGTGATCACTTTGTTTTCTTTGGTAACATTACCAGTAGAATATGACGCCAGCAATCGTGCCTTGGCTTGGATAAAAGATCGAAATATTGTGAACAGTGAAGAGCATTATATGGCAAAAGACGCATTAAATGCGGCAGCTTCTACTTATTTAATTGCAGCTCTTGGTGCGATTACCACACTTCTTTATTATGTAATGATGTTTTTGGGGGATGAATAAATGAACTCAGCATAATTTCGGTTGCCATACAGGAACCATTTAAAACCTGTGAATCTTTATTCACAGGTTTTATTATGTTGATATAGTCTGCATGCATAATAAATTTAAATTAAATTTGTCATACAAACATTAACATTTAACCCAATAACTAAATGGATTTTAACTTAACTGAAGAGCACCTGGCTGTAAGGGAAGCGGCAAGAGATTTTGCTGAAAAGGAACTGCTTCCTGGCGTAATAGAACGAGACAATGAGCAGCGATTTCCGAAAGAACAGGTCAAAATGATGGGTGAGCTCGGATTTATGGGAATGATGGTAGACCCAAAATATGGAGGAGGAGGGATGGATACTGTTTCTTACGTTTTGGCTATGGAAGAGATCTCGAAAATAGATGCTTCTGCTTCAGTGAGCATGTCAGTGAATAACAGTCTTGTCTGCTGGGGCATAGAAAAATTTGGTTCGGAAGAACAGAAACAGAAGTACTTACCTCGTTTATCCTCGGGAGAAGTCATTGGAGCTTTTTGTTTAAGTGAGCCAGAAGCTGGGTCTGATGCCACCTCTCAGAGGACCACAGCTGAAGATAAAGGAGATCATTATTTACTCAATGGCACCAAAAACTGGATCACCAATGGGAATTCAGCATCAATCTATCTGGTCATGGCTCAGACACACCCCGAATTGAAGCACAAAGGAATCAACTGTTTGATCGTAGAGCGTGAGATGGAAGGTTTTGTAGTTGGTAAGAAAGAGGACAAAATGGGAATCCGTGGGTCAGATACTCATTCGTTGATGTTTACGGATGTAAAAGTCCCTAAAGAGAATAGGATAGGAGAAGATGGGTTTGGGTTCACATTTGCTATGAATACTTTAAATGGCGGTAGGATTGGAATAGGTGCTCAGGCTCTTGGAATAGCTGCAGGAGCGCTGGAACGGTCTGTTGCTTACGCTAAAGAGAGAAAAGCATTTGGCAAAGAAATTGCCAAGCACCAGGCCATACAATTTAAACTTGCAGATATGGCCACCAAAGTTGAAGCCTCGAGAATGCTACTGCTCAAGGCCGCCCGACTAAAGGATGAAGGGAAAGACTATGGAGAAGCCAGTGCCATGGCAAAATTATTTGCTTCTGAGGCTGCTATGCACAATGCTACAGAGGCGGTTCAAATACATGGTGGGTATGGCTATGTGAAGGAATATCATGTAGAAAGAATGATGCGAGATGCCAAAATCACTCAGATTTATGAAGGCACGTCTGAAATTCAAAGGATCGTGATTTCTCGTGGTTTATTAAAATAATATAATTTCAAATCAGGGGATTATTCCCCTGATTTTTGGATAATGTGATTTTTTGATATTAGTTTTATACAATTTTCCGTTCGGAAAACATTATTTTTTCAATGTTTAATCATATTATCTAAATAAGTGGAGGATTATAACAAGATCATAGAATCACTGGGAGTAAGGTTTATCAAGGCTAGGAATATTAATATTCTGAAGCCTGTGACCATTCAGAATAACTATGAAATTGAGAATTCACTTATACTGGTTAACAAGGGAATAGTCAGCTTTGGGAAGGAAAAAGAACAGTGTAAAGAAGGGGAGGTTTTCTTCGTTCCTGGTGGACGGCCTATGTCCATTACTTATGGCAGTAACAAGGCTGTGAGCTTATCTAAAGATGAATTTTTAAATAATAAGGAGCTTTATTTCAAAAGTTTTGGTGACGAAAAGCCGTCTGGAGAAAATTATAGTTATGTGTCTTTTGAGGCGAAGGCTTTCGATTCAGTAAACTTTTTTGCTTCGCTGGACATTCCAGCATTTAAAATCGGTAAATCGCCCAAAATCATCTCATTGATCAAATCTGTAAATGATGAAGTAGCGAACAATGCGCCAGGAAAGGATCGGATTATTAAAGTACTTACCGAACAATTAGCTGTAGAATTGATCCGATATATTTTGAAACAAGGACTTTTTGTAGAACAATTTGCAACCAACAGTACTTACTTCAAGGATCCACGTTTGATAGATATTTTCACCTTTATTAAAGAGAACCTGGGCCAGGATTTGTCCAATAAGGTCTTGGCAAATGTGGCAAATGTTTCTGAAGATTATGTGGGGCAATATTTCAAAATGCTCACAGGTATCAACCCGCAAGATTATATTGAATATCAAAGGATGGAGGAGGCTGTAAATCTGCTACGAACTTCCAAATTAAGCATTCGCGAAATTGGAAAAGATGTAGGGTATAAGGACACTGCTTATTTCTGTCGCAGATTTAAAATGATGTTTGGGATACCCGCAGGAAAGATGAGAAGACGCGAGTCTTTGATCAATGTTTAGTAGGTTTTTTCGCTGAAGAATCTATCCCCATTTTGTCCAGATAATTGATCAATCGATCACCAGCATAGCTCACCGCCTGAGCAAGCATTCTTTCGGTAAAAGCCTTTTTCATCCCTTCCAGAGCTTTGTTTTTTCCTTTTAGCTCGGCCTTTTCTTTCTTCAGTTGTTCTATTTCTTCATCTTTTTCTTCCTTGAAGAAAAATCTGTAAGTCATATATCCAGCTAGAACTGTAGCCCCAACACCTAACGTGCTGATAGACACTTTTTTTGCCTGAGTCATAAACTCATCTCCCGCCAGATTCAATTCGTCCTTGATAGACTCCTCTTTTCTTAGCAGTTGTGATTTGCGTTTGGTCCATTTTTCAGATTTCATCTTCGTCACTGAATTCTTCGTTTTCACTAAGACTTATAAAGAGTGTTTCCAGCCAATTCTGAATTTTATTGGATCGCAAGAGAAAGAATATTCCGATCAAAATAATGAAATAAAGCCCTCCTACAATCAGATAACCAAGAAAGGTGCTGTCTAAAACCCAATTGAGGTAAGCTCCTAAAGAAAGGGAGGCGAAAATCAGAAAAAATACACCAATGACGGCAATGAATAGAAATGCTACCAAATGAGCAAGAAGCCTCGAAATCTGAGTGATGATTTCCAGCTTGAGCTTTTCACCTTTGAGTCTTATATACTCCGATATTTTATCAATAAGATTGTTCCAAACCAGCATAAAAGAGGTGAGTTAATTGTCTCTAACAATATTAGCGAAAGTGAAGCAGGCGTAGAAGTGATCAACTATTTATTTGCCGTCACTTCAGTGGTGGTTTTGGATGTTACAGGTGTGGTTTTATGTTCTTTGCTGAAGTAGATTAAAGTGAATGGCAAAAGAAAGAACAAAAACATGATATAGGTAAAGGCTGTGAGCTTATACTTCAAAGAGAATGTCCCTAGTTTTTCGGATAATAATATTGGAATCTGTCTTATATATGGAAATGCCAGAAATAGAATCACTCCAAAGGAGTTGAATAGAAAATGTGCAATAGCAAGACTTACTGCAGCTTCACTTTTGAACATCGCAGCTATCAATGCGGTGATAGTGGTTCCCAGATTGGCACCCATAATGAACTGAAACGCGCGTTTTAGTTCTACTTTACCAGTAGCGACGAGCGGTACCATTAGGGATGTGGTAATCGAACTGCTTTGTATGATAGCAGTCAATAGGAATCCCCAACCAAATGATTTGAAAGTATTTTTAAAAGCCAAAGACTCAAATTTCTCTTTCGTGGATCCAATGAGTTCTTTGTAAAGAATGTTGGAGATGTTTTTTACCACAAGGAAAAGCATAACAAACGCGAGCAGAAGCATTGGGATGGCTCCAATCCATGAAATAATTTTTAAACCTATGTTGTCAGTAAATTGATAAAGAGTCCATTTTTCGGCAATGATATTTGACGGATTACTTAGGCCAATTGCTGAAGACAGGTATAAACTTAGTTTACTGAGAATGCCAAATTTTAACTCTAGAGGAAAAAGAATGATGCAAACAAATACATTGAAAAGATCATGGATTACACCAGCTGAGACCGCTTTTTTGAATTCCCTAGTCTTAGTAACATAACTCATGGATACGATGGAGCTGGTAAGCGTAGTGCCTATATTGGCTCCCATAACCACCGGGATGGCATTTTCCAGTGATAGCGTTCCTACGGCGACAGCTGCCACGGTCATAGAAGTAGTAGTAGAGCTACTCTGAAGTATGGCAGTGCCTAATAGACCAATGAATAGACCAATAGCTGGATTCGAAAGAGCTGCTTGAAAATCCAAAGCAAACCCTGTGCCCACAGATTGTAATGACAATCCTATGAGGTGCATGGCAAGAAAAAAACCAATTATTGAAGTAAATAATGTGGTGATTAACTTCCAAGAAGATGTGTATTTGCCCTGGGTAGTACGCAATGTCGCTGATTTCAAAAAGGCTGTAGATTGATTACTCAATTTCTTTATCCTGTTTAATCTTTCTTTCAGATTCACCAGTAATTCCTTCAGTGACGTTTATCACATGATCTCCAACCTTTTCATAAGACATAAATAAATCTTTGTACAATGTCCCTGTTTGTGGGTTGTAGCCTTTCTTATCCATTTGGCTCAGATGGTGATTTCTTAACTTGTTTCTGTAAGAATCAATGTTTTTCTCATGAACCAAAGCCTCATCTATTGAGGTTTTTGAGTAATCAGAGTTCAGGTTTTTGTTCATGGTTTGGATAGCATCATCTACCAAATCATGCATTTTAATCAGGTGGTCTTTTTGTTTGTCGTTAAAGCCAGGAGAATCTTCAGCCTTTTTTTCAAAATCTTTGGACATTTGAAAGTAAACGTCTCCAATTCTCTCAAGATCATTGATTATACTCATCAAACTGACCACTCTTGCAGAAGCTGAGGCACTTAGGCTGCTATCAGTCACCTTAGAAAGATATTTACTGATCTCGTCTTCGAAATGGTCTGTTACCTCTTCGAATTTCCTCATCTTTTTAATGAGTTTCTTCTGTTTTTTAGGTTTTTTCTCATCCAAAAGCTCACGCATAGTTTTGGACATTTTCGATAATATTTGTCCAAAAGCGGCTGTTTCTTTTTGGGCCTCTTCAAGTGAAAGCTCCGCAGTGTTCATCAATCCGGTACCGATGTACTCCAGTTTAAATTCCTCTGAATCTTCTCCTTTCGCTTTGATAACTTTCACAACAACATTTGCGATGTGTTTAACAAAACCTACCAGCAAGAGAGCGTTTATGATATTAAATGAAGTATGAAAAATTGACAATGCAATTGGGATTGATTCAGCATTGTTATAAGGTGAAAATCCTGTTGTACTCTCCACATAACCTGCAATTACTCCCAGGAATGGATGAAGTAAGAGGATGATCCATAAGACCCCAAATACATTGAAAATGAAATGAGCAAATGCTGCACGTTTAGCATGTACGTTTCCTACTATGGCGGCTAGATTCGCAGTGATAGTTGTTCCTATATTTTCTCCTAATACCATCGAAGCAGCTAACTCCAGAGGTATCCAGCCATTATTAGCCATCACCAAAGTAAGTGCCATTGCAGCACTAGAAGATTGGACGACTACTGTAATTAGCGTGCCAATGAAAACAAAAAGTACGGTAGAAAGGAAGCCGAGATCAGAGTATTTACTCAGGAATGCAAGAATTTCCGGATTGGACTTAAGATCGGGAACTGCACCTTTAAGATAAGCCAATCCCATAAACAAAAGCGCAAACCCAATAAATACTTCTCCCCATGTTTTGATTTTTTCTCTGCTGAAGAATAATAATGGGAATGAAAATGCGATGATAATCAAAGCATAAGCATCAATTTTGACTTTGAAACCAACTATGGAAATCAGCCATGCGGTGATTGTAGTGCCAATGTTGGCTCCCATAATTACGCCAATTGATTCCACAAGTGAAAGTAAACCAGCATTTACGAAGCTTACCACCAAAACAGTGGTTGCTGAAGAGGATTGAACTAAGCTAGTAATCAGAAAGCCAGTCAGAACTCCTTTAAATCTATTGGATGTCATGGAGCGAAGAATCTGGCGCATTTTAGAGCCTGCAACCTTTTGAATCGACTCACTCATAATCTTCATTCCATAGATGAAGAATGCTAATGCGCCGAATAAATTTAATGCTTCAAGTAAACCGAATTTCATAAAAAATGTATTTCAAGTTGATTCTGCAAATCTAATATTCGGATATTAAGCTAATGTTAACTCACTAGTATGTTCTTGGTAATTCTGTTCGCTTGTTTGTTAACAATAAACTAACTTTGAACGAAATCTAATTTTGATATTTTGATAAAACATTCTATTATTTTTTGCCTATCACTCTTTTTGTCTTCATTGGCCATAGTTTATTCTCAAATTCCCATTGATGCTCATTGGGGTAAAGGGATCCAACTGCAGGCTCTAGATTCCAGTTTTGCCTTGAAATTTGGCTTTAGGTTTCAATCATTATACCAAGGCGTTCAAAACTTTAAGACTAATTCCTATGAAGAGCGAGCTATGATCCGTAGGTGTCGCTTAAAATTTGATGGGTATGCTTTTGATCCTACAATCAAATACAAATTAGAACTTGCCATTTCCAATAGAGATACCAGAAGTGGAAGATTAGATGAAATGGGCAATACAGCCAATATTGTTCTTGATGCATTGGTTAGGTGGAGGTTTGCTAATGGTTGGGAGCTATGGGCAGGACAGACCAAGCTACCAGGTAACAGAGAGCGTGTAGTATCTTCTCAAAATCTCCAATTTGTAGATCGGAGTTTGGTGAACTCCAGATTTACATTAGATCGCGATATTGGGATACAGGTTCGTAGAGAACACTCGATATCAGGGGTCTATTTTCGTCATATTTTTGCTATTTCGATGGGAGAAGGTAGAAATGTCATTGCGTCAAATCCCTCAAATGGTCATGAGTATACAGGCCGATTAGAAGTTTTACCATTTGGTAAATTCAATGGAAAAGAGGATTATGTTGGAGCAGACCTCACTAGACACCAGTCTCCCAGGTTATCGGTGGGTGTAACTTATGACTACAATGAAAATACTCCGAGAAGTCGAGGGAATTTGGGGAGCTATCTGATGGATTCGGAAGGTGAGTACGTCTTTTCTGACCTATCGTCTTGGCAGTTAGATGCAGTTTTTAAGTATAAGGGTGTTTCCTGGAATGCTGAATATGCTAATAGGAAGTCTAGCAATAAGGTAGACGGGTTTGGTTCGGGATCAGGTTTCGTAACTGCTCTTGGCGTTTTGACAGATGCCAATGTAGAACTCGCTGGAAGATATACGGTAATCAGATCCGACATGGCCACATCTTCCATAAATGATATTACAGAATATACATTGGGCATTTCCAAATATGTCGTAGGCCACTCACTGAAAGTGCAAGGGGATGTCAGTTATGTGGAGCAGGAAGCATTCAATTCGATGATGTACAGACTTCAGTTCGAAGTGGCACTTTAGGTCCTGAAATTGTCAGTCATGCATTCAACTCGGCAATGGTTAGCCATGCAAAGAGCCCCATGCCAATTTTCAATGCTGATTCGTCTATATCAAAAGTTGGCGTATGTACACCAGATGTGATTCCTTTTGATTCATTTCTTGTACCCAATCGATAAAAACACGAATCTACATGGTGAGAATAGAATGCAAAATCTTCACCTGCTAGCCACAAGTCAATTTCCTGTACATTTTCTTCTCCAAGATATTCTTTGGCCCACTGCATGTTTGCGTCGGTAAATTCTGGATGGTTTTTGAGATGTGGGTATCCTTTTACCACTTCAAAATCACAGTCTCCTCCCATAGCTTGAGCCATGCCTTTGGCCATGTCCGTCATGATCTGATGAGCTTCTGCTCTCCATTCTTCGTCATAAGTACGGAATGTGCCTTTTACCTTCACTTCATTTGGAATCACATTGGTAGCGCCATTTGCATGTACGTCTCCAAAGGATAATACACTCGGAATCTTGGGGCTCGATCTTCTACTGATCACTTGCTGTAGTGCTACTATGATATGACTTGTTATCAATACCGGGTCGATCAGATTCTCAGGCATGGCTGCATGACCACCTTTTCCTTTTACAGTGAAATAAATTTCATCTGCGCTGGCCATGTACATTCCTTTTCTGAAGCCTACTTTACCAGCATCAATTAGAGGCATTACATGCTGGCCTATGATTCGATCAGGTTTTGGGTTTTCCAGGATTCCTTCATCGATCATGATAGAAGCTCCACCGGGTAATTTTTCTTCGCCTGGTTGAAAAATGATTTTCACCGTGCCGGCAAAATAATCTTTTAAATCATTGAGAATTTTTACTGCACCAAGAAGAGAGGAAGTATGCACATCATGTCCACAGGCATGCATCACACCCTCGTTCGTAGATTTGTAACTGACATCATTGGCTTCAACTATTGGTAGCGCATCTATGTCAGCTCTCATGGCCACTACTTTGCCGTTATCTGGTAGGTTTCCCTTGATGTTGAAAGTAATGCCAGTTTCGGCCATTCTGACAAAATCTGTAATACCGATCTTTTTAAGCTCTGATTCAATGAAATTTGCCGTATTGAATTCATGGAAGCTTAGTTCCGGATTGGCATGCAAGTGATGTCTGATTTGCTGTATTTCTTCAAAATACTTTTCAGAAAGTGCCTTAATCTGGTCAATTGTTTCAGTCATAGTCTACTTCTATTCTTTCTGGTATCAGGAGTGCGAGTGGAAATTCTATTTTAAGTGCTTCATATACCTCATGCGCCTTTAGCCTATTGAGATATTGACCCACTTTTACTTTGTAATTAGGCTGAATGTATTCTATTACAGGTTCTATATCCAGCTCCAATTCGTTGGCTTTTTGCCTGACCAGTGCCGCAGCTTCTCTATCTATACCAGTGTAAATTTGAATGGTGTAGCCATCCACAAATTTTTGCCGACGATTTTTTTCAATTATGATTTTATTGATGCTGTCGAGTTCAGATTTGATGTGACCTTCTGGAGTTACCTGTTCAACTGCAATTTGAGTCGTATCCTCTTTTGCCGTTTCTTCTCCGGTAGATAAATCCATTCTAAGTCCAGATAGATCTTCTCGATAAGGTTCCGTTCTGGAGGACGTGACCTGACTGGTTTTACATGCACTGAGCACTGCAAAAATCAATATTAAGAATCTAGTAGCACGCATTTGTTATCTCTAATGTCTTGTTCTACAGTTTTGAACTTTACGTCTTTTTTTACCGAACCGTCAGAGTACTGAACGGTGACTCGCTGATTTCTATTGGCAATCTTGATCGTTTTGGCAGGTTTTACTTTTTCAGCAGGAGGCCTGTTGGTATTTGCCTGACCTCTGTTCAGCAAAGATCCTGTGTCTTCTTTTGATTCCTTATAGTTTTGTTTAGTTCTCTGAGCTCTGGCTTCTTTTACTTCGTCTGGTGCTTCAATAGGAATGAGTGCTTTCATTAGGAAGCTGGTACACTCTTCGTTGATTTTACCTAACAACCCTTTGAACAATTCAAACCCTTCGAACTTATAAACGATTAATGGATCTTTCTGCTCATAAACAGCATTCTGTACAGATTGCTTCAAGTCATCCATTTCACGCAAATGTTCTTTCCACATCTGGTCAATCAGCTGAAGTGTAACCATTTTTTCCATGGCATGAATCATTTCACGACCTTCAGTGCTGACCGACTTCTCTAGATCCGCTGCGATTCCCAATTGTTTCTTGCCATCAGTAAATGGTACAAGCACATCTTTTACAGTAGCTCCTTTGTCCTTTTGTATTTGCTTCAGCAAAGGCAGTGCCCGATCAATCAGATTATTGTTTTTGAGTGAATAGTGCTCTTTTGATGCATCGAATAGTTTGGTGGTTAGATCTGCTTCGGTTGTAGAGGCTAAAGTTTCTTGATCTATCTGGAAATCCACACCTAATACACTTAGAGTATTCAGTTTCAGGCTGTCCAGATTATTTTCCATTTTGGAGTTCAAAGCGATATCCTCGCAGGTATCATAAAGCATATTATTGATATCCAACTCTAATCGCTCTCCATATAGCGCGTTTCTTCTCCGCTTATAAATGACCTCTCGCTGAGAGTTCATTACATCATCATACTCCAGCAATCGCTTTCGAATGGCGAAGTTGTTTTCCTCCACCTTTTTCTGAGCTCGTTCTATCGACTTGGTAATCATGCTATGTTGGATCACTTCACCTTCTTGAAGTCCGAGTTTGTCCATGATTTTGGCAACTCTATCACTCATGAACAAACGCATGAGGTTATCTTCCAGCGATACATAAAACTGTGAAGACCCGGGATCTCCCTGACGTCCCGATCGACCTCTAAGCTGTCTGTCTACACGACGAGATTCGTGCCTTTCGGTACCGATAATCGCTAGTCCTCCGGCGGCTTTTGCTTCCGGTGTAAGCTTAATATCCGTACCTCTACCAGCCATGTTGGTAGCGATGGTTACGGTGCCTGGTTTTCCAGCTTCTGCTACTACGTCGGCTTCTCTGGCGTGCTGCTTGGCGTTCAATACCTGATGATCGATATTCTTGATCTTGAGCATTCGGCTCAGGATTTCTGAAATTTCTACAGAAGTAGTACCTACCAATATAGGTCTTCCCTTACTCCTTAGGTCTACGATCTCATCAACTACAGCATTGAATTTTTCACGAATGGTTTTATATACTTTGTCATCCTTGTCATCACGGACAATTGGTTTGTTAGTAGGGATGACCACCACATCCAATTTATAAATATCCCAAAGCTCGCCTGCCTCTGTCTCTGCCGTACCAGTCATACCAGCCAATTTGTGGTACATCCTGAAATAGTTCTGCAAAGTGATGGTAGCGTAAGTTTGAGTGGCGTCTTCTACTTTTACATTTTCCTTGGCTTCTATGGCCTGATGTAGGCCGTCAGAATACCTTCTGCCTTCCATTACACGACCTGTTTGCTCATCTACGATTTTCACCTTATCGTCTACGACAATGTATTCAGTATCCTTTTCGTAGAGGCAATAAGCCCTGAGTAACTGGTTTACACTGTGAATTCGCTGTGCTTTTACACTATAGTCTTGTATGACTTCTTCTTTCTTCTTGAGCTTGTCACTGTCTTCCAGATCAGTAGCATTTTCTAGCTGAGCTACCTCCGCTCCTATATCTGGCAAGATGAAAAAGTTTGCATCTTCACCTGCTCCTGTGATCAGGTCAATTCCTTTTTCCGTAAGATCAATGCTGTTATTCTTTTCATCGATAGTGAAGAAAAGAGGCTCATCTGCTTCAGGCATCATTTTCTGATTGTCCTGCAGGTAATAGTTTTCGGTTTTTTGCAGGATGGCTCTTACACCAGTCTCACTGAGCAATTTGATCAAAGGTTTGTACTTCGGCAGTCCCCTGTAAGCACGAAAAAGTGGTGTTCCCGCCTCAGAGTCTTTGCCTTCTTTGATGAGTTTTTTTGCTTGATTGTAATAGTCGCCTACTAGCTTTTTCTGAGCTTCTACTAGTTTGTTGATTCTAGGTTTCAGATCATAAAACTCATGCTCGTCACCTTTCGGAATCGGGCCAGAAATGATCAATGGAGTTCTGGCTTCATCTACCAATACTGAATCCACTTCATCGACCATTGCATAATGATGTTTTCCCTGAACAAGTTCTTCAGGGCTTCTTGCCATGTTGTCACGCAAGTAATCAAAGCCAAATTCATTGTTAGTTCCGTAGATAATATCACATTGATAAGCTGCTCTTCTCTCAGGTGAGTTTGGTTGATGCTTATCAATGCAATCAACTTTTAATCCGTGAAATTGGAATATCGGTGCATTCCACTCAGAGTCACGTTTGGCCAGATAATCATTGACTGTTACCACGTGTACTCCTCTTCCTGCCAATGCATTGAGGTAAGCAGGTAGCGTAGCTACGAGTGTTTTACCCTCACCAGTTGCCATCTCAGCAATTTTTCCCTGATGAAGTGTGATTCCTCCAATTAGCTGTACATCGTAGTGGATCATATTCCACTCTACCTCGGTTCCTGCTGCCTTCCACTTATTAGACCATGTTGCAGTATCTCCATCTATTTGGATGTTCTCGTAATTAAGAGCCAGTTCGCGATCCATAGTAGTGGCTTCCACCACTAACTGCTTGTTTTCTGTTAGTCGTCGTGCGGTTTCTTTTACTACTGCAAAGGCCTGTGGAAGAATTTCCTGCAAAACATCTTCCAGATTCTCATCCCTCTGAGATTCTAGTGCATCTATTTTTTCAAAAATCTGTTCTTTTTCAAGAATGTCTAGCGTACTTTCATCGCCAACCTGAGCATGTAGTGAGCTGAGTTCATCATCGATATGCTTGAGTTTCTCAGCAATAATGTTTTTTAACTCTGCGGTTTTGTTTCGTAAGTCGTCATCACTGATACCGTTGAGCTTGGTATATTCCTTATTTACACTTGCTACAAGTGGCATCACAGATTTGATATCCTTTTCGGCTTTTGTGCCGAAAACCTTGGCTAATCCTTTAGTGACTATATCTAACATGTATATATGAGTTAATTATTTTAAATCAATTGTTTTTTGACAGTTCAATGTTTCCTTTGAAAACGAATTTGGCCGGACCTGCCAGGTAAATGTTTTCAAACGTATTGTTTTCTGTTTGATCGAAGGACACAGTAAGTTCACCTCCTTTAGTTGCGACTTTTACAGGGCTTTCATAATTAAAAAAACTGGATGCAATTGCGCAAGCCGTCACTCCTGTCCCGCAAGAGAGTGTTTCATTTTCTACGCCCCTTTCATATGTTCTTACGACGATACCATCTTTCGTTTTTTCTACGAAATTAACATTCGTTCCTCCCTCAAATCTATCACTGTACCTGATAGAACTCCCTTCTGGGATAATATCCACTTTATCTGTGCTTTCTACGATTTTTACATAATGAGGTGACCCGGTATTGATAAACCAGTCTTGACCAAACTGTGAAACTTCTTTTACATCATGAAGGTGGAAATGCACAATATCCCCATCAAAAAATGCGTCATGTACACCATCAGTTGTTTCAAATACCGTTTTCTCCTTAATGATTCCCAAAGCTTTTGCGAATGCTATGGCACATCTACTGCCATTTCCACATAGGCTCTGGCTGCCATCCGGATTGAAATACACCATTTTGAAATCTAAATCGGGATGATTTTGAATCAGTATCACGCCATCTGCACCGATTCCCATTTTACGATCGCACAAGTGACCGATCAGTTTTTTATTTTCCATCGGAAATACAAGCGCTCTATCATCTATCATGACAAAGTCGTTGCCTGTTCCCTGATATTTATAAAAATCTAAATGCATATCCCTAAATCAACAAATATGATGCAGCACTCTAAATGAGGAGCAAATTAAGCGAATATTCTGTCAAATAGTCAGACCAATTGGCCCAAACAGAGGTGATTAAAAACAAAAAAAGCCAACTCTGAAAGTTGGCTTACTGTATCTTGAATTTCTGAAATCAGATTTTTTCTTTGATTCTTGCTGCTTTACCTTTTCTTCCTCTGAGGTAGAATAGTTTTGCTCTTCTAACTTTTCCTTTTCTAAGCACCTCGATCTTATCAATGAAAGGTGATACAATTGGGAAGATTCTTTCTACACCAACACCACTTGAAATCTTTCTTACGGTGAATGTTTCTCCATTCGTACCTTGATTTCTTATCTGAAGCACTGTTCCTTTGAACTGCTGTATACGTTCCTTGTCTCCTTCTTTAATTTTGTAGTGAATATTGACGGTATCACCAGGCCCAAAAGAAGGATGCTGTTCTTTTATTGCTTTATTCTCTTCTTCAACAAATTTGATCAAGTCGCTCATGTCTTTCGCTATCTAAATAGAGTATTTCCCAAAAAGGAGTGCAAATATAGGTAATTAATTATTATCTGGTAATACCGATGAATTTATTTTGAAGAATAATGTCACGTTATTCCAACAAATCCGGCCTTCTTTCCTGAGTTCGCTTTACAGCCTGTTCATGTCTCCAAGTTTCTATCTTAGCTTCATGTCCTGAAGTGAGTATTTCAGGTACTTTCCATCCCTTATATTCAGCTGGCCTGGAATATACCGGTGGAGCTAGCAGATTATCCTGAAATGAATCGGTTAGTGCTGAAGACTCATCATTCAAAACGCCAGGGACTAATCTGATCAGCGAATCAGCCAAAACCATGGCAGCTAATTCACCTCCTGATAGTACATAATCTCCAATACTAATTTCTTTCGTGATCAGGTGGTCTCGTACTCGCTGGTCTACTCCTTTATAATGTCCGCAGAGCAAAATGATGTTTTCTTTCAAGGAGAGATGATTGGCCATTCCTTGTTTGAGCGTTTCACCATCAGGAGTCAGATAGATCACTTCATCATAGGTTCTTTGAGATTTTAATTCAGAAATGCATCGGTCTATTGGCTCAATGGTGAGAACCATTCCGGCACCTCCACCGAAAGCATAGTCGTCCACATGTTTGTGTTTGTCCGTGGAGTAATCTCTAAGGTTGTGGATGTGAATCGCTACATGGCCTTTTTGTTGAGCTCGTTTCACAATACTCTGATTCATCGGGCCCTCGAACAATTCAGGTAGGCATGTAATGATGTCGATTCTCATATTCGTATAAATCTCAAAATACTCATTTCAATATCCCAAATTACCGTATTGATTTCAACTATGATCCATCAAAAATGATAAAGCTACTCTTAGTCAGAGCTTAGATAAATATCTAAAAGGCCTTCAGGTAGATTGACTTCTATCTTTTGATCGCTGAAATCCACATTGATCACAATCTCATCCGAAATCGGAATCAGCACCTCTTGATTCTGGTAATCAACAGATAATAGATTGTTATTAGGGAGTTGGATTACGTCTTTGACAATTCCAAGCAGGTTTTCATTCTGAAAAACTTTCATACCTGGGAGCTGATGAAAGTAATATTGTCCCGCTTTGAGTTTGGGAAGAGATCTGAGGGGAAGATATAATTCTTTACTCACAAGAGGTTTGGCGGAATTGATATCTTCGATTTCTTCCAGGGCTACAATCGCTTTGTCCCCTTGAAGGTGGAGCGTCTCAATAAAAAAAGGAACCAGCTTCCCATTGATGTCAATGAAAACTGATTCCAAATTCTGATATTCTTCTGGATGATCTACGTCCAAAAAGAAAGTAACCTCACCATTCAGTCCGTGTGTTTTGACAATATGTCCTAATTGATAGCATTCATCAAAACCCATAACCGCGATGGATTAGCCTTCTTTACTTTCGGTTGATTCTTCAGAGGATTTTGCTTCAGCTTCTTCTACAGCTTCGTTACCCTCCTCTTCCAGAGCTTTTTCAGTTTCGTCCGCATTTGCTTCGGCTACTTCAGCAGCAAGAGCTTCTTCAGCGGCTTTCTTTCTTGCAGCGATTGCATCAGCTCTGTCTTGAGAAATTTTCTTCTCAGCATCCAATCTTTCTTTAGCTTTTGAGGCCTTGTCAGCAGCGAGTTTATCCGTTTTGTCCTGGATTTTACCTTGCTTCTCATTGAGCCAAGCTTCGAATTTCTGATCTGCTTCTTCTTGCGTGATAGCTCCTTTGATCACACCAACTTGAAGGTGTTTCTTCATAAGGATACCACGGTAAGAAAGAATCGCTTTCATGGTGTCAGTAGGTTGTGCACCTTTCATTACCCAGTCAAAAGCTTTTTCCTCGTTCATATTGATTGAGGCAGGATCCGTGTTAGGATTATAAGTCCCGATTTTCTCAATAAATCTACCATCTCGTGGCGCTCTTGAGTCTGCAACGACGATATCGTACATTGCTTGTTTTTTGCGTCCTCGACGCGCTAGTCTGATTTTTACAGGCATAATTTGTTTTGTTTATGGATCTCGTCCATTCAAAATTGTTAAAAGAACCGCAAAAGTAACTAAATCAATAGTCTAATGGAAGCATCTGAATAAAAAGTTGACCTGAAGAAAATTGTACGTTGTGTTTACACTCCAATCGTTCAAAAAACAGACAAGCATTGAAACATCTGGACCGTGATGAGGTTCACAAGTAGGTAGGTATCTAATCCGTTTAATTTCAGTAAAATAGAATCGATATTTGTTAAAGCGAATAAGCGGTTTAAATCTTAACGAAATAGATATTATATTTGACCACTCTAAACTAAAATCGCCCTTGCGATACGATAAATGGATAAATATTCTTACATCTCGAATGCCGATGTAGGGTACATTGACCAAATGTACCAGTCTTACAAAGACAACCCGGAAAATGTTGATGAGTCCTGGAGAAAATTTTTCGAAGGATTTGAATTTTCGATGCAGCGATATGGTGAATCTGTGCCATCTGCTGATGGTTACAGTAGCAATGAAATCAAAGTCAGAAACTTTATATATGCTCACCGCTCACGTGCGCACTTGAAGTCTGATACAAATCCTGTAAGACCAAGGCGAAAACACAATGTAAGATTGTCCCTTGAAAATTTCGAATTGTCCGAGACGGATTTGAATGAAGAATTTGAGGTTGGTTCGGAAATCGGATTAGGCAAGGCGAGTTTGAGTGACATCAAAAAAAGATTAGAAACCACCTACCTAGGGCACATCGGATATGAGTATAACCACCTTCGTAACTCGGAGCATTTCGAGTGGATGAAAAGCAAGGTGGAAACGGAAGGAGTGGATATCAATCCAAGTCAGGATGAAAAGTCCCGAATTCTTCAGAAACTCAATGAAGCTGTAGTTTTTGAGAATTTCCTTCATACCAAATTTTTAGGTCAGAAACGATTTTCTCTGGAGGGTGGAGAAAATACGATACCCGCGCTTGATAAAATCATTCGACGCTCCTCTGAATTAGGAGCCGAGGAAGTGGTAATTGGGATGGCGCACAGAGGAAGGTTAAATGTTTTGGCCAATATCATGGGCAAGACCTATGAAGAGATATTTGCGGAATTTGAGGGAAATACCGACCCTGATCTTACCATGGGTGACGGAGATGTTAAATATCACCTCGGATATTCCAGTCACTTACAGGTAAATGACAAGAAGATATATATCAAGCTTGCTCCAAACCCATCGCACCTTGAAGCTGTGGATCCAGTGGTGCTTGGTTACACCAGAGCTCAGATAGATGATGAGTATCGTGGTGATATGAAAAAAGCCATTCCGGTTCTAATCCATGGTGATGCGGCCATAGCCGGTCAGGGAATAGTATATGAATGTGTGCAAATGGCAAACCTGAATGGTTATCAGACAGGAGGAACCATACACTTCGTGATCAATAACCAGGTCGGGTTCACTACGGATTATGATGATGCGAGATCAAGTATTTACTGTACAGAACTTGCCAAAATCATTGATGCTCCAGTATTGCATGTAAATGGAGACGATCCGGAAGCAGCCATTTTTGCTGCAAACCTCGCGGTGGAGTATCGACAAAGGTTCAATAAAGACTTCTTCATTGATTTGCTTTGTTACAGACGTCATGGTCACAATGAGAGTGACGAACCGAAATTCACTCAGCCAAAGCTTTACAATTTGATTGCAAAGCATTCAAATCCGAGAGAAATCTATGTAAAGAAATTGATTGAAAGGGGAGATATCAATCAGTCGAAAGCTGAATCGCTGGATAGAGAATTTAAGCAGCAACTTCAGGATCGACTCGATGAAGTGAAGCAAAAGCCTCTGCCGTACAAGCCTCAAAAAATCGAAGAAGAGTGGCATTTTCTGGGTAGATCAAAGCGTGAAGATTTTGATAAGTCTCCAGAAACAGGAATCAGTGATGAAGTATTGGAGAAGGTTGCCAAGGCATTGACTACCATTCCTGAAGGATTCAAGCCACTTCGTCAGATTGAAAAATTATTAAAAGAGCGAAATGCTCATTTTTATGAAGATAAAATGCTCAATTGGGCCGATGCTGAATTGCTGGCTTATGGGTCATTGCTGTCTGAAGGAAAAATAGTAAGGATGAGTGGGCAGGATGTGAAGAGGGGTACCTTCTCTCATAGACATTCATACTTGTTCGATTCTAATACCAATGAAGCTTATTGTAATCTCGATCACATTCAAGATGATCAGGAACCATTCAGAATATTCAACTCATTGCTTTCTGAATATGCTGTTTTAGGTTTCGAATACGGATATGCGATGGCTACTCCAAATGCATTGGTGCTTTGGGAAGCCCAGTTTGGAGATTTCTCCAATGGTGCTCAGGTGATGATTGATCAATTCATCACCAGTGCGGAGACCAAATGGCAGAGAATGAATGGTTTGGTCATGCTTTTGCCACACGGATATGAAGGTCAGGGACCGGAGCATTCCAGCGCAAGAATGGAGCGATATCTTCAAATGACTGCACAGGAAAATATGGTAGTTGCAGATATCACTACGCCTGCTAACTTATTTCACCTTCTGAGAAGGCAGCTAACCTGGAATTTTAGAAAACCATGTATTGTTTTTTCCCCTAAATCACTGCTGAGACACCCGAAAGTGATTTCTCCTTTAGAGGACTTCACAAAGGGGAACTTTCAGGAAGTACTTGGCGACAGCTACGTAACCAATAAGAATGTGACGAAAGTACTTCTATGCACAGGCAAGGTTTATTTCGATTTGCTGGAAGAGCAGCAGAAGAGAAAGGCTAAGGATGTTGCTATTGTCCGATTGGAACAATTGTATCCTTTCCCTAAAAAACAACTGGAAGCAATACTAAAGAAATATAACAACCCAAAATTGGTATGGGTGCAGGAAGAACCTTCAAACATGGGTGCATGGGGCTTTATGCTTCGAGTATCTAATCTTGACCTGACCTTAGTATCCAGAAAAGACATGGCGTCACCGGCAACAGGTTACTCCAAAGTTCACAAGAGTGAACAAGAAGAAATAGTGAAAAAAGCATTTGAATTAAAATAAGAAATTATGAGCCTTACAATGAAAGTACCTACGGTAGGTGAATCGATCACGGAAGTTACCGTAGCTCAATGGACTAAGAAGGACGGAGATATAGTGGCCATGGATGAGGTGATTTGCGAGCTGGAGTCGGACAAAGCCACATTTGAGGTGACGGCTGAGGCTGCAGGACAACTAAAAGTCGTTGCGCAGGAAGGAGATACCATAGATATCGGTGCCGTATTATGTGAGATTGATGAGTCAAAAGCCGAAGCATCACCAGAACCTGAAACCAAAGAGGAGCCAGCTACAGGCAATTCGGAACCAACAGGTGAGATCAAGGAAATGCACGTACCTACGGTGGGTGAGTCGATCAATGAAGTCACAATTTCTACCTGGGTGAAGAAAGATGGTGATGAAGTGGAAATGGACGAAGTGATTGCTGAGATCGAATCAGACAAAGCTACTTTTGAATTAACTGCAGAAGCTCCCGGAAAACTTCAAATCATTGCTCCGGAAGGTGAAACACTAGAGATAGGAGCCCTTTTATGCAAAATTGAAGTGACTGAAGGTTTTTCATCATCAAAGGCTGATTCTCCTGAAAGCTCTTCAGAATCTGATTCTGTAGATTCACAAAATCAATCTTATGCGGCCGGACATGCTTCACCTGCAGCATCTAAAATCATGCAGGAAAAAGGATTGTCTGCTAGTGATATAAAAGGAACAGGAAAGGACGGGAGGATTACCAAAGAAGATGCTTTGAAAGCTGAGAAACCTGCACCAAAAGCAGAAGCGCCTAAGTCAGCACCTAAACCTGAGCAATCAGCACCTTCTAAACCTCAGTATGAAGCACCAACTATCAATTCCGGCGTGAGCAGGGAACAGGATAGGAAGAAAATGTCTTCTTTGAGAAAGACAATCTCGAAGAGATTAGTATCTGTGAAAAATGAGACGGCCATGCTCACCACATTCAATGAGGTGAATATGCAGCCAATAATGGATATTCGTAAGAAATACAAGGAGAGTTTCAAAGACAAGCACGAGGTTGGTCTTGGTTTCATGTCCTTTTTCACCAAAGCTGTGACCATGGCACTCAAAGACTGGCCAGCTGTAAATGCAGCCATCGATGGGGATGAGATCGTGTACCATGATTATTGTGATGTATCTATTGCAGTATCCACGCCAAAGGGACTGGTGGTGCCTGTAATTAGAAATGCTGAATCTCTTTCTTTTGATCAGATCGAGAAGGAAGTTATCAGATTGGCTACAAAGGCTCGCGATGGAAAACTAAGCATCGACGAAATGCAAGGAGGGACATTTACCATCACCAATGGTGGAATCTTTGGCTCTATGCTGTCAACACCTATCATCAACGCTCCACAATCTGCAATTTTGGGAATGCACAACATCGTGCAGCGACCAGTTGCTGAGAACGGTGAGGTAGTGATTAGGCCGGTGATGTATGTAGCACTATCTTACGACCACAGGACGATTGATGGTAGAGAATCTGTAAGCTTCCTGGTAAGAATAAAAGAGCTTTTGGAAGACCCAACAAGAATTCTTCTTGGTGTTTGATTGATTAACTAAAACCAGAAAAAAATGGATTATCAGGTAACAGTAATAGGATCAGGTCCTGGAGGATATGTAGCAGCCATCAGAGCTGCTCAATTAGGGTTCAAAACAGCCATTATCGAGAAATACCCAACGCTGGGTGGAACGTGTTTGAATGTAGGTTGTATTCCGTCCAAAGCGTTGTTGGATTCATCGGAGCATTACCACAATGCTGAGAGCACTTTCAAAGAGCATGGAATTGATATAAATAAACCAAAAGTCAATTTCAAACAAATGATTGCCAGAAAGTCGGATGTGGTAAAGCAGAACGTCGATGGTATTTCATACTTGATGAAAAAGAACAAGATTGAAGTCTTGGAAGGTGTTGGTTCATTTAAAGACAAAAACACCATCGTGGTGAAGTCTGAAAAGGAAGAAAAAACAATTACTTCTGAAAAGGTAATTATTGCCACGGGATCAAAACCCGCCACATTACCCTTCATCAAACTTGATAAAAAGAGAGTTATCACTAGCACAGAAGCATTGGAATTGAAGGAAATACCAAAGCATCTGGTGATCATTGGTGGAGGCGTGATTGGATTGGAATTAGGTTCAGTTTATGCCAGAATCGGCTCCAAAGTGTCAGTGGTAGAATACATGGATAATATCATACCTACGATGGATGGCACTATGGGAAAAGAGCTGCAGAAGTCGCTCAAAAAACTGGGTTTTGATTTTTACCTGGGGCACAAAGTCACTAAAGTTGAGACTAAGGGCAAAGAAGTAACTGTGGTAGCTGAAACGCCAAAGGGAGAAGATTTAGAATTAAAAGGAGATTATTGCCTCGTTTCTATTGGAAGAAAGCCATATACTGACGGGCTGGGATTAGAAAATGTTGGTGTGAAGGTTTCAGAGAGAGGCCAGATCGAGGTTGACGATCATTTGAAAACGAATATCGACAATATCTGGGCCATTGGTGATGTAGTGAAAGGAGCTATGCTTGCTCACAAGGCCGAGGAAGAAGGTGTGTTTGTAGCTGAGCAAATGGCCGGACAAAAACCGCATATCAATTATAATTTGATTCCGGGGGTGGTATATACATGGCCCGAAGTGGCTAGTGTAGGATACACAGAAGAGCAGTTAAAAGATCAAGGCAAAAAATTCAAAATCGGTAAGTTTCCATTTAAGGCACTTGGAAGAGCGCGAGCGTCCATGGATGTAGATGGGATGGTAAAAGTGCTGGCAGATAAAGAAACCGATGAAATTTTGGGAGTACATATTATAGGAGCCAGAGCTGCGGATATGATCGCCTCAGCTGTGACAGCTATGGAGTTCCGGGCGTCAGCTGAAGATGTGACCAGAATGTCACATGCTCACCCTACCTACATGGAAGCGGTAAAAGAAGCCTGTCTGGCAGCCACAGACAATCGGCCTTTACACATGTGATAAAATTCTTTTTAGACAAAAAAAGCACCTGATCAGGTGCTTTTTTTGGTTTTACTCAAATTATAAATGTTTCGATTAATCAACTTCAAGAGCCTTTTAGTCGATTATTTCCTTATTGCCCGAACAATTGTTAATATTAAAGTAAGCTTTGTGATCATATCATAAGTGAATATTCGGTTATTTTGTATGTCCAACTGGCAGCTAGACATCAACCAAATTTATGACTAGAACAGTTCTTAGCTTTTTATTTATCGCAATTGTCCTTTCTTTGAAGGCTCAGGTACATCCTTTGTCCAAAAGCGATTCCGGTATCGTTATCAAGAGTCTCGAGAAATATGAATACTTACTGGAGGAAAATGATTTGAGAGGAGCCTCAGGAGCACTCAATGATGCGGCGTTTGTCTATTGGAACAACAACCATTATCAACAGGCCGCAGATTATTACGAGAAGTCACTGGAGCTAAATGAGCAGGTAGCCAATGAAAATGGAATAGCTATGCTGAATAACAACCTGGGTATGCTCAATGCAGATTTGGGGAATTATGAAAAGTCACTCGATCATTTCACCAGAACACTTGCCGCTCGAAGAGCGAATAAGGAGGAGGTAGGAATGGTTTCTGCGTTAGTTAATATGTCTGTAGTGCTCAATAGATTAGATCGGTATGATGAATCGATCAAAGCACTGGAAGAAGCATTGGACTTATCCAGAGAGCGGTATGACATCAATCAAATGCGCAGTGTCTACGGCATGCTTTCTGAGACTTATGAGAAAATGGGTGATGCTGAAAAGTCTCTTTATTATTTCGAATACTACAAAGCCATGAATAAAGAGGTTCAAGGCGAAGAAGTAAAAGAAACGAAGAAACAGCTGGTACAGGAACGTATCGAGAAGGAACTCATTGCTACCCAAAAGGAGAATGAATTGCTGAAAAAGCAGCTTGAAATAAAAAGGCAGGAAGAGGAAATCCAGAAAAAAGATTCGATTAACCAAAGTCTTTATTCTAATCTGAGTAGAAAAGAAGTAGAAATACAATTACTTGAAAAAAGTAAACAGGTAAGCGAGCTGGAGGCCAAGGCTCAGCAGGAAGCAAATCAGAAACTAAAGTATTTCAGAAACTCTCTGATTGTGGTGGCTGGGGCACTTTTCGTAATTACGATATTGATTCTAATAAATGTGCGCAAAACCAAAAAGCACCGAGATGAGCTGGCAGATAAGAATGTAAGGATTGAGAATCAAAGGCAAGAACTGGAAACTGCCAATCATACGAAAGATAGAATTTTCTCGATCATATCTCATGACTTAAGAAGCCCAATCAAGTCACTACAGGGCTTTTTTACTTACATAGACGTATTTGATATTCCAGATGATTTGAAATCAGCATTGAGCGGAATGGAATCTGAGCTGGTAAATAGTGCGTCGCTGCTTGATAATCTATTGGCATGGTCCAAGTCCCAAATCCAAAAGCATGATCCTGAAATCACGGAGTTTAACATCAAGCCTATTGTGGATGAAACAATACAATTGCTACAGACTGCTGCTGAAAAGAAAAAGATCAAGCTTGTAGCCAATGTAACCGAGGAAGATATTTTGGTCACAGATCCTCAGATGTTGAAAATTGCTATCAGGAACTTATTGCAAAATGCCATTAAGTTTACTCCGATAGGAGGAGAGGTGGCGCTGCTTTATGTAGCCGATGATCAAGGCACTTACGTGAAGGTGAAAGATTCGGGTATTGGAATGTCTTTCCAGAAAATGCAATCACTTTTTGATATCAAAACCAATCGAAGTTCGGAAGGAACTGCCAAGGAAAAAGGTTCTGGTTTAGGATTGATACTTACAAAAGAACTGGTAGAACAAGCTGGTGGAGAAATCAATGTGGAAAGCACTGTAGGACATGGTACAGAGTTTTCAATTCAGTTTTCTAAGGTTCAAAAAACGCAATTAGTCTAACATCAAAAAAATGAAATATTTTTTAGGAGGATTATTCGTGCTGCTGATAACAACATTGAGTGCACAGCAGCGCCCTACGCATTATGTAGATTCTACTGGTGCACTATATTGGAGAAAAAGCACGCCACTTTATCTATTCGTTTCAGATTCACCTGACGGTAAAGATCTGAATAGGTTAAAGAGTGATAAAACACCACAATATTCAGATCCATTTTATTTGGACACAGAGGGGTTGAATTATATCCGATCGCGAAACGCGGTGGATAAAGAGACCATGCAGATAGTGCCGGATACTGAGGTCATGTATGAAGTCTATGCTGATGGGATTGCTCCGGTGACCTCTGTTGAATATACCAATGTCAGTAAAAACGTTTATCAGGGGACTATTTTTTACCAGGCCGGATTAGAGATTGATCTCACCGCCAAAGACCAGATGTCTGGAGTAAGAAAATTAGAATTCTCCATCAATGATCAGGCTTTTGCCCCGTATGCCGGCACATTGAAGTTTGATGAGCCTGGAGAATTTGTAGTAAAATTCAAAAGTGAGGATCAGGTAGGTAATCAAGAGAAGGAAAATTCTTTGACTTTTACCATCGATGGCGATGCGCCTGTGAGTGATTTCAATGTGAATGGAATAACTGCTGACAATGTGGTGGCAACATCCTCCAAAATGTACATTCTCTCATCTGATGATCTATCGGGAACAAAAGATATTTTCTTCAAATTCGATAACGGGAATTTTAAAAAATATAACGGGAATGAACTTCCGTTTGCCGAATTGGATGAAGGAGAACATACTGTATATTTCTATTCAGTAGACTTTGTGGGAAATAAAGAGGAGGATCAGAAGTTTGATTTTTATCTCGACAAGTCAGCACCTCTCATGGTGGCAGACGTACTGGGAGATCGGTTTATAGTAGATGACGAAGTATATTTCTCTGGGCGAACCAAACTGAAATTAACGGCAGTGGATAATAAGGTAGGAGTGAAAGACATCATGTACTCTGTGGATAGCGATGAGTTTGAAAAATATACAGAACCGTTCTATTTGCCGAGCATTTCTGGAGTGCACCTGGTGAAATACTATTCAGTGGATAATCTCGAAAACTCAACAACTGATAGCAAAAAGACCAGATATGTTGGTAGAGGAGGATATGAAGAATTTAAACACAACGTGAATAAGTTTTACGTGGATTTGACCGGGCCTGTAATCAGCCATTCTATTCAGAATTATTCATTTACGAGATCAGATAGTTTGTTCATTGGTCCATTTTCTAAAATTAGGTTGAGAGGATCTGACCCAGAATCTGGCTTGCAAAAAATCACCTACAACATAGCAGGTACTGCCGGCGAGGAGGACTATCAGGAAGCGTTTACCTTGTCTGGAGAAGGATTTAAGACTTTAAACTATTACGGATATGATAATGTGAACAACCGGAATATCGCGAAGTTCAGCTTCTATCTGGATGCTACTCCTCCGGATATTTTTGTACAATTTAACACCGGAAGCACGGGTAACAATGAGAAAAAACTGGTTTATCCTATTACATCAGGGGTATTCCTTTCGGCTACCGACCAGACTTCTGGGGTGAGCAGTCTGAGTTACAGCCTGGATGGAGCAGACTTCAGGCCTTATGCAGGATTGATCACAAGATTCAGTAAGGGAAAACATAAAATGATCATAAAGGCCAAAGACTTTTTGAATAATGAATCTACAGAGGAAATTATTTTCTATATTAGATAATTCAATATTTGACTGATGAATGATAAGGCCCATCAACCTTTTGGTTGTGGGCCTTTTTTAATGACATGGGCGACTTATTTGAGTGCCTTATAAGTCTGCAGAACACCTACTATTCCAACGAGGATTCCCCCTCCCAGGCAGACATAATACCATGGTTCTGATAGTGTATATCCACCAGAAAACGCATTGCCAATTACTTTTTCAAGGCTGTTAGGAGAATGAGTTTGTGCCCAGTAGATTAAAAAGATACCAACGGCAATCATGGCAATTCCTTTGATCATTTTCATATTAATAAGTTTTGGTTTGCTTAAAAATACATAAAACCACTCTACTCCATTACTTAGTGTCCAAAGAGAAATGCGGATTATAGATCAGACCTATTACATTTTGCCAAGGATCTTTTACCAGCGCCACCAGGATTCCTCCGCCTACCTCATTAGGCGTTTCCAATTCTTTTGCCCCTGACGAGACCATTTTGTCATAGGAGTCGATGATGTCTTCCACCGACCAATAAGAAAGCACATTTTCAGTTTTGATGCCAGATTTTTCTTCAGGCAATAGTCCTAATTCATATCCTGCAATGTTGAATCCAACATAATACTCCTCATCAAAATAGGGTTCTGTACCGAAGGCTTTTGCATACCAAATTTTTGCTTGCTTCAGATCATCTACCTTGTAGATGGTGGTTCTGAGTCCTTGTGATTTAATGCTCATGGCTTACTAGTTTGGACCTGATATCTCAGGATGGTTTTGAGTTTTTCTGTCGCTGTTTTCCGAGGATCAGTCAGGTAGATTTCTTTGTGGTAATTTGTGATTTTCCATCCATTTTCCTGAATGTAATTAATCATTTTCAGGATGTTGGGTGTCTCTTCTTCATAAGATCCCAAATGCAGAATCTGAACACAATCTCCTTCATTTATCAATTCAAATTTCACCTGTTCTAATATGCTGATTAATTCAGGTTTTTTCTGTTTTGCATTACTTACGGCTTTGAAATAGTGACTAGAATCTACGACCTCCGGCATCCTAAGAAGTATTTTCCAGTTCCAATCGTTACGTTTAGCTTTGATAAAATTTCGTTGGTTTTCGAGTCCACCATTGATCCACCATAGGCATTCCATTTTTGGTACGGTGAAATCATTGTCCTCTCCTTTGCACAGGAATTTGATTCCATAGGCGATTGAGTATATTCCCTCAATCGCTTTCATGAATAATTCCCCGTTCGGGTCTCCTTTACCAGAGATAGAGAGGTAGTAGTAACTATCCAAATGAACCAATTGTGGTTCTTTTTTGGCGCTGTAATAGGTTTTGTCTGACTGCTGTAGATTGATTTTCGTAAGTTCCATAGTTTAATTGTTATTGATGATGGAACAAAGAAAATCGCGAGAGTGACAGCCTTATGTCACTGGGGTTCGGGAATTGTGATGTCTTGTCAATTCTTCTGAATATGCTATAACCAGCTCCTTCAATTCCGGAGGGGAAATGACCTCTGCCTCTGATAAAAACATCAATATCCACCTTGCCAGATATTTATAATGTGGAGTAAGAAACGTCATTTCCACATGCTTTTCTGTCTTGGTTTCACTCACAAACCCATAAAAATATTTTTGATCCTGAATGAATCTGGATACTTCCTTGCTGAACCTAATGATTCCTTCATTCTTTTCAGTGCCACCGATCATCCCATAGATAAAGCTTGAGTGGTCAGGATAGTCAACGGGATTGTAATTTTCATTCGTCACTCGGATTTTCTGAATACGGTCTGTTCTGAAATCTCTAAGATCTTCCCGTAGGTGACAATGCGCAATCAGGTGCCACCTGCCAGTGTAAAAGACCAAACCAAGCGGAGAAACCGTTCGCACAGAGATGGTTTCGTTGTAATTGGAAAAATACGTGATTTCAATTTTTTTCTTCAATGCCAGTGCCGACTGGATGTCCCCTATATGTGACTCAGGAAAGCCGATTTGTTGAGTGGATGGTGAACCGACTACAGAAATACTTTTATCCAGATTGTCCAGAAATTCTTTGTCGTTGTATCGAAGGACAGCTTTTATTTTGATCATGGCTTCCTGAAACTGCTTGGAAACCGCATCATCAGCATTCTTTTCAATCAGTTTCGCACCCAGTAGGATAGCAGCAGCTTCTTCTTTATTGAAAACGACTGGAGGCAAATGATAACCTTCCACAATGAAATAACCCTGACCAGCATCTCCGCCAATTGGTACTCCAGCTTCCATCAGGCTTCTTATATCTCTAAAGAGTGTCCGCCGGCTCATCTCAAACCGCTCCTCCAGCTCTTCTATCGGCACCCTGGGTTTACCTTGTAGGTGAATGAGAATGGCGGTTAATCGATCTATTCTGTTCATGATTTGATGATGGTGCTATATGTCACGTTTAGTTGATAATGAATGACTGAGTATTTTACAGACTTAGATAAACACTCACTTTTTGCCTTTCAAGATCGTCTAATACCAAATATTATTTCTTTTTTATCAAATTTAAAGTTGGATGTTTTCTCAGGGACACTTCGTGACATAAATTTGCGCCAATTTGTACTTATCGTAAATCTCCTACTAATATGCCAAAAGATTCCAGTATCAAATCAATCCTAATAATCGGAAGTGGTCCCATTGTCATCGGACAAGCATGTGAATTTGATTATTCAGGTTCTCAGGCCTCCAGATCGCTCAGAGAAGAGGGAATTGAAGTGATACTTATCAATAGCAATCCTGCTACGATCATGACCGATCCTGTAACGGCGGATCATGTTTATCTGAAGCCACTCACCAAAAAATCCATCAAGGAGATTTTGGAAAAACATGATGTGGATGCTGTGCTCCCAACTCAGGGAGGTCAGACCGCTCTTAACCTGGCAATAGACTGTGACAAAGCAGGAATCTGGGAAAAGTATGGTGTGAAAATCATTGGTGTAGATATCAACGCCATTGAAACGACAGAGGATAGGGAAAAATTCCGATTGAAAATGCAGGAAATCGGTGTTGGAACCTGTAAAGGTGAAACAGCCACTTCTTTCCTGAAAGGGAAAGAAATAGCTCAGGAAATAGGCTTTCCACTAGTAATCCGGCCATCCTATACACTTGGAGGCTATGGAGGTGGATTTGTAGATACTCCAGAGGAATTTGATAAAGCTCTCAATGCCGGACTTCAGGCTTCTCCAATCCACGAGGTACTGGTGGAGCAGAGTATTCTGGGATGGAAAGAATATGAGTTGGAGTTACTCAGGGATAATCTGGGTAATATCATCATCATCTGTAGCATCGAGAATTTCGATCCTATGGGCGTGCATACAGGTGATTCAATCACTGTTGCGCCAGCAATGACATTGCCTGATACAGTATATCAGCACATGCGTGATCTGGCCAAACAAATGATGAATGCCATTGGACAGTTTGCGGGAGGGTGTAACGTGCAGTTTGCCGTGCATCCAGAAACTGACGAGATTATAGGTATTGAAATTAATCCGCGTGTATCTCGTTCGTCAGCATTGGCATCCAAAGCCACGGGTTACCCTATTGCCAAAGTAGCTGCCAAACTGGCTATCGGTTACAACCTGGATGAATTGAAAAACCAAATCACCAAAACCACTTCGGCGTTCTTTGAGCCTGCATTGGATTACGTGATTGTGAAAATCCCGCGTTGGAACTTTGATAAATTCCAGGGGTCTGATAGAAAGCTTGGCCTACAAATGAAGTCAGTAGGAGAGGCCATGGGAATTGGAAGAAACTTCCAGGAAGCATTGCAGAAGGCTTGTCAGTCGCTGGAGATCAAGCGAAACGGACTGGGAGCTGATGGTCGGGAGCTGAAAGATCAACAGGCGATTCTTTACAGCCTGGAGCATCCAAGTTGGAATAGATTATTCCATATCTATGATGCTTTCAAACTGGGCATTCCATTCAAAACCATCCAGAAGCTGACTAAAATTGACCCTTGGTTCTTGCATCAGATCGAAGAACTGATCTTGCTAGAAAAAGATATTAGTCAATTCAAATTGGAAAATCTTCCTAAAGAATTGCTCAAAGAAGCAAAAGAAAAGGGGTATGCAGACAGACAGATTGCGCATTTGGTGGACTGTCTCGAAAGCGAAGTTTTCAATAAAAGAAATGATCTTGGCATCAAACGAGTATATAAGCTGGTAGATACTTGTGCGGCGGAGTTTGAAGCCCAGACACCATATTATTACTCGGCATTTGACGAGGAAAATGAATCAGTTGCTACGGATAAGAAAAAAATCATTGTTCTTGGTTCTGGACCAAATCGAATCGGGCAGGGAATCGAGTTTGATTACTCATGTGTGCATGGGGTGCTGGCTGCTAAAGAATGCGGCTATGAGACCATCATGATCAATTGTAACCCGGAAACGGTATCTACTGACTTTGATACTGCGGATAAGCTCTACTTCGAGCCGGTATTCTGGGAGCATATTTATGATATCATCCTTCATGAAAAACCAGAAGGAGTGATCGTACAGCTTGGTGGTCAGACTGCCTTGAAACTAGCCGAAAAGCTCAATAGATACGGTATCAAAGTAATCGGAACCAGCTATGAAGCGCTGGACCTTGCGGAAGATCGAGGAAGATTCTCAGATTTGCTCAAAGAGCAGAACATCCCGTATCCGCAGTACGGTACGATAGAGGATGCTGAGGAGGCTATCGAGCTGTCAAAAGAGATTGGATTTCCGTTGTTAGTTCGTCCTAGCTATGTGCTTGGAGGGCAGTCTATGAAGATTGTGATCAATGAGCAAGAGCTGGAAGAGCATGTGGTAAACTTGCTAAAAGACAAGCCTGATGGCAAGATCTTGCTGGATCATTTTCTGGAAGGAGCAATAGAGGCAGAAGCCGATGCGATCTGTGATGGTGAAGATGTGTACATCATCGGAATAATGCAGCACATAGAGCCGGCAGGTATTCACTCAGGAGACTCTTACGCCGTGTTGCCTCCTTATAATTTGGGTGATTTTGTGATTCGTCAGATTGAAGAATATACGGTCAAGATTGCGAAAGCACTAGAGACAGTAGGGCTGATCAATATCCAGTTTGCTATCAAGAATGATAAGGTTTATATCATAGAAGCAAACCCAAGAGCTTCGCGAACGGTACCGTTCATCTGTAAGGCATATCGCGAACCGTATGTGAATTATGCCACTAAGGTGATGCTGGGTGAGAAAAAGGTAAAAGACTTTGATTTTAAGCCTTATAAGCATGGCTATGCGATCAAAGAGCCAGTGTTCTCATTCCACAAATTTCCAAATGTAAACAAGGAGCTGGGGCCTGAAATGAAATCTACGGGAGAGGCGATCTATTTCATTGATGACCTTATGGATGATTATTTCTTAGAAATTTACTCCGAACGAAACCTCTACCTGAGTAGATAAGTTATAACATTACCTTGTAGTTAATTTCAAGATTATTTTACCATAGATCATATCCCGCATTAGCGGGATTTGTCTTGGTTTTTTGGCTAATTCAGCAATGTTTATGTTAAAGTTCTTATTAATACTCTTCATTATTTTTTATGTGATCTATAAAGCTTTTGGGTTTCTAATGAAATCAGTTTTGCGAAGTGCACAAAATCAGCAAAGAGAGCATTATCAAAATCAGCATTCCTCCAACCATAAAAAAGCACCCAACAGCAACCTGAATATAGAATACGTTCCTAAGGAAAATAGAGACCACAACTCCAATTTCAAAGGTGGAGACTATGTGGATTATGAAGAGGTGAAGTAGTTGTTGGTTACTAGTTGATTGGTAACTGGTTCATTGGTGAATAGTTAAAATGTTTTTTTCGCCAAGGTTCGTGTCCTCAAGAATCCCGTTCGCGTTACGCCAAAAGCTGATCGCTTTTCACACTGTTTCAGAGTCGTCATTCAGACCGAAGGGAGGAATCACTTGCTGGCGCGAGTGTCCACACCTGTGCCAATGAACAGACAGGTTCTGTATGATGCGGTGCGTATGTAATTGTTTTTCCTGAGACTCTCCTGTATTCTATGATTTCTCAAAGATCCGTCGAGTGACGTGCGGAAGAACTTTTCACTTTTTACTATTCACAAAAAAACTAAACAACCGATTACCATTTACCGACCACCGATCACCAATCACCGAAACACCGATTACCCATTACAGATCACCGACACCTAAAACCCGAGAACCCGAAACCCTATGAACTACTCGGCTGCTCACTTTTCACTGATAAACCGAAAGAGACAAAACGCCCGGTACTCTTAACAAATTGATCAACTTCACTTAGCTTTGCCGTTCACTTATTTAATCGTGTATGACTTGGTTTAAGCGACAGGATAAAGGGATACACACTCCTACCGAAAAGAAGAAAGAAGCGCCAGACGGACTTTGGTACAAAACCCCAAGTGGAAATATCATTCACATGCGTGAGCTAAAAAACAATGCTTATGTATGTCCGGATGATGATTTTCATGTGAGAATCGGATCTAAGGAGTATTTCGAAATCCTATTTGATAATAATGAATTCACGGAACTGGACGCAGATATGTCTTCCGCTGATCCTCTGAAATTCACTGATAGCAAGAAGTATCCGGATAGAATTGTGGCAACACAAAAGAAAACGGGACTAAAAGATGCAGTGAGGTGTGCTCATGGCAAAATGAACGGAGTAGATGTGACGATCAGCTGTATGGATTTTGCCTTCATCGGTGGATCTATGGGGTCTGTAGTGGGTGAGAAAATTGCGAGAGCCATTGATCATTCTCTTAAAAAGAAAATTCCTTTTATCATGATCTCTAAATCAGGAGGGGCAAGAATGATGGAGGCTGGTTTGTCATTGATGCAGCTTGCTAAAACTTCTGCGAAGCTTGCATTACTTTCAGAAGCAAAGATTCCTTACATCTCTGTTCTGACAGATCCTACCACAGGTGGTGTGACTGCTTCCTATGCGATGCTGGGTGATTTCAATATCGCTGAGCCAGGAGCACTGATTGGTTTTGCTGGTCCTCGGGTAATCAGAGAAACAATCGGTAAAGATTTGCCAAAAGGATTCCAAAGTTCTGAATTCGTATTGGATCATGGGTTTTTGGACTTTATTGTTGATCGTAGACAGATGAAAAACAAGATCACTACCTTGATCAAAATGGTCTACTCTTAACGCACATTTGCCAGAATTTAAAACATGGAAAATGGAGTTTAAATAGGCTCAAACTATTTTCAATACAAAGCGTTTATCGGTTATATTTGCCACCAATTTTAAAAACAAACAAAAAGGCTAAAGCCCTATGTCGTCAGTTATTATTACTTCCATTGTAGCATTCACAGTAGTCATACTGCTTTTGGTGTTGATTCTGTTGTTTGCTCAAGCAAAACTGGTACAATCCGGACCTGTGAAAATCGTCATCAATGGAGACGATGCTAATCCAGTGACAGCTCCTGCCGGATCATCTCTTCTTTCTACTCTTTCTGGTCAAAAAGTATTCTTGCCATCAGCATGTGGTGGTGGTGGTACTTGTGCGCAGTGTAAGTGTACAGTGCTAGAAGGTGGGGGAGAAGTACTTCCTACAGAAACTGGTCACCTAAGCCGTACCGAACAAAAAGAAGGTGTACGTCTTGGTTGTCAGGTGAAGGTAAAACAAGATATGAGAATTGAGATTCCTGAAGAAATTTTTGGAATCAAGAAATGGGAAGCTACCGTGGTGAGAAATTACAACGTAGCCTCATTCATTAAAGAATTTGTAGTGGAGATACCTGAAGACATGGATTACGAAGCTGGAGGTTATATCCAGATCGAAATTCCAGAGTGTGAAGTGGACTACAAAGACATAGACATTACTGCTCACCCTGAAGAGCATGACGATCCTAAGAAATTCCAGATGGAATGGGATAAGTTCGGATTGTGGGATCTGAAAATGAAAAACGATGAGACTGTAGAGCGAGCATACTCTATGGCATCTTACCCTGCAGAAGGAAGAGAAATTATGCTAAATGTGAGAGTAGCTACTCCACCTTGGGATAGATCAGCGAATGGCTGGATGAAGGTAAATCCAGGTATCGCTTCGTCATACATTTTCTCTAGAAAACCAGGTGACAAAGTTGTGATTTCTGGACCTTACGGAGAATTCTTCATTAACCCATCGGATGCGGAAATGCTTTATGTAGGTGGTGGAGCTGGAATGGCGCCTATGAGATCTCACCTATATCACTTGTTTAAGACTTTGAAAACTGGTAGAAAAGTAACCTACTGGTACGGTGGTCGATCGAAGAGAGAGCTTTTCTATTTGGATCATTTCTTCGAACTAGAAAAGAACTTCCCTAATTTCCAGTTTTTCGTGGTATTGTCTGAGCCACTTCCAGAAGATAACTGGACGGTGAAGAAAGATGTAGATGATAAAGACGGAGATGGCTTCTTAGGTTTTGTACACCAGGCAGTAATAGATCAATATCTGAGTAAGCATGAAGCTCCTGAAGAAATCGAATTGTATTTCTGTGGACCTCCATTGATGAACGCTGCTGTTCAGAAAATGGGAGAAGATTTTGGTATCCCGGATGAAAACATTCGATTCGATGACTTTGGAGGATAAGGTTTGAATTATCTGATAAAATATAAGGGACGCGAAAGCGTCCCTTTTTTTTTGTTTCAGTTCCGTCTAGATTCGTACTTCAAATACTTTACAAATGGATCTGAAATTATTCTTTGACCCCATCTCAGCTGAAATAGATATTGACAAATTGCCTTCCTCGGCACTGGCGCATTCTTTTTATATCAATAGAGATCGAATGCCAAATAATGTGGAGGAGATGGATCTGGCGATTATCGGTATTTTGGAATCGAGAGGTGCAGATCCGGTGCATCAGTCAGGTCTGGTAAAAGCAGCGGACGAAATCAGAGCCAATTTGTATCAGCTTAAAAAAGGTTCTGGGAATCTAAAGATTGTTGATTTAGGTAACTTTAGAAGCGGACCAGAGCTTGAAGACAGCTATCAGAGATTACAGGAAGTCGGTAATTATTTATTGAGCAATAATGTGCTACCTATACTCATCGGAGGTAGCCATAATATGGATATTGGATTGTACAGGGCTTATGAGGGCTTAGATAAGCTAGTTTCTATGCTCACTGTAGACAATAAACTTGACTTGATTGATCCAGATACAGGTCTGCCAAACGAAACACACATCCATAAGATCTTCAAGCATGATCCAAACTACTTATTTAATTATCATCAACTCGGCTATCAATCTTATTTGGTAGATCCGCATGAGACAGAGATACTTGAGCAATTGTATTTTGAAGGCATACGACTAGGAGTACTCAAAGAAAACGTGAAAGAGCTAGAGCCGCTGATCAGAGATGCGGACATGGTAAGTATTGATATTTCGGCCTTACAAGCCCACTATTGCCCAGGAGCTACAGATAGTAAAGTTTATGGTCTTACGGGCGAAGAGGGTTGTCAGCTCTGCTGGTACGCTGGGCTAAACGATAAGCTCAGTTCTATTGGGTTTTTCGAATATGATGTGGACAAGGATTCTCCTGATCACAAAACAGGTTTTGTAGTAGCTACTATGATATGGTATTTCATAGAAGGGTTTTATAATCGAAAAGGCGACAATAATATCAGAACGAATGATTATTTAATCTATGAAGTGCCGCTTGGAGGCGATCCGTCTTCTATCAGATTTTACAAGAGCAAGTTGTCTGAAAAATGGTGGATGGAAGTACCACATCCAGAGGATAAGCTAGGGTTTATGCGAAGCATCATGATTCCTTGTAATTACTCGGATTATGAGACAGCATTGTCAGGAGAAGTGCCTGATCGGTGGATTACTACTTATTCCAGAATGGTTTAGTACTCTTCCGGGATAACAACCCATAAAATGATATAGACCAAAAAGCCCGGGAAAGCTGCACTCAATACTGAAATAAGGATATATCCGATGCGTACCAGTGTTGGATCTAAATCAAAATACTTTGCGAGACCACCGCATACACCACCCAAGATTGAATCTCTTCTGGTTCTAAAAAGTCTGTTTGCCATGTCAGTCATTTTATTTGTTATTTAAATATGGAAGATTTTTAGTAAATACATGCAATAATCGAGTGCCAGAGTTAAATCTTGACGAATTAGATCCGCCAGATGCTTTCTCTTTTTTGTGATCTTGTTGTTCCGGTACTTCCACCAGATTATTAGATTTCTGAAGGTTTGTGTACATCGCTTCAGCACTAAAAAACGGACTTTTAATAGTCATAAGTATGGCTACCACGATTCCAAGAAGTATGATGATTGTTTTAATGTTTCCCTTTCTCATTAGTATCTATTAGGTAGTTTCATTTGAATTTAGCAATCAGCGTGCCATAAGTTGTAACTGGTAGATACACAGTGTTTTACAACACGTTTTGATAAATGTTATTTTTGAAATGTTCGTTTTCGATCACTGCTAGACGGATATGTGTACGGTAATGCTCCAGATTCTCCAGCCCTTTTATTTAGATATCAGTTTATTTTAATCGAACCAAACGCAAGACTCATCTAAAATAGTATCTGTGAAATGCGGGAAGTCATTAAGTTTAAAAATCTTATTATAGGGTGTACTCTCGGTGAATATATTAGATAAAGTTTTTCCAGCATTACGTCACAAAGCGGAGGTAGAAACGAGATTGTTCGAAATTACCTTGATGCTAACAGTGATCATTCCTGTATTCTATACGATCTACGGTTTTTTTTACGGCTATGATTGGCCGGTTCAGTTGATTTACGGATCTGCGGCTGTCATATATGCTTCTTTTTACTTGCTTTACCTTAAGTGGTCTACTAAGAGGTGGCTTTTGATTTCCTATTATGTGACTGAGTTTTTTTTGTTGGCATTAGCATGGTTTCCTTCCGGGGGCACATTAGGGGCAGTTACGAATATTTTTGTGCTTATTTTCATTTCCGGGTTACTGGTGCTTAGGGTAATGGACTTCAGAAAGGTTATTGTGTTAGCCCTTGCGATTTTCTTAGGATTTTCCAGCTATGAGTATTTGAATCCTGAAATATCCGCTCGATATACAGATTATAGTTCGTGGATACTTGACATTACTGTGTCCAACACTGTCATGTTACTGGTATTGGCATTAACCTTATATTTCTACAAAACAGAATACGCAAAGGATAGAAGCAAGCTTCAGAAGCTGAATCAAACTCTGAAAGATGAAAAGCTCAGAGCAGAAGCTTCTGATAAGGCGAAAGCTGTATTTCTATCAAGCGTCAGCCATGAGATCCGTACTCCTCTGAATGGAATTATGGGCAATCTGGAATTGCTTCAAACGACTGGTCTGAATGAAGAGCAGGCTCAGTTAGTGAAAGACCTAAGTTACTCAGGAGATGTACTTAATGGGTTGATTTCTGATTTGTTGGATATTTCTCTGATTAATGAGTCAGGAATTCTGATTCAGAAGAGTAGAATGAATTTGAAGGAGGTTATTACCAACGTGATTCAGTTCTTTATTCCAAAGGTCGCATTGAAAGAGGGTAATGTATCTATTCATTTCAATCATGATGAGCGAATTCCTGCATTTGTGAATGGTGATATGATCAGGACACGTCAGGTATTAATCAATCTCATTAATAATGCTGTAAAGTTTACGGAGGAGGGATCAATCAATGTGCAGACAGAGTTGATCAATCTTTCTGAGAATCAGGTTGATATTAGAGTTTCCGTTAATGATACCGGGATAGGAATTCCTGATGAAATGCAGAGTGCCGTTTTTGATACTTTCCAAAGAACACCTAATCTAGGTAAAAACGGAATGGGCCTTGGCCTAAGTATTTGTAAAAAAGTGATTGAAGCTATGAATGGCCGGATTGGTTTGAAAAACACTTCTCAGGCAGGTAGTTCGTTTTTCTTTGAGGTTCCATATGAGCCAATCCAGGAATATTCAGAATTTTTAGATACATCATTGGTAGAAAAGTCCTATTCAAAAATCTCAGTGTTGATAGCTGAGGATCAGGAAATGAATCAACTAGTGATTGCTAAGATGCTAAAGAATATTGGTGTGGAGCACATTACGGTAGTTAGTGATGGTGAACGGGCCGTAGAAAAGGCATTGTCCGAGCACTATGATTTTGTATTGATGGATCTGAGAATGCCCAAAAAAGATGGTGTGCAGGCAGCTATAGAGATATTAGAGCTATCCAATACACCACCAGTCATTTTGGCTATCACGGCCAATGCTACACAAAGCGAAATGGAAAATTGTCTCAGTGCTGGTATGAAAGGGTTCATTACTAAGCCTCTCAACTTAGAGACATTACAATCATCAATAGATAAGCATTTGGTTTGATACCAAAACCACTTCTTTTATCTTTCGATCAAAAAAATAATTGTGAAAGAACAGGCGATTTTGAAGAATTCCAAGGTTTTGGTGACTGGGGGAGCAGGATTCATTGGTAGTAATCTTTGCGAACAACTTCTGGAGCAGGGTAACCAAGTGAGGTGCTTAGATAACCTGTCCACGGGAATGAGGTCTAACCTGGAACATTTAATGGAACATCCGAGCTTTCAGTTCATAGAAGGCGATATTCGAGATTATAAGACTTGTGAGCAGTCTACAGAGGGAATAGAGTATGTGCTGCATCAGGCAGCATTAGGGTCTGTCCCGCGATCATTGAAAGACCCGATGACTACTACAGATGTGAATATTGGAGGGTTTGTGAATATGTTATTTGCATCAGTGCAGGCTAAGGTGAAGCGCTTTGTTTATGCTGCCAGTTCCTCAACTTACGGAGATCATCCGGATTTACCAAAGCAGGAGCATATCATAGGCAACCCATTATCGCCTTATGCAATTACCAAATATGTTGATGAACTTTTTGCCAAAAATTTTTCAGCATCTTATGGGATAGAGACGGTTGGTCTGAGGTATTTCAATGTTTTCGGTAGACGTCAGAGTCCTAATGGCGCGTATGCTGCTGTAATTCCCAAATTTGTGATTCAGCTCATCAACCACGAATCCCCAGTGATTAATGGAGATGGTTCTTACAGTCGCGATTTTACGTACATTGACAATGTACTTCATGCCAATCAGGTGGCATGTCTGGCATCTTCTGATCAACTTAAAGCGGCACGGTTAGAGTATTATCAGCAGCACGGCCTTAAACCTGAGGAATTAGATGTGATATCAGAAGTTATAAATGTGGCCTTTGGAGGTCGAACGAACCTTGTGGAGCTTGTTAATTACCTGAAAACCAATCTTGCAAAGTACGATCCGGAAATTTCAGAAGTAGAGATCAAGTTTGGGCCGAACAGGGCTGGTGATATTCCTCATTCTCAGGCGTCAATAGAAAAAGGAAAAATGTTGTTTGGATATGACCCTCAGTATTCAGTGGAGGAAGGCCTGAAGATCGCTGTGGACTGGTACTGGAAAAACCTAAAGTGATGAAACAAAAAAAGGTGCTTTCAAGCACCTTTTTTGTTTGATTTTATTGAAAGATTATCCGATAGATATTCTTTTGAAATCTGATACTGTCAATCCTTTACTTACGCTATCCAGATATTGCTGAATGTTCATAGAGCTGTCTTTTACGAAAGCCTGGCTCAATAGCGTATTGTCTTTGAAGAACTTCTGAAGTTTACCCTGAGCAATTTTCTCAAGAATTTGCTCTGGCTTACCTTCTTGTCTTGCCTGCTCCTTACCGATCTCGATTTCTTTTTCGACCACAGAAGGATCTACACCGTCCTTATCTACAGCCACAGGGTTCATAGCAGCGATCTGCATAGCTACGTCTTTACCAGCCGCTTCCACATCAGCACCACCTACGTTTTTAAGTGCTACCATCACTGCCAATTTTCCATTAGAGTGGATGTAAGGAACTACAGCTTCACCTTCTAGCTCAGCATAAACTTTGATTTCTATTTTCTCACCAATCTTACCTGTAGCTTCGATGATTTTTTCACCCAAAGTGATTTCTCCAACGCTAAGAGCTTTTAAAGCATCAATGTCTGCTGGAGAATTTTCAAATGCTAAATCTGCTGCCTGATTTGCCAGTGCAACGAAATCCTCATTTTTAGCAACAAAGTCAGTCTCACAAGTCAAAGCGATCGCTACACCTTTAGAGTTGTCATCACTTGTTCTGGTGATTACTACACCTTCAGTAGTTTCTCTGTCAGCTCTGCTTGCAGATACTTTCTGACCTTTTTTTCTTAGGTGTTCGATAGCCTTATCAAAATCACCATCAGCTTCAACAAGTGCTTTCTTGCAGTCCATCATTCCTGCACCTGTCATCTGTCTTAGTTTGTTTACGTCTTTAGCAGTAATAGCCATTTTATTGCGTGTTTGATATTTATGAATGCGTAAAAAAAAATTGAACATCTACCCGAAACTGTCGGATCAATGTTCAATTTTTTATGATTATTTCATTTTTTGAATATTGCTGAAATCAGCTGAATGCTTCTCATTTTGATCAGTCCCATATGGGTAGGTCAATAATTAAGTTGAGCATTTAACTTATTTCATATGATTTTATGCTTCCTGTTGTTGGTCAGCTTTAATCTTTGCTTCTTCTTCTTCCTTCAGTTTCGCGTCTTCCTTGTCTTTCTTTCTTTCAGCCAACCCTTCTTCGATAGCCTGCGCGATGTAGTTGGTGATTAGATTGATAGACTTCCATGCATCATCATTACCAGGTATCGGGAAATCAACCTGAGTAGGATCAGAGTTAGTATCCACCAATGCGAAAACTGGGATATTCAATTTCTGAGCTTCTGAAACTGCGATATGCTCTCTTTTGATATCAATCACAAAAAGGGCTGCTGGCAGTCTGTTCAAGTCAGCAATACCTCCAAGAACTCTTTCAAGTTTATCTTTTTCACGGCTGATCATCAGACGCTCTCTTTTAGCAAGGTTTAGATATGCCTCATCTTTCATGAGTTTATCTATACCAGCCATTTTCTTCAAAGATTTTCTGATTGTGGCAAAGTTAGTTAGCATTCCACCTAACCATCTTTCTGTAACGAAAGGCATGTTCAGCTTGCCAGCTGCTGTTTCTACCACTTCTTTAGCTTGCTTCTTTGTAGCAACGAACATTACTTTTCTTCCAGATCTTACTACAGATTGCATTGCGCTAGCTGCCTGATCAAGAGAAGAAAGTGTTTTATTCAAATCTATGATATGTATGCCATTGCGCTCCATGAATATATATGGCGCCATCTGTGGATTCCACTTTCGGGTCAAGTGACCAAAGTGCACTCCTGCATCTAATAAGTCTTTGTATTCTAATTTTTGCATGATGATATCTTAACGTTTACTGAATTGGAATCTTCTTCTTGCTTTTCTACGACCGTACTTCTTACGTTCTACCATTCTAGGGTCTCTTGTCATAAAGCCTTCTTTTTTCAAAGTCGGTTTATTTTCTCCATCAAGTTCCACAAGAGCTCTTGAAATAGCAAGTCGTACAGCTTCAGCCTGACCTTTTGGTCCGCCTCCATCTACGTTTACTTTGATATCAAAATTACCATCCTGATCTAGCGCTACTATAGGCTGCTTAACGATGGTCTGTAAAATTTCAGAAGGAAAGTAGGTGGCCAATTCCTTGTCATTGACGTTGATTGTGCCTTTGCCGCTCTGAAGATATACTCTGGCTACAGAGGTCTTCCTTCTTCCTATGGTGTTAATAATTTCCATTTAGGTGCTTAAAGTTTTACTTCTTTTGGTTGTTGTGCTTCATGTGGATGCTCTGATCCTGAATACACATATAAATTCTTGAAAAGTTGGCTGCCTAGTTTGTTCTTTGGCAACATTCCTTTTACTGCTCTTTCTACGAGTAATGATGCGTTTTTAGCTTTCGCTTCTTGAGGAGTCTGGAATCTCTGTCCTCCAGGGTAGCCTGTGTGACGGATATACTGCTTCTCAGACCACTTATTACCTGTCAATCTGATTTTTTCAGCATTAATCACGATTACATTGTCACCACAATCAACATGTGGAGTGTATCCTGGCTTGTTCTTTCCTCTGATAATCTTAGCAACTTCACTTGCTGCTCTACCCAAAACGAGGCCTTCGACATCTACGATGACCCAGTTTTTGTCAACTGTTGCTTTGTTCAGCGATACTGTTTTATAGCTTAAAGTATCCAATTTTTTATGCGTTTTAAATGAACTTAATGGTTCGCCCTCAGAAAAGGGACACAAAAATAGAAGTTTAATTTTGTAAAAGCAAACAAGTCTATTGAATTAATTTACAGGTATTTACGTAGCTGTTTGATTAGCACAGCATAGTCTTTTGGATAAGGTGCGGATATTTCCAGTGTCTCTTCTGAGTTTAAGGTGTAGAAGGCTAAGTTATGTGCATGAAGTGCTACTCTAGGTATGATTGGTTTTTCCTGCTCTACATCTTTGGATAGATTGAAATTTCTCTTCAAATCGGATAGATAAATGTATTCTCCACCATAGACCGGGTCACAAATAATCGGTGTTCTCTGATGTGCAAGGTGTACCCTGATCTGATGTAGCCTTCCTGTTACCGGAAAACACTTTACTAAAGTGTGATGCTTGAATGTTTCCAGAGTACTAAGTAACGTCAATGATGGTTTTCCTTCCCTGAAATCAATTCTTGATTTGGAATTGGTAGAATGAATCGGTTGATCTGCGGATACATTATCAAACTCATGAATGCCAGCTACTACAGCATGGTACACTTTCTTGACCTGCCTTTTTTCCAATAAAATTGAGAAATGCCTGTATGCTTCTTGATGTTTAGCAATAACTAGAATCCCTGAAGTTTCCTTGTCTAAACGATGACAGACCTGCGCTTCTTCATGGTAAGATTTCGCAAGTTGTAGTACGTTCAGAGGGTCATTTCGGTCTTCTAAAGTAGATAGATAAGGTGGCTTATTGATCACAATGTAATCTTCATCTTCGTGTAAGATGATATCTTCGAAGGTAAGACCCTTTAAATACTTATGCATAATCGTCGCTTTCTGATTCGTCTTCCACAAATCTATGCGATACTGGTTTGCCTTTTGTCAATTTAAAACTAAACGTCGATCCTTTTTTAACTTCACTTTCCACCTCGATCATGCTACCGTGTCCTTCCATAATGTGTTTGACAATGGATAATCCAAGCCCCGTTCCTCCTTTTTCTTTGGAGCGGCTTTTTTCCACTCTATAGAATCGCTCGAATATCCTTTTTATATCCTCTTCAGGTATTCCTCTGCCATTATCACTAACCAAAGTCTGGATTTTACCATTGATTTCTAATACACGGATATCTACATTTCCTTCTTTTTTGGTGTATTTAATTCCGTTTGAAATCAAATTGATCATGACCTGGTATATTCGCTGGTAGTCGGCTTTTACAAAGTGTCTTTCTTCCGGATTGTGAAGTTTGACTGTGATTTTTCTCTTATCAGCTTCTCCTTCCAGTTGATCAATCACTTCTTTAATCAAAGAGACTATATCGAAAAACTCAAAGTGCATTTTGGTTTCTCCGGTTTCCATCTGAGAGATCGTAAGAAGATCCTGCACCAGTATATCAAGGCCATCCAGACTCTTTGCAGCCTTTTTGAGGAATTTTCTTCTTACGGATTTATCCTCTACAGCTCCGTCAAGGAGTGTGTGAACGAATCCTTGGGCGGCAAAAATCGGGGTTTTAAGCTCGTGAGAAATATCTGCGATAAATTCCCTACGAAACGCTTCCATTCTTTTTAGTTCCTGAATTTCTTGCTGTTTTACCTCAGCATAATTGGTGATCGCTTTATTAATTTGTTTGAGGGGGTTCATGCTGATCTCACCTGATTTGTGGGTGATGTTAGATAATTCCTGATCCTTAAACCCTTCTAATGCCTCGTTGATAGTGTTGATGTGTCTGAAAAACAGGAATTCCAGTACCAACCTAATCAGGATGTAAGCAGCACAGAAAGAAATTCCAAAAGCAATGATCAGTGCATTCGTCAATACTGATGGCACCAGCATCAAAAATGCAGTAGTAATTACCGCAATAATAGCTGCCAGGATTAAGGATAACCCTCTGGAATTGATCTCCATATATTTTGCTGGTTAGTTGGATTCGAACTTATAGCCTACACCTTTTACAGTGGAGATGTAACCTTCACCAATTTTCTCACGCACTTTTCTTATGTGTACATCTACTGTTCTGGCCAATACATATACGTCCGTTCCCCAAATGTTTTGAAGTAATTCATCCCGGCTAAACACTTTGCCTGGGTTTTGAGCAAGGAAGTAAAGTAATTCGAATTCTTTTTTGGGAAGGTTGATTTTGCTGTCGCCAACAAATACTGTGTAACTTGTTCTGTCCACTACCAGATTATCGATATTGATCTGGTTGGATTCTTTTTTCTTTTTGGATTCTCTTCTGAAAAGCGCATTGATTCTGCTGACGAGTGCTCTCGGTTTGATAGGCTTGGTGATATAATCATCTGCACCCATGTCAAAAGCTGCAACTTCCGAATATTCTTCTGATCTCGCTGTAAGGAATATGACAAATGAATTGACCAATTCAGGTATTTCTCGTATCTGACGGCAGGTTTCCACACCATCCTGCTTCGGCATCATAATGTCCAGAATGATCAGGTCAGGAATAAATGTTTTTGCAACTTCTACACCTTTGATGCCGTCCTGGGCAGTTTTCACATCATAACCTTCTTTGGCGAGGTTGTATTTTAGTAATTCTAAAATATCAGCTTCATCATCTACGATCAGGATTTTTTGATTGTGTTTAGCCATCAGTATCTCTTAATGAATTATTAAAGTTTTGATAAAATGAAAAAAATAGTTGTGTTTCAATCGTATTTGAAATCAGCTATTCTGTCCTATCCCATTTGTTTCGTTCGATATTATTCAAATTTAAAGAGAAATCACTTTCGATAGCCAAAGCGTAACAATTTGTTAAACATGAGTCATTTTCCATGTTGTTTTTTCAGGTCTGTCAAAAATAACAGGAGATCATTTTTACTCTGGCTATAAAGATCTGAAATAGAGTCTTCCTGGCTATGATATCTTTTCAGAGCCATGAAATATGCGTTATTTGGAAGGGTTTTGCTAAATACTCGGTTATATCGCGAATTATAAAAAGGTGTAAGTTCCAGATTGTCTCTAATCGATCTAATCTGTCTCCATTTTAAAGTGTCTTTTTCCTGGATGCTCATTGAGTCATTAAAAGTGTGATAAAGACTGTCTAATGATTGGGTGCCTGACAAAATCACTTTATTAAATTTTTTAGAGTCAGAGAGTGATCGAATGTATTCCAGATGCTTGACGCTACTATCTCCGAAGTGACTAATTAGAAATTGCTCAGCTCCTCTTTCCCCTATAAAAGAAGCGAGGTTTTCATTAAATTCTATTTCATTTTTGATGAAAATAGTCGCGTGCGTCAATTCATGTATAATCAACTCAGCCAAGGCACCGTCACTTCGGTTGAGCATTTCAGATAAAATAGGATCTTCCAATATACCCAGAGTCGACCAACCGCCAACTGCACGGATTCTTACATCTAGTCCATCTTCTTTAAGTGTTTCAGCCTCTTCTTTTGCTTTTTCTATCTCAAAAAAACCTTTATACGGCATTTTACCAAGAAAAGGATAAGTCCAATAGTACGGTTTCAATTCGTATGGATAGGCCGCCGATAAATTCCACAACAAAACTTCACCTTTTTGATCATACATTTTGGTGTAATTATCTGAATTGTGAAGCCCCAATGAGTCAATCGCAAACTGCCTGACAATTTGTGTGAGTTGTAGTTTGTTTTTCAGTGAGTCAGGGTAATTTGGGTCTGATAAAAACTCAGCAATTGGTTTTGCATTGATGATGATTTCTAATTGACCTTTTGCTTGCTGAAAACCATATTTTATCCAATTCCAATTCCAAAGGCAAAAACCTAATAATATTAGAAAAACTACAATAAGGATTTTTTTAACCATTTATTTGCTAATAAAATTGGAAAATGATAAAATAATTGTCGAGATCGAGGTATTTTTGCTAAGTTGTAATTACTTCGTATAAAATTAACTTCAATCAATTAAGGATGTCTGATAATTCGGAAAAACTAAAAGCTTTAAAGCTAACGATAGATAAACTTGAGAAAGCATATGGTAAAGGTACCATTATGAAACTTTCAGATAATAAAGTTTTGGATGTGCCTACTATATCTACAGGTTCACTTAGTTTGGATATGGCTCTGGGAGTTGGTGGTATTCCAAAAGGTAGAGTCATAGAAGTATATGGACCTGAATCTTCTGGTAAAACTACTCTGGCGATGCACTGTATCGCAGAGGCGCAAAAGCAGGGTGGTCTGGCAGCAATCATAGATGCGGAACATGCTTTTGACAAGACCTATGCGGAAAAGCTAGGTATTGATACTGAAAATCTACTGATCTCTCAGCCGGATAATGGTGAGCAGGCATTGGAGATTGCGGAGCATTTAATACGGTCAGGAGCGATTGATATCATTGTGATTGACTCTGTGGCCGCCTTAGTTCCAAGAGGTGAGCTTGAAGGCGAAATGGGAGATAGTAAGATGGGTCTTCAGGCGAGGTTGATGTCGCAGGCCCTCAGAAAACTTACCGGTGCAATTAATAAAACCGGTTGCGCCTGCATATTTATTAATCAGCTTAGAGAGAAAATAGGGGTGATGTTTGGTAATCCAGAAACAACTACTGGTGGGAATGCGCTGAAATTTTATGCCTCTGTGAGATTGGATATTAGGAGGATTGGTCAAATCAAAGAAAGTGCAGACAATGTGCTAGGTAACCGTACTCGTGTGAAAGTGGTGAAAAATAAGGTGGCTCCTCCGTTCAAGGTTGTGGAGTTTGATATCATGTACGGAAAGGGAATCAGCAAGTCTGGAGAGATTTTGGATATTGGTGTGGAAATGGACATCATCAAAAAATCTGGTTCCTGGTTTTCTTACAATGACAATAAATTAGGTCAGGGTCGTGATGCTGTGAAGCAGCTAATAGAAGACAACCCTGAGCTAATGGATGAAATTGAGAAGAAGATCAAAGACAAAATCAACGGAAAAGAAGAAGTGCCAGTAGAGTAAATCTACTGGGTTCTAATAGCAATTACAGGATCTAATCTGGCAGCCATGGCTGCCGGTATGATCCCTGAGGCCATTCCGATAATGGCCGATACTCCAAGTCCTAGAGCAACATTGGCTAAGCTTAGTTGCAGCTGTAAGTCTCCCAGGCTGATAAAAGACAGCATCCACACCAATACTATACCGATCCCACCTCCAAGAATACTTAGGAATACTGACTCAAATAAGAACTGAAAAAGGATGAAGTAATTTTTCGCTCCAAGAGATTTTTGAATTCCAATAATGTTGGTTCGTTCACGTACAGAAACGAACATGATGTTGGCGATTCCAAAACCGCCAACCAAAATAGAAAACCCGCCAATAATCCATCCTGCGATACCAATTACATCGAAAGTGGATCCGATAAAATTAGCGATGGCCTCTGGTCTATTAAGTGCGAAATCATCTTCTTCTTTAGGTTTTAAGGATCTTTTCTTTCTCATCAACCCTCTAAGTTCGGCTTCCAATTCCACCAGCCCGATATCCGCATCCAGCCCTTTGACAGTAATATTCGATTCTACACCATCTCTGGTTCCAGTATAGAAAATCTTAGTATATGACTTATAGGGCATGTAAATATTTTCATCATTAGTGGGTGCACCCAAAAAGCTATCTCCTTCTTCTTTTATCACTCCAATCACCCGATATTTAAGTCCACGGATTTTGATTTCTTTTCCCACCGCAGCTTCATCCTGAAATAGTTCTTTCATAGATCTATGGCCCAGTATCACTACATTTCGTCCAGCCTGATCTTCCTGAGGTGTGAAATATCTACCTTTTTCTATCGGAATTTCATATACGTCCTGATGTCCATAAACTGCTCCAACTAAGTCCAGATCTCTGCTGCTATTGCTTTTGTATTTTGCTGTTATTCCTCCTCGCACGGAAAAAATGGAGATTCCTTTGGCATTTTTAACGTTTTCTTTGAGAAACTCATACTCCTCAAATGATGGATATGGTCTTTGCATATATTTCCACCACGGGTAAGGTCCTCCACCGAAACCGTAAGGCCACTTCTGTACATTTATGTTATTGGTACCCAGGAAATTTAAACTGTCTTTGATGCTTTTTTCCAGGGAATCTACAAGAGTAAATACCCCGATAATAGCGAAAATACCTATGGTTACACCCAGCAAAGACAGTGTTGTCCTAAGCAAATTCATACGTAAAGCATTTGCTGCAAATCGAAAACTTTCAAAAATGAGTCTGATTATAATCACGTGAAGTAGGTTAAATGAATTTTATGCACTTTAAACGAAACTTTTTACTAATTTTGCCGACTTATTTAATCATACCATCGATTAATTCGACTATTCGATATGAAATTATCTGCATTCAAGTTTGATCTACCTTCTAGTTTTATTGCTTCACATCCTACTGAAAACCGAGACGAGTCCCGATTGATGGTGATTCACAAGAAATCCGGCAAGATAGAGCATCGAACTTTTAAAGATATTGTAGAATATTTTGATGATGGCGATGTGATGGTCATCAACGACACCAAAGTATTCCCGGCAAGATTATACGGAAATAAGGAAAAGACAGGTGCAAAAATTGAGGTTTTTCTTCTAAGAGAGCTCAATAAAGAAATGAAATTGTGGGATGTACTTGTAGATCCGGCGAGAAAAATCCGTGTAGGCAATAAGCTATATTTTGGTGAAGGGGAGTTAGTTGCTGAGGTAATTGACAATACTACATCAAGAGGAAGAACCATTAGATTTTTGTTTGATGGAGCGGAAGAAGATTTTTACAAGATGATCGATCGATTAGGCGAAACTCCACTCCCTAAGAACATTAATAGAGAGGCGGAACCAGAGGATCGTGAGCGTTTTCAGACTATCTATGCTAAGAATGTAGGCGCCGTTGCTGCACCAACTGCTGGTCTTCACTTTACCAAGCAGATCATGAAAAGAATGGAGATTCAGGGGGTTGATGTGGATCCAATAACACTTCATGTGGGTCTTGGAACATTCCGACCGGTGGATGTAGAAGATCTCACTAAGCATAAGATGGATTCTGAAAACTATATGGTTCCTGAAGGCACTGCAAACAGAGTAAACGAAGCCCTTGACAATAAGAAAAGAGTAATCTCTGTTGGGACCACAGTGATGAGAACATTAGAATCATCTGTTTCTGCGAATGGAAGATTAAAGGCCAATGAAGGCTGGACTGATAAATTTATTTTCCCTCAGTACGATTTCAAAATTTGTAGTGCATTGGTCACCAACTTCCATCTTCCTGAATCTACTTTACTGATGATGGCTTCTGCTTTTGGAGGCTACGATTTAGTGATGGAGGCTTATCAAATAGCCATGAAAGAGAAGTATCGTTTCTTCACTTATGGTGATGCGATGCTGATTCTTGAATGAGAAAATCAGTAATTATTGTTGCGGGAGGGAGTGGTACTCGAATGGGTTTAGCCATTCCCAAGCAGTTTGCGTCTATTCATGGTAAACCAATTCTGGTATATACGATTGAGGCATTTCTCAATTATGATCCGAACATCACAGTTGTATTGGTGTTGCCTGAAGTCCATATTCCTACATGGCAAGAAATTAAACGAGAGTTCTTGCCGAATCAAAATGTTTTAATAGCACAGGGAGGAAGCTCGAGGTTTCAGAGCGTGAAATCTGGTTTGGCAAGCATCTCTGAGGGTCTGGTGGCAATTCATGATGCTGTTCGGCCAATGGTCTCCAATCAGGTTATTGCTGACTGTTTTGAAATGGCAGAGCAAACAGGCTCAGGTGTAGCGATGGTTTCACTGAAAGATTCTATTCGGAAAAAAGTTACTGACCTAACCCAATCTGTCAATCGATCAGATTATTTCATAGTTCAAACACCACAGACCTTTCGGGTAGAGTTAATCAAGAAAGCTTTTGAAGTAGAGGAGAATGAATCGTTTACCGATGATGCTTCTGTATATGAGTATTCTGGAGGCAGTGTACATCAAGTCACTGGTGACTATAAGAATATTAAAATCACCACTCCTGAAGACCTGATTCTGGCCGAAGCATTTTTAAATAAAAAAGCCTCGAAATGAGGCTTTTATATTCATTTCTTTAAGATTTGCTAATATTCATCTTCATTAAAGAAGAAGTCCTCCTTAGTAGGGTAATCTGGCCATATTTCTTCAATGGTCTCATAAGGATTCCCATCATCTTCCAGCTCCTGAAGGTTTTCTACTACCTCTAGAGGAGCACCTGAGCGAATGGAGTAGTCAATCAATTCATCTTTTGATGCTGGCCATGGTGCGTCTTCCAGGTATGATGCTAATTCTAATGTCCAATACATTTTTATACCTTTTAAAATTTCGTGCAAAAATAGATTTTATAATGAAAAATCAAAGTCTTATTTTTCATCTTCTAGATATACTAACAATAATGTAAACAAGGAAATAAAGTTTCGTTTTCTGGTAAACTATTTTTTGTCTCTCAGAATTTTTAAAAGTTTCCTTTTGATTTCGATCTTGTTTTGCTGCTGAGATATTTTCTTTTCAATCAAACTGAGCATACTGCCGGTAGGTCCTGAGAAGTTCGCGGAGTTTTCCTGATATTTTTCCAGATCAGTCAAATCTCTGTTTATCAGTTCTTCCAGAATACTAATTCGGATGTTAGATTTCTTTTCTTTTTCAAGGTCTTTGAAATTCTTAAATCTTTTCAAGGCAAGTTTGTCCACAAAGTCCCGCTCTGTGAGCAATTGTAAATCGGCGAAAGACTCGTTTCTTTGTTTTCTGGTTTCAGGATTGTGAGCTCTAAATTTTTTTAATTGTTCCTTGATGCCAGATAGATCCTTGAATGAATAAGACTGTTCGCCTTGAATGTATTTTTGGAGCTGATCTTTTATGGCATTGATATCACCACCTTGAAAATTTTGTTTGGGTCTCGCTTTCAGGAGATCATTAAATACTTTCTGTAATGGCAAATACTCTTCTTTCGGAATATTTCCAATCTCTTTCCATTCCTCTTTTAAGCTTCTGGTTACATCAGAACGTTCTTTCCCGAACAATTCAGCTACCTTCTTTGCTTTCTCAACTACTTCTTCGTATGCCTTCTTGCGTTTCTCTCCGAGCAGCTTTTTGTCTTCATAGAATTGCTTTTTCTTTTCGAAAAAACCATCTACTAATCCCCAGAATTCATCCTCTAGCTCTTGCTGAACATCTTCTTTTGGATTTCCGGTTTTGATCCACCGCGCTTTGATGTCATGAATCTCTGCTGTGGCTTCTTTCCAATTAATTTTTTCCACGGCCACCTTCATTTCTTCCAGAAGCACTTTTTTGATATCAGTATTTCTTTCCCGGTTTTTGTGAATAATGTCTGAAAGCAATTCCTCCTGATTCAAAAGGCGTTTTTCCAAAGCTTCATAATCACCCAGTCCATCATGTTTGGTGATTAAATCTTTGAGGTGAACGAGTTTCATTAGAAACGAACCCTTATTCTCACTTTCGGCAATTTCATTTTCGAGTTTTTCGATTTTTTCATCCAGCTCATTAAATCGATTAATGAAATATTGAACAGATTCATCTTCACTTTCACGGATTTCTCCAATTTCCCGCTCAGGAAAATCTTTCCATCCATTGAGAATGATTTTATTGTCAATTATTTTTCCGAAAGGTATTTCCTTTATGCTCACAATTTTATTCTCTTGTCTCTATTGGTCTGTAGAAATGATAAATAGAGTAAATTCGACTTCTTTTCAAAATAAATAAAATGGCAGACGAAAAAATAATCTTTTCGATGGCTGGGGTCAATAAGATCTATCCGCCAAAGAAACAGGTACTTAAAAACATCTACCTATCGTTTTTTTACGGTGCGAAGATAGGAGTGTTGGGTTTAAATGGTTCAGGAAAGTCCTCTTTATTGAGAATCATTGCCGGAATCGATCAGGATTTTCAGGGTGAGGTCGTTTTTTCACCGGGTTTTAGTGTTGGATTGCTTGAGCAGGAGCCAAAGCTTGATCCCGATAAAACGGTCAAAGAGTCTATCAGTGAAGCAGTTTCTGAAATCACAGATTTGCTGAAGGAATATGATGAGATCAACCTAAAGTTTGGTGATTCGGAAGTACTGGAAGATCCAGATAAAATGAATAAGCTCATTGAGAAGCAAGGAGAAGTGCAGGAAAAGCTGGATCATGTGGGAGCCTGGGATTTGGATAGCAAATTGGAGCGAGCGATGGACGCATTGCGTACTCCTCCGGAGGATGCCATCATTAAAAATCTCTCAGGAGGAGAAAAGAGAAGGGTAGCACTCTGCAGGTTGTTGCTTCAGGAGCCGGATGTGTTATTGCTAGATGAACCGACTAACCACCTTGATGCGGAATCTGTGTTGTGGTTGGAGCAACACTTGCAACAGTACAAAGGAACAGTAATCGCCGTAACCCACGATCGATATTTCTTAGACAATGTAGCAGGATGGATTTTGGAGCTTGATAGAGGAGAAGGAATACCGTGGAAAGGAAATTACAGTAGTTGGCTGGATCAGAAACAGAAGCGATTAGCCGATGAAGAAAAGTCAGAATCGAAACGTCAAAAGACTCTGGAAAGGGAGTTGGAATGGGTGAAAATGACACCAAAAGGGCGTCATGCTAAGTCCAAAGCACGTCTTTCAGCTTACGATAAAATGATGGGAGAAGAAGGAAAAGCAAAAGAACAGCAGCTGGAATTATACATCCCACCAGGTCCAAGACTTGGAGCGAAGGTAATAGAGGCGGAAGGCGTATCGAAAGCTTATGGTGATAAGCTGTTATTTGAAAACTTGACATTTAGTCTGCCTCAAGGTGGAATTGTTGGTGTAATCGGGCCAAATGGTGCTGGAAAGACGACACTATTTAATCTGATCACGGGCAAGGAAAAGCCGGATACGGGAACTTTTGATGTAGGTCCAACGGTAGAAATGGCCTATGTAGATCAGGAGCATGACGACTTGAAGCCTGATGATTCTGTTTTTCAAGCAATCTCAGGTGGAAATGAGATTATTAATCTTGGCGGCAAGGAAATGAATGCTCGTGCTTACGTGAGTAAATTCAACTTCTCAGGATCAGATCAGACCAAAAAAGTAGGTGTATTATCTGGAGGAGAGAGAAATCGAGCGCACCTGGCAATTACGCTGAAGCAAGGTGCCAATCTGATTCTTCTCGATGAGCCTACCAATGACCTGGATGTAAATACACTTCGGGCTCTGGAAGAAGCACTCGAAAACTTTGCAGGCTGTGCGGTGGTGATTTCTCACGATAGATGGTTTCTTGATAGAATTTGCACGCACATTTTGGCGTATGAAGGTGATTCTCAAGTTTATTGGTTTGAAGGAAACTTCTCTGAATACGAAGAAAACCGTAAGAAGAGATTAGGAGATGAGGCACCAAAAAGGATTAAGTACAGAAAGCTGAAATAACTCAATGAAAAAGAAAGAATGTCCATCCTGTGCCATGGAAGTAGATGCCAAAAGCAAGGAGTGCCCTATTTGTGGCTATGAATTCACAGATTTTAGTCCGGGTATCAAATGGGTGGCCATTCTTCTAATTTTATTGTTCATCCTTTATATGATCCTATAAAATTCACCTTTCGTAACATTCATTACCAACCATTCCTAAGAAATCTTCGTAATTTGCGGTAATGAGTCGAAAAATTGCCCATAATTTTCTTTGGATACCATTAATGGTTGTGTTGCTGCATTCTTTTGTGCCACATCACCATTACACAGACAACCTTACCATCAATATTTCGGTAGGGCATCAGTGTCCTGACTCTTTTCTTTCGGACTTTTTTGAATTCGATCTGGGTAGTCATCATCTGGAAGAATACAATGTTTCCAGAGCCGAACCTGCCCTGAATCTGGCACCAATAGATTTCTTTATTGAGGATTTGACTCTCCACAAGCAGTCATTATATCAAGATTCTAGATTCCCGGAGATTATTACTGTACCATTTCAGGATCAATTCCAGCAACAATACAAATCACTAAGAGCACCTCCCGCTTACGCATAAGCTGATCTGATTACTCAGTATATAAATGGACTCATATTAAGTGAATTGAATCGCTTAATACGATGAATTGAATTGAGCATCTTTAGAAATGATCAGTGAGTCTTAAATCTATCACGCTCTTAATTATTATTTACCACCCGGATTATCTGGGTTTAAAGCATATCATTACATGTTTCAAAAAATTATCGCTTATTCAGTAAAGAATAAGCTTGTTGTCTTTTTGTTAGTGCTTCTGGTAATCATCGGAGGAGTATACTCGATGCGAGGTATTCCTCTGGATGCTGTACCAGACATTACAAATAATCAGGTACAGGTCGTGACTGTATCCCCAACATTAGCTGCAGAGGAGGTTGAGCAGCTGATTACCTTTCCTATTGAGGCCTCCATTTCCAATCTTCCGGGTGTTATCGAGATCAGATCCATATCCAGATATGGGCTGTCGGTAATCACGGTTGTTTTTGATGAAGATATCCCCATTCTTGATGCGCGCCAGTACGTCAAAGAACAGCTGAGTGTGGTGGAAATTCCACCTGGTTTGGGTAATCCAGAGTTAATGCCAATTACTACTGGTCTCGGAGAAATTTATCAATATACATTGAGTGTGAAGCCGGGATATGAAGGTCAGTTTGATATTATGGACCTTCGTACCATTCAGGACTGGATAGTGAAGCGTCAGCTTGCTGGCATACCAGGAGTAATAGAGGTAAGTAGTTTTGGTGGATTTGTCAAGCAATATGAAGTTTCGGTGGACCCAGAGCGTATGTACTCCTTACAACTTACCGTTCCTGAAGTAATCCGTGCCATAGAAGTCAATAATGAGAACTCAGGTGGTAGCTATATCGAAGAGGGTACTGGAGCATTATATATCAGGACTTTTGGAAGGTTACAAACACTTGATGATATAGCAAATGTACTGGTAGCACAAAAAAATGGACTACCTGTTTATGTAAGGGACATAGCCGAAGTGACATATGGAAGTCCTAAGAGATATGGTGCTATGACCATGGATGGTAAAGGCGAAGTGGTAGGAGGGATTACCTTGATGCTCAAAGGAAGTAGCAGTTCAGCTACAATCGCCAATGTGCAGGACAGAATTGAGCTAGTGAAATCTTCTCTGCCGGAAGGAGTTGAAATTTCAGCCTATCTAGACCGATCGGAATTGATTGGAAGAGCAATCAATACTGTAGAGAAAAACCTGATAGAAGGTGGATTGATCGTGATTTTTGTTTTGGTATTGTTGCTGGGTAATTGGAGAGGAGGATTGATCGTGGCATCCGTAATTCCATTATCGATGCTATTTGCATTTATGTTGATGCGCTATTTTGGCGTTTCTGCCAACCTGATGTCTTTAGGGGCGATAGACTTTGGAATAGTAGTAGATGGAGCCGTGATCATTGTAGAATCAGTGCTACACGTGCTCTACACGAATCATGTGGGTAAGAACCTCACTCAGAATGAATTGGACGATGTAGTAGTGGAGACTTCCGGTAAGATTTATAATTCTGCCGCATTTGGTGTGCTGATTATTCTGGTAGTTTTTGTGCCAATTATGACACTGACAGGTATAGAAGGGAAAATGTTCAGACCTATGGCTTTCACAGTGAGCTTTGCCATTTTGGGAGCTATGATTCTTTCACTGACTTACGTGCCAGTGATTGCCACCTTGCTATTAAATAAGAAAATCAAAGATCATCATACCTTCTCTGACAAAATAGTCGCATTTATACGTGGTGCCTATAAGCCTTCACTTGAGTGGGCTTTGAAATTTCCAAAGTTTACGATTGGCGTTTCTATTGCTTTCTTGCTGGCGGCTATTGTTGCTTTCAGTCAGATGGGAGGTGAATTTATTCCGACGCTTGAGGAGGGAGATCTTGCTATGCAGATGACCATTCAGCCAGGCAGTGCACTCGATGAAAGCATAAAGACCAGTACAAAAGCTGAAAAAATCCTTTTGGAAAATTTCCCTGAAGTAAAACATGTGGTTTCTAAAATTGGTACTGCTGAAGTGCCCACAGACCCAATGGCTATTGAAGATGCTGATATTATGATCATCCTCAAGGATAAATCGGAGTGGGAAACCACTAATAGTCGCGAAGAACTTGTGGCAGCCATGAAGGAAAAACTGTCGGTGATTGTGGGAGCGTCTTTTGACTTTACTCAGCCTATTCAGTTAAGGTTCAATGAACTGATGACCGGGGCTAAAACAGACATAGCGATACAGATATTTGGGGAAAACACGGATCGATTGGCTCAACTGGCCTCAAAAACAGCAGCTATCATTCAAGGGGTAAATGGTGTAGGAGATATCAAAGTAGAGCAGACAGAAGGGTTGCCTCAGTTGATGATTTCTTACGATAGAGCGCTGTTGGCTCATTTTGGAGTTTCAGTAGCAGAGGTCAACCAAATCATCAAGTCTGCTTATGCAGGATATACTGTAGGCCAGGTTTTTGAGAATGAGCGCCAGTTTGATCTGGTAGTGAGATATGATGAGCAATTTCGAGGTGCTTTTGATCTCGATAAGTTATGGATCAAGTCTGATCATGGAAGTCAAATCCCTCTGAGCAGAGTGGCGAATGTAGAGTATCGAGAAAGTCCGTTACAGATTTCCAGAGAACAAGCCAAACGCCGAATTAATGTGGGTGTAAATGTGAGGAACCGGGATGTTGCCAGTCTGGTAGAAGAGCTGAAGTCCAAAATCGGTGAAGAGCTGAAGCTGCCTCCGGGTTATGTGGTAAGCTATGGAGGCCAGTTCGAAAACCTGGAAAAAGCTCAGGCTCGATTGAAACTAGCCGTTCCATTGGCACTATTATCTATCCTGGTACTGTTGTATTTCACTTTCAATAATATCATCGATTCACTCATCATTTTTATGGCTGTACCATTCTCAGCTATCGGAGGAGTGTTTGCATTACTGACGAGAGGGATGCCTTTCAGTATTTCTGCCGGTGTTGGGTTTATAGCTTTGTTTGGTGTTTCAGTTCTCAATGGAATTGTATTGATACAATACTACAGACAGCTTAAAGAGGAGGGAGAAACCTCACTGAGTGATCTTGTGATCAAAGGTGGGTTGGTGCGTATGCGACCAGTAATTATGACCGCTGCGGTGGCTTCACTCGGCTTTTTGCCAATGGCAATATCCAATACTGCCGGAGCAGAAGTACAGCGTCCGTTGGCTACAGTGGTAATCGGTGGGTTGATCACGTCTACATTGCTTACACTCATTGTTTTACCGGTTATTTATCGACTGATCTATAAAAGAAAATGGGAAATGAATAAATCAGCTGCGATGATTTTGATTTTAATAGGAGTTGGTTTTTCAGCAAATGCACAATCCCCAACTACCTTAGGTGATGTCCAGAATCGGGCGGCTAATTATTATGGAACGATCGATTTAGCTGATTTGGCGATTAAAACCCAAGAGAGCTTGAAAAAGCAAACATACAATCCCGGAAACCTAAATATTAATTATTCCTATGGTCAGATCAATGCAGATGTAAATGATTACAATATTTCAGCCATGCAGCCAATTGGCAATATTCCCCAGGCATTCGCACAGAGCAAAGCCTCTTCTATTGCTTTAGAATTGGCGAAAACGAACAAACAAATCGCTGAAAAATGGCTGAAAAGGGAAGTTTCGGATACTTACATCAAGTGGGTCATCGCTGGTTGGATTAACAGTTCGTATCAGGATCAGATGGATTTATACACCGATGTGTTGGAACAGAGCAAAAAAGCGGAGGAAGCAGGTGACCGAAGTTCACTGGAATTGTCATTTCTCAGCCAGGAGTTTGGTGCGTTGAGATTGCAGGCAGCACAATCAAAACTTCAATTAGAAACTACGACTAACCGTCTAGTTGAATTAACAGGAATCCCTTCTGATTCACTGATTCAGCCAGAGCAGCTGCCAATGATCACCATTGAAGGTGATACGGTTTTGAGTTCTGTTTTTTATGAAGAATTGAATCAAAAAGCTTCATTACGAAATCAACAGTTGAGTGCAGCAAAGCTTGGTTATTTGCCTCAGCTCAGTGTTGGATATTTCAATCAGCAGCTGGAGGGCGTTAATGGATTTCAGGGCGTGCAAGTAGGCGCATCACTACCCCTGTGGTGGAAGCCACAAAAAGAGAAAGTACAGCAACAGCAGTTGCAATCAGAGCAAACTACGATACAAAATGAAATGAAGTTTAACTCTCTGAACCAGCAACTTACAAGAAGTCTGGCGTCTCTAAAATATCTTCAGTCAACTTTTGTGGAGTCTGGGATAGGTACCTCAGATCAGATATCGTTGACCATTACCCAGGCTCAAAATTCGCTGAATGCAGGAGTGCTCAATATTTTCGACTTTGTGAGAATAGTGGGACAAAGCTATGATGCACTGCGCAGTAATTGGCAATCAGGAGAACTTTACCTGCTCAATCTTTCTGAACTTAATTATTACACCGAATAGGCTGTGAAAAGCTTGAATTATAAAACATTGAAATTGAATCAAATGAAAAATATATTAATTATTCTATCTGCTATGATCGCCATGGCAGGTTGCTCTACTCCCAAAGCCGAGGAAATGGAAGAAAGTGTTTCCGAGTCTGCCATTCAGCTCACTGATGAGCAAATGGATTACAATCAGATTAAAGTAGGAAAACTCGATAAAGGAGTTGTTTTTCATACAGTGAAAGCTACGGGCATGATAGACGTGCCTCCAAATTTTTCATTGAAACTATCCTCTCCGATCCAGGCATACGTAAGTAAGATCATGGTGCTGCCAGGTGATCGAGTCACTAAAGGGGAAACGGTTGGTCATCTTACTCATCCGTCCATAGCGGCTACTCAACAGGATTATCTGAGTACTAAGGCTAGATTGTCTTTTGTGCAAACCGACCTGGAAAGAAAAGCGAAATTATTAGAAGGAAAAGCAGTGTCGCAGCGGGAGTTTGATCAACTAAGGAGTGACGAGATTAATTTGAAATCACAGTTGAAATCTTTGGATGCTGAGCTGAGACGCCTGGGCATCAATAAGTCAAAGTTGACTGCTGAAAATGTGAGCCAGACCATTCCGCTCAAAGCTCCTATTGGAGGTGTAATCACTGATTTGTTTACTAAAACAGGTGAGTATGTGGCGGCCTCTAATCCGATTATGAGTATTCTCAATCGTGAACACGAACATGTGGAACTGCAAGTGTTTCAAAACGACTTGTCTAAAGTGATGAAAGGAATGGAAGTGCGTTTGAAGCTTCCAGGAAATGATCTGCAATATGATGGTGAAGTTTTTTTGGTCAATACTCAACTTAATAGCGAGACACTTTCGGCCAATGTGCATGTGCATCCACATGAAGGATTTCCGCACCTGCCGATCATTGCGGTGGTTTTTGGCGAAGTGGTTTACCAGTCGGATTCAGGCTATATATTGTCCAAATCGGAAATTATCAAAGAAGGAAATTCGAACTTCATCTTCATAGAAACCGCCAATGGATTCAATAAGCAAGCAATTGAAATAGGGCATGATGATGGTGAAAATGTTCAAATCCTTGGACCAAAATTCGTTTTTGATCAGAAAGTGGTGGTAAAAGGAAATTATTATTTGAATGGTGTTTAGGTGCCAATCGAGTTGATGACCTAAAAAACCTGTCAGTGAAATCCGCTGACAGGTTTTTTTTCAGATAGAGCTTAAAACCCACTAGTGGGTTTTATTCCCCGACCCTATGGGTCGAGAGACATCATGTTTGCAAAACAAATTCCATCAAATACCTCGATTGCTCTGCCTCGAGGAAATTTATTCTCCAGATGTCTAATTGATGCTTATAGAATGGTCAGTATTTCCTGCTACTCTGATCAAGGTAGTGCCGTCAGAAAGCTCAATTTCGAACGTATATTTTTGATTTTTTAGGTCGATCACATTCGGCAATTCGAACCTGTTAGTGCCTGAACTTGCAATTTTGGTCTGCATTAGAACCCGTTCGTTCTTATCATCAGTTATGAGGATGTTGATAGATTGGTTACTTCGTGAGTAGAAATACACAGATTGCTCTTGTTCAGTGGTAATTTCTATACCGGCTCTTTTTACTTCAGACGTGGATTTTTTATCAGTGGTGTTGCTATTATGCGCTGCAAGCGCTTTTAGCGTAGAGAGTATCAGGAGTGTTGCGAAGAATATATTTGATGGTTTCATTTCTGTTTTGTTTGAGACAAAAATGATCTGAGATCCAATTAAACCGGAAATATATTCGTTGAGACTAGTGATTTTTTGGATGAATTGGATTATTGAGGAGGGGAGTGGAGTAATATTTGGAAGAAATTAATTAGACAGAGGATGGACGAGACTGAAATCAGGGTACTTTCGAAGTAGGGTACCCCACTTCGGAAGTGGGGATATGCACTTCTGAAGTACTACTCAGAACCTTTTAGGTTCAAACTTGCACCTTTTTACTCCCTGGTTTGTGTTCGGAGATGCTCCCTTGAGGCTTTTAGGTGCCATGCTTAGTTTCTGAGGTTACTCTTTGCACCTTTTATGTGCTCATTTGTGGCTTTTAAGTAAAAAGTTACACCTCCAAGGTGCGTGGATCAGGCTTTTAGGAGGGATATTGTATATTGTAAATGATTCGTATAACCTCCAAGAGTTTCAAAATCTTGGAGGTTTAGGTTTTCACAACCCCTCCTGATCAATCAGATAAACCATAGAAGTTAGAGTAGCCGCACTCATTTCCAGCTCTCTTTTATCCACCGATTCGAAAACATCAGCCTCAGTATGGTGATAATTGAAGTATTTCTGTGGATTGGGTTCCATTTCCATCAAAAACACATCCTGCTCGGCAAGAGGGCTGATATCAGCTCCGGAACCTATTGACTCAAAGTCCCAAACCATATAAGGTCTAAAGTAAGGAGCCCAGCTTTGCACCTTAGCTCTTTTTTCATCACTTCCCAGGCTAGAGAAACCTCTTGGGCCGAAAGAACCAGAATCAGATTCCAGGCCAGCAATGTGCTTTTCACCTTTTTCCTGAGCTACTCGTGCATATTCTTTTCCTCCACGGAGACCATTTTCTTCATTCATAAACATCACCACTCGGATCGTATGCTTTGGCTGAATTCCTAATTCTTTGAATGTCCTGCCTACTTCAATTGACATCATCGTGCCTCCACCATCATCATGTGCTCCTTCCCCCACATCCCACGAGTCCAGATGTCCTCCGACCACTATATATTCTTCCGGAGATTCAGATCCTCGTATTTCACCAATCACATTGTAGGAAAGCACATCTTCTTTCATTTCGCACTGAGTCTGTACAAAAACTTTTAGACCGTCTTGATCTTGTAAAATCCGACTTAGTCGGTCAGCATCATTGGTGCTGATGGCCACTGCAGGGATTTTAGGCATCATCGGCTTATACACCAGTGATCCTGTGTGAGGGATGTCGTCTCTTCGGTTGGTCATGGATCGGATGATCACCGCCTTGGCTCCAAACTTGCCTGCTTCAGAAGCCCCATAAGCCCTTTGCAAAACAGCTCCTCCATAGGCAGCGAAAGTGTTGATTTTGGTTGGATCCATTTCACCATTGAAAAACACAATTTTGTCTTTCACTTTTTTACCCAATTCATTCACTTCTTCGATGCTCTTTACTTCGATAATTTCAGCATGAACTCCTTCAGGTCCGGTTCCAATGGAATTTCCCAAGGCAATTGAATTCAGTTCGAATGAACCATAAATGTCAGAGTTGGTCACCCGGGTGACTTCCTTTTTACCTCTCACCCAATGAGGTACCATCACCGGCTGTAGGTAAACGGTATCAAAACCATAATCCATCATTAGCTGGCGGGTGTATTCTACCGCTGCTGCAGCCTGTGGCGAACCAGAAAGTCTTGGCCCAATTTCCTTGCAGAGGTATCTGAGGTTTTCATAAACCGGACTTTTAGTGAGCTGATGATCATAGATTTTCTTGATCATTTCCTCACGCTGTGCGAAAAGCAAGGTAGGGGTGAGAATTAAGGTGAAAAGGATTTTTTTCATTTTCGAATTGAATTTAGAAAATCAAAGAAAAAAAGTATTTACCAATAACCCAATAACCCAATAACCCAATAACCCAATAACCCAATAACCCAATAACCAAACTCTAAACAGTTTCACCACCACAGCTTGATCCCGCGCCAGCAGTGCAACCATAACAATGCTGATTGATTCTGATCGAGTGATTGTTGACTTTGTCTAAATCAAATTCTGAAATATGATCAGGAGCTCCTTCAATTTTCATGTCCAGCATTTGGTTGAAATCACAATCATATAAGTATCCATCCCAACCGACGCTGATTGTATATCTGCACATGACTCCCATAGCGGCAGAAGGGTTGAAGGCATTGACCAATTCATTCATGTAATGCTGATAGTTTTCCGTTGTAATCAGGTAGTCGAGGAATCGGCTGATTGGTAGGTTGGTAATGTTGAACAGATTGTTGAAAACCACATCGTATCCGGTTTTCAGTTTTTCTTTAAACTGATTTTCGAGTTCCAATTGGTCGCCAGGGAGTACAGCTCCGGTTGGATTGTAAACCAAGTCAAGTTTCAGTCCGGTACCTTCTTTTCCATATCCTACTGTATTGAGCACGTTCAGTGCTTCAATGGATTTCTCGAAAACGCCTTTTCCACGCTGCGCATCAGTTCTGCGGGCAGCAAAATAAGGGAGCGACGAAACCACATTCACTTTGTGTTTGGCAAAGAACTCTGG
>JAUIAO010000120.1 GCA_030425425.1 Bacteroidia bacterium | reverse complement strand
GTGAGAGGTATGGAAGGAAACTCTTGCAGCAGATCCGCTTCGAGCTTGGCAAGGACGATCACCAGCTGGTGACCGTCTATGAATTCTCTGATTATACGGGAGTCTCCCTGGAGGAGGTGGAGGAGTTTATTGATTAGATGCTTTCATGAAGTCAGAGCCAGCCAGCGTTTCTTTTAGTTTCTTCATGTCCTGGCTTACCTTCTCCTGTACCACCTTGGCATAGATCTGTGTAGTCTTTAGGTTTTTATGGCCCAGCATTGATCCTACTGTTTCGATTGACACACCATTGGACAGTGTTACCGTAGTGGCAAATGTATGTCTGGCCATATGGAAAGTGATATTCTTATTGATACCGCAGATTGTAGCCAATTCCTTTAGATAGGCATTCATCTTTTGATTCGATAATACAGGAAGGACATGTCCAGAATTCTCCACAATTGGATGAGTCTGATATTTTTCTATCATTTCAACAGCGATAGGTAATAAGGGAACGTTTGATGACGATCCAGTCTTTGTTCTGTCAACGAAAATCCAGTATTCACCGTCCAGACCTTTTGAGATATTATCAGGAGTGAGCTTTTTAACATCAGCATAAGCCAAACCAGTATAGCAGCAAAACAAGAAGATATCCCTAACATGTTGTAGTCTCTCAACGGCAATCTCCTTGTTGTATAAAGTCTTAAGTTCATCCTTCGTCAGATATCCCTTTTTAACCTCCTTCATGCTCATTTCGTATCGCGCAAAAGGATCTCTTTGAATCCATTCATTCTTGAGTGCAATCAATACGATTTTCTTGAAGTACCTCAAGTATTTCATTGTGGTATTATGCCCAATTCCTTTGACTGATTTTAGATAGAATTCAAACTCAGTGATAAAGTCGAACTTCAGTTCACTTAGCATGTAATCATCCCTTTTGAAATGATAGCTAATGAAACTCTCCGTATGCTTAAGTGTGGTTTCATATCGCTCCAATGTTCCTGCCGAATAGCCCTTACCAATTTGTGATTTCATTTGACTGTTGTGGTATCGAAACAACTCCAGGAGTGAATGTTGCTTTGTGTTTTCACCATTGTAGAGGCTTTTGATGGCCTGAGCAGATATATACTCACCTTTGTTGTTTAGGTCATCATATATTCTCTCGAGTTTCATTTGAATCTGTGATAGGTGCCTATTGAAAATTCTGGCCTCCTCTGAATTTCCTCGCATCTTACCGGAATTCACGTTCCATTTTTCTGGAAGTATTTTCTTTCCACTGGAAATTTCGGCGCGTTTTCCATCTACTGTGATCCTAACCATGATAGGAGCTTCACCCGTTTTTTTGCTGATACGATTATTGAGTAACCAGAATAGAATACTAAAGGAGTGATTCATAATGAATTGGTTTGTTATGTGTTATTATGACGTTTTTTGGAGGGATCGAGGGTTCGAATCCCTATCTAAATATACATAAAAAACATCAAAAAACCTCATTTAAAGTCAAATTAAGTCATTTCGGTTAACACTTTTGTTGTTAACCTAATTGTTGACCAATATTATGAAATCTGTTGTATTTTTTGAAATGTGAGGACAATCGAGTAGGAAACAAAGATAGGTGATCAAACCTATCTTTGTTGTCCTCTCACACCACCCAGCGTACTCTCGTACTGGGCGGTTTCTCTAAAGACATGTCGATAGTAGTCA